>NZ_BAAASM010000057.1:0-70888 GCF_039532885.1 Streptomyces nogalater | reverse complement strand
CAACGTGTCGTCCCCGTCGACGAGAAGACACTGATCAACCCTCAAGACGACCTCCCGGCCGCGTGGTTCGGCATTCCCGGGCGTTTCCCATTACAGCAGTTTCGGGATGACCTCCCGGGTCAGCAGCAGGAAAGAGGCGTGGCTCAACGGCGCGCACAGCAGGTAGTGCAGGCCGATCTCCTCCTGGAGGGCCCTGATCCGTTCGGCGACCCGGGCGGGGCTGCCGTGGATCACGACGTCGTCCGCGTACCGCTCGGCCGGGTCCCGGCTGTCGTGTGCCGCCCGGCGCTCCCCGGCCGGGCGGATGCCGCGGGAGTAGTCGCGCCGGGCGGGGTCGCTCAGGGAGCCGAGGGTCCAGCGGGCGCCGCGCAGCGCGATCTCCCGGGCCTCCTCGTCGGTCGGGGCGACCGCGATCAGCCGTGCCATGGGGACGACCCGCCCGTCGACGCGATGGCCGGCGTCGGCCAGGCCCTGCCGGTAGGCCCGGTACTTGGCCCCGATGCCGGCGTGGGTGGAGTGCGGGTCCATCAGGATCGAGTAGCCGGCCGAGGCCGCCCAGGCGACCGCCTCCGGTGAGGAGGCGGCCATCCACACCGGCGGGTGCGGCCGTTGCAGGGGTTTGGGCAGCACCTCGATGTCCTCGAAGGTGTGGAACCGGCCCCGGTGGGTGAGGCGTTCCTGCCGCCACGCCCCGAGGACGACCTCCACGTTCTCGCGGAACAGCGCGTAGCTGCGTTCGAGGTCGAGCCCGAACACCCGGAACTCGGTGGGGTCGTTGCCGCGGCCCGCGCCCCAGTTGACCCGCCCGCCGGACACCACGTCGAGCAGCGCGATCTCCTCGGCGAGGCGCAGCGGGTGGTGCATCGCGGCCAGCGAGACGGCGGTGCCGATGCGCAGCCGTTCGGTGCGGGCCGCGATCAGCGTGCCCATCATGCTCACCGACGGGGAGACCGAGTACGCGGTGAAGTGGTGTTCGGCGAGCCACACCGCGTCGTAGGCCCCGGACCGCTCCATGATGTCGATCCGTTCCAGCGCGCGGTGGTAGACGGTCTCCGGCGGTATCCGGCGGCCGGGCCAGGAGAAGAACTGCAGTACGCCGAAGCCGAGCCGGCCGCGGTCCGCTGTCGTCATGTCAGTCACCCCAGTTTCGCCGAGCGCCGGTAGGCCACCTCGGGGTCGGTGAGTACGTTGACGAGGTACGGCACTCCCGAGGCGAAGGCCCGGCGCAGCGCCGGGGCGATCCGCCGCGGGTCGGTGACGGTCTCCCCCGCCCCGCCGAGCGCCTGGACCACCTGGTCGTAGCGGCTGCCCGGTCGCAGGTCCGCCGCGACGTCCGCACCGTAGAGCGCGCGCATGGGGTGCTTCTCCAGTCCCCAGACGCCGTTGTTGCCGACGACCATCACCACCGGCAGCCGGTGCCGGACCAGGGTGTCGACGTCGCCCGCCGAGAAGCCGAAGGCGCCGTCCCCGAGGAGGAGCACCACCTGCCGGTCCGGGTGCAGCAGCCGGGCGGCGATCGCGTAGCCGATGCCGTTGCCGAGACAGCCGAACGGGCCGGGGTCGAGCCAGTGGCCGGGCAGGTGGGAGTCCAGGAGCCGGCCCGCGTACGACGCGAAGTCGCCGCCGTCCGCGATGACGACTGCGTCGTGGTCGAGCCGGGCGATCAGTTCACCGAGGACCCGGGCGGGGTGGATGGGCTCGCCCGCGTGCTCCAGCTCGGGCCGTTCGGCCGCGCGCAGGGCCCGTTCCCGGTCCCGCAGCCGCCGCGTCCACTCCTCGTGGTCCGCCCGGGGCCCGGACCAGGCCGCCATGCCGTCGAGGACGCGCCGCAGGTCTCCGGCCGGGGCGGCGGCCGTGGGCACGTGCGTGGCGCGCAGCGCGGGGTGGTCCACGGCGTGCACGACGCGCGCGTTGCCGAACCGGCCGAAGGAGAGCCGGAAGTCCAGGGGCGTGCCGGCCACCACGACGACGTCGGCCTCCTTCAGCGCGTCACGGCACCGGCTGAACGCCAGCTCGTGCCGGGCGGGCAGACAGCCCCGGCCCTGCCCGTTGGCGAACGTCGGCACGCGCAGCGACTCGGCGCAGCGGCGCAGCGCCTCCCAGGCGCCGCCCCACCAGACGTCGCCGCCGGCCACGAGGACCGGGCGGCGGGCGGCGGCCAGGAGTTCCGCGGCCTTGGCGATCTCGTCGGGGTCGGGGGCGGGCGGGCCGGCCGCGAGCGGCGGGCGCAGGGTGGCGCCCGCCCGGCGGTGCATCACGTCGAGGGGGATGTCGAGGAAGACCGGGCCGCGGTGCGGGGTGGCGGCCGTGGCCGTGAGCGTCCGCAGTTCGCCGGGGATGGCGTCGGTGCGGGTGACGGTCCGGGCGTCCTTGGTCACCGGCGTGACCAGGGGGAGGTGGTCGAACTCCTGTAAGGCGCCGGTGCCCCGGCGTTTCAGGGCGGCCCGCCCGGCCAGCACCACGACGGGCGCGCCGTTGGCCTGGGCGGTCGCCAGTCCGCTGATGCCGTTGGTGACGCCGGGTCCGGCGGTGAGCAGCGCCACGGCGGGGCGGCGCCCGAGTCTGGCGTAGCCTTCCGCGGCGAACACCGCGGTCTGTTCGTGGCGGACGTCGACGATGCGCATCCCGGCGCCGGCCGCGGCGTGCAGGACGGAGAAGATGTGGCCGCCCGAGAGGGTGAACAGGGTGTCCACGCCGTGTGCCCGCAGGGCGGCGACGGCGAGTGCGCCGCCCTCTCCCTCGATCCGCCGGGGTCCGGCCGGGGCGGCCTCGCCGTCGTCCGGGCCGCCGGCCGGTGTCCCGGTCCGACAGCCGCCCGCCCCGGGCTCAGCAGCCGACATGGCCGTGGTGACCGGGTGCCCTGCCGGGGCCGTTCACGGCCTGCCACGGGCACGGCGGCGCCGTGAGCGGGTCGCGCGCCGGGGGCGGCGGCAGCTCGCCGGGGTGCTCCTCCGGGAGGCGGCGCGGGGACTCGTGGCCGACGGCCGCGTCCTCCTCCGGGCCGCCGGTCCCGGCACCGGGACGCTTCCCCGCCTCGCCGCGTCCGGGGCCCGCCGGGCGGACGCCGGTCTCGCGCGGCGGCCTGTCCACCCGCGGTCCCGGGGCGTCCCGGGTCCGGCTCACCGCGACGCGCGGCCGGGTCGGCCGGTGCTTTTCGGGGCCGGGCCCCGGCATGCTTCCATGACGAGGGTTCCGATGACCGTTCGGGTCCACGCCTGCCCCCTTGGTCGGCTGTCGCGGTCGTAGGGCTACTCGCGCCGCGTCCCCGCCCGCGGCTCGTGGAAGGGCACGTCCCGGTCGGCCTCCGGTTCCCTGGGCAGTCCGAGCACGCGCTCCCCTATGAGGTTGCGCTGGATCTCGTCGGTGCCGCCCGCGATGGACAGCGACTGCACCGACAGGGCCATCTGCTGGAACGCGCCTTCGCCGGTGGTCTCCGGGCCCGTCAGCATGCCTTCGGCGCCCAGCAGGGACAGGCCGATGTCGCGGGCCTGGCGTCCGGTGGCGGATGCGACGAGCTTGCCCAGGGACGCGTCCGGGCCGGGGCGGCGCGCGGAGTGGGCCCGCCGGCCGCGCAGGCGGTTGGTCCGCGCCGTCGCGTACAGGGCCGCGAGCCGCTGGCGGACGACCGGGTCCTCGGACCGGCCCAGTTCGCGGGCGAGGGCGATCAGCGCCTCGGGGGTGCGCACTCCCCGGCGGACGCCGGCGGCCCGTTCCGCCCGGCGGTGTTCCTCGGCGAGTTCCGCGATGGGTCGGTGGAGCATCCCGCCCCGCCGGCCGGGCCGGGCGAGGCGCGCGGGCCGGAGCACGCCCGAGCCGCCCACTTCCTCGCGTTCGTAGGCCAGGCTGGCCACGGCCAGCGGCCAGCCCTGGCCGACGGCGCCGACGACGTGTCCGGCGGGCACCACCACATCGGTGAGGAAGACCTCGTTGAAGGTGGCGCGGCCGTTCATCTGCCGGATCGGCCGGATGTCCACGCCGGGCTGGTCCAGGTCGACGACGAAGAGGCTGATGCCCTTGCGTTTGGGGACGGAGGGGTCGGTGCGGGCGAGGGCCAGGCCGCGGTCGGCGGTCTCGGCCTCCCGGGACCACACCTTCTGGCCGTTGAGGATCCAGCGGTCGCCGTCGCGGTGGGCCCGCAGTCGCAGGCTCGCCAGGTCCGATCCGGCGCCGGGCTCGCTGAACAGCTGGCACCAGGACTCCGTCCCGGCGGCCAGCGCGGGGACCCAGCGGCGCCGCTGCCCGGGCGTGCCGTGTTCGAGCAGGACCGGGCCGCCCACCATCTGTCCGACACCGCCGGGCGGGCCGATCGCGCCGGCTTTTCCGATCTCCTCGGTTATCGCCCGGGCCGCCGTGCGGTCCAGGCCGCGGCCGCCCATTCCGGCGGGCCAGGTGGGAAAGGCGTATCCGGCCTCGGCGAGCGATCTCCACCAGTCGCCGACCGTGAGTTCCTCGCTCCAGTTCTCCCGGAGCCAGTCCCGTATCTCCTGCCGTAGTTCCGCTGTCTGCCCGGATTCCCGATTCCCTGCCAACTGCCGGATACCTCCGAGGACTCGGTCGTCATGTCCGCCGCCTGTCGATCGAAAGTGCATCGGATGTGCGAAACACGGCGAGACCCGGGGCCGGGTGAAAGAGGATCACACGGTTTTCCGGTAGGGCCAGTCTAGGGTCGGGCGGGGCCCAGGCCGATACGGAATCCAATTGATCGTTTTTTTTGGCTCATATCGTTCAGTGGCGCGTCGTGCCATCCGAACGGGGTCTTTTTCCGCCATGCCGGGCGGGGTGCGCTTCCGGCCTTTGCCGTGCTCATACGGCCGTGCTCATACGGCCGCGCGCCGCACCGAGGCGCGCAGCAGGAGCGTCCCGGGGACGCAGACCGCGAGCACGGTGGGCGCCACGGCCCACCAGCCGTCGGCCGCCAGCACCGCGAAGCTGACCAGCGGCGGGCCGAGCAGCGAGCCGAGGCTGCCGACCTGGGCCAGGAGTCCGTTGGCGAGATCGATGTCGGCGGGGTCCGCGACGACGGCGGGGATCATCGCGAACGCGGCGGCGACGACGAGTTCGTTGGCCAGTGCCACGAGGACCGCGCCGGCGGCGGCGAGGCCGGTCCCGCCCCAGTGCAGGAAGGCCAGCGCCGTGCCCAGGGGCATGAGCAGCGCGCCGGTGAACAGCCGGCGCACCGGCACCCCGCGGCGCAGCAGCCAGCCGCTGAGGAAGCCGCCGACGGTGCCGGTCAGCGAGACGGCCCCGGTGAGGGTGCCCGCCGCGGACGTGGGCACGTGGAGGACCTCGTGCAGATAGGTGGGGAAGAGGGACACCACGGCGACGATGGTGCCGCTGGCGGTGGCGAAGCCCAGGGACAGCAGGAAGGGCCGCAGCAGGCGGCGTACCGGGCGCCGGACGGGGGCCGGCGCGGCCTCGGCCGGGGCCGGCTCCGCGGCGGCCGGGGTCCGCCCGCCGAGCGCGAGGACGGCGGCGGCCCCGGCGACGAGCAGGGCGCAGGCCTGGACGACCAGCCAGGTGCGCCAGCCGAGGAACGCCGACAGCACCCCGCCGAGGAACAGCCCCAGCGCCAGGCCCACCGGGAAGTACGTTCCCCACACGGCGAGCGCGGTGATCCGCCGTGGTCCGCCGCCCATGGAGATGATGAGCGCCGGGGCGGCCACGACGACGGCGACGTACCCGATCCCTTCCACCAGGCGTGCGCCCAGCAGCGGCCAGAAGTGGCCGGCCCGCGCCTGGAGCAGCCCCGCCGCCGCCATGACGACGCAGCCGGCGAGCAGGGCCCTGCGGGGCGCCGTGCGGGCGACGAGATAGCCGACCGGCAGCCCGAGCACGGCGGCGACCGCCGTGAGGGAGGAGGTGACCAGCGCGACCTGGTCGAGGGAGAGGGTCAGCGCGCCGCGCAGGTCCACCGCGATCGGGGCGATCTTGCCGAGCCCGGTGGCCGCCAGCATCCCGCAGCCGTAGAGCAGCGCGAACCGCGGCCAGTACGCCGGGGAACCGGGGATCCCGGCGGCCTCCGGCTGCCCGGTCCGGACGGCGTCGTCTGCGTCGCTCTTCACGGGCCGGTCACCTGATCGATCGGGGGTACACGGAAACCGGAGCCTATCCGGGGCACTGCCGGGCGGCAAGGCGCCATACGAGTGACCGGGGGGCACGAGTTGACGTGTGGTCAGGCGCTGTAAATGTCCCTGACCGCAGGGTTCCGGACAACGGTCATCCGAATGCGGCGCTCCTGCGGGCGACGCGCGACGCGTCCCTACGCCCGCGGTCCGGCGGCAGGAAATGCGGCCGTCGCGACCGCATTCCGATCATCTCCCCGAAATACCCGCGCCACAGGCGGGGTTGACGGGTGCCGCGAGGGCCCGGTTTCCTGGAACGCGGACACGGCCGGGGGCCTGCGGAACGCCTGGGCGATACTCCTCGGCGAAAAGGAGCGGGCCGGCGCCGCGGCCGCCATTTCCAACTTCCCGAACGGCCCGGACTTCCCGCACGGCTCGAACTTCCCGCACGGCCCTGACTTCCCGCACGGCTCACGCGAAAGACGCCACGTGACCGGCGTCGGTATTTCTCCCGGAGAGGCGGCCATGGTCGGTGACCCGACGCGTCTGCGTCTGAAGTACGGCCTGAACCCACAACAGCGCACCGCGGTGGCCGAGCCGTCCGACGGCGGCCCCCTGCCCTTGTCGGTCCTGTCCGGCACGCCCTCCGTCGTGAACCTGCTGGACGCCCTGCAGGGCTGGCAGCTGGTACGGGAGGCGAGCCGGGCGCTCGGCCTGCCCGCGGCGGCGTCCATGAAGCACGTCTCCCCCGCCGGTGTGGCCGTCGCCGGCGAGGTCGACCCGGTCGCCCGGGCCACCTTCCGGCTGGGGGCGCAGCCGTCCGGCCCCGCCTCGGCCTACGCCCGGGCCCGGGACTGCGACCCGCGCTCCTCCTACGGCGACCTGGTGGCCCTGTCGCATCCCGTCGACCGGGACACCGCGTCCCTCCTGGCCAGGGTCGTCTCGGACGGCGTCATCGCGCCGGACTTCGAGCCCGGCGTGCTGGAGGTACTGGCACGCAAGAAGCGGGGCACCTTCCTCGTGTTGCGGGTGGATCCCGCCTACGAGCCGCCCGCCCGGCAGGTCAGGGACGTGTTCGGGGTCCGGATCACGCAGGACGCCGACCCGCTCGTGATCGGCCCCGGCACCCTGGCCGAGGGCACCGAGGGCGGCCCACCGCCGACCGTACGGCAGCTGCGGGACGCCGTGCTCGGGCTGATCACCGTGCGGTACACGCAGTCCAACTCGGTGGCCTGCGTCCACGACGGGCGCACGATCGGCATCGGAGCGGGCCAGCAGTCACGGGTGGACTGTGTGCGCCTGGCCGGGGAGAAGGCCGACCGCTGGCGGCTGCGGCGCCACCCGCTGCTCGCGCGGGCCCGGTTCCCCGGCACGCTGTCGATCCAGGACCGCGTGAACAGCGTGCTGCGGCTGATCGAGGGAGAGCCCGGCACCTTGTCCGACGCGTGCCGGCCGGACCCCGGTCCGCCCGGCACGCCGCTGGATCCCGCCGAGAAGGCCGCCTGGCTGGCCGGGCACACGCCGTGCACCCTCGTCTCCGACGCCTACCTGCCCTTCCGTGACAACGTGGACGTCGCCGCCGCGCACGGGGTGCGCTGCATCGTCGAGGGCGGCGGGTCGGCGCGCGGCCGGGAGGTGGCGGCGGCCTGCGAGGAACACTCCATCACCCTGGTCCGCACCGGACTGCGGCTGTTCTGCCACTGAACCGCGGAGGCCCTGTGGAAGCGGAGGCACCGGACGGCACACGGGCCGCTCCGCCGGCGGCGGACCGGCCCGCGGCGCCCGGATTCGACGACATCTCCCTCGACGCGCTGCTGGCGCGCCGGACGCTCAAATGGGGGCGGCACGGCGGGGAGGTGCTGGGCGCCTGGGTCGCCGAGATGGACTTCCCCGTGGCCCCGGCCGTGCGCGAGGCCGTGCACGAGGCGGTGGAGCGCGGCGAGACCGGTTATCCGCTGCGTGACATCCGCACCGGGCTGCCGTCCGCCTGCGCCGACTGGCTGGCCCGCACCTGCGGCTGGACGGTACCGGCCGAGCGGATCTTCCTGATCCCCGACGTGCTCACCGGGGTCGGCCTCGGCATCGGCGCCTACAGCCGTCCCGGCAGCGCCGTGGTGGTTCCCACCCCCGCCTATCCGCCCTTCCTGGAGGTCGTGGCGGCGCAGGGCCGGCGTGCCGTCGAGGTGCCCCTCGTCCCGGACGGCGCACGGCGGACCCTGGACATCGACGCCATCGGCGCCGCGCTGGCCGGCGGAGCGGGGACCGTGCTGCTGTGCAACCCGCACAACCCCCTGGGCAGGGTGTTCACCCGGGCCGAACTCCGCGCGCTCGGCCGGTGCGTGGCCGCGTACGGCGCGCGGGTCGTCGCCGACGAGATCCACGCCCCGCTCACCTATCCCGGGCACCCCCACATCCCGTACGCCTCCGTCTCGCCGGAGACGGCCGACCACACCCTGACCCTGGTGTCCGCCGCCAAGGGCTGGAACATAGCCGGGCTGAAATGCGCGCAGGCGGTGCTGTCCAGCGACCGCGACGTCCGGCGGTGGCGGGCCCTGCCGTTCCACTCCCGGCACGGGGCGAGCACCCTGGGCATCGCCGCGAACATCGCCGCCTACCGCGCGGGCGACCCGTGGCGCCACGAGGCACTGCGCTATCTGGACGGCAACCGCCGCTTCCTGGCACGGGTGCTGGGCGACCGGCTCCCGCGGGCGCGCTACGCGATGCCGGAGGCGACCTATCTGGCGTGGCTGGACTGCTCCTTCACCGGCCTGGACGACCCGGCCGGCTTCCTGCTGCGCGAGGCCCGGGTCTGCCTGAGCGACGGGGCGTTCTTCGGGGCGGCCGGGCGGGGGTTCGTACGGCTGAACTTCGCGACCTCGCGCCACATCCTCGAACGCATCACCACCGCCCTGGTCGAGGCGCTGGCACCCTGACCCCCGGACCCCGGGCCCCTGTCCCCACCCGAACGGGTGAGGACGGCCGGCCCTCACCCCCTCCATCGGGTCCTCCCCCGGCATTCTCCGGACGCCGGGTGACCGGCCGTCTACGGTACGCACATGCCGCGCCGTGCGGTGCGGCCCCATAAGGAGGGACCCTTGTCATCGGTCTGCGACCCCCGGTACGCCCCCGCCGGCGACGTGAGCGGAGCACTCATGGTGATCGACTCCCGGCTCAAGTCCATCTACGACGGCGGGACCCGGATCGATCCCGAACAGCAGCGGTTGACCGACCAGTTCGCCGCGTCGTTGGGCCCGAAGGGGGCGCGCGACCTGCTGGACGGCGCCTGCACCATCATCTACATGTTCATGACCTGGCTGCGGATGGCGTACGAGGATCACGACAAGGACGTCGTCGAGTACGTGGTGCCGAGCCTGGTGGCCTCGATGCGCATGATGCCCAAGAGCATCCGTCCGGAGGCCATCCCCACCATGGCCGGCCTGGTCGTCGCGGCGGGCATGGGCCTGAGCCCCAGCCTGTGGCGCAAGCAGTACGGCAAGTGGACCAAGGAGGAGATGAATCCTCTGGAGGCCACCGCGTTCCTGCTCGCCGAGCACATCAACCGGCTCACCGACGACCGCGAGTTCGCCACCCGCCTCATCAGCAAGGCACTCTCCAGCGCGGAACAGGCCTGAGAGAGGACCGCGCGGACCGGCCAAGTCACCGGCGGCGCACGGGACTTCGCCGCCCAGCGGTGGGAGGCACGGCCCGTTCCCGGACGGCGAGGCGCGCCCGCGCGACAGGGGCGGTGTGGATTCCACGACGCGAAGCCGGCCGGGGCCCCTGGCAGGGGTGTCCGACCGGCATCCCGTCGGCCGCGCGGGTTCAGCGGAGCCTGGTGGGGTCGAGGATCCGACCGGACGGCGGCGGGGTGGTGTCGACGGGCTTGTCGTGGTCGGTGGAGGTGAGATCCAGGAGCGTCTGTCCCGCACCGCGTTCAAAAGGGGACGTTTGTACGAGCGCAGACGGTACACACGATGAGCTAACAAGCTTTACGAAACGACGAAACGGAGACCACCATGGGCATCATCGCGTGGATCATCCTCGGCCTGCTCGCCGGCGCCATCGCCAAGGCCATCATGCCGGGCAAGGACCCCGGCGGCATCATCGTCACCATGCTCATCGGCGTGGTCGGCGGTCTGCTCGGCGGCTGGCTCGGCAAGGTGATCTTCGGCGTCGACTCCGTCGACGGGTTCTTCGAGCTGTCCACCTGGATCGCCGCGATCGTCGGCTCCCTGATCCTGCTCGCCCTCTACCGCCTCGTCACCGGCTCCCGGCACTCCCACTCGCACTCCCATCGTCACGCCTGATCCGGCGGCGACGACCCGCTCCGGCCCGCGACGGACCATCAGCGTCACGACTTCACGCAGGCCGACTCCCCGCCGCCGTGGCCGGCAGGCCCAGCCGGCCGGCCACGGCGGCGAGGGACGTTCCCAGAGGGAGCCCGACCCGGGTGACCGCATGACGGTCGCCCCGGGTCGGGTCCCTGTTCACGATCAGCACCGGTTTCCCCTCCTGGGCCGCCTGGCGGACGAACCGCAGTCCGGACATCACCGTCAGCGAGGAACCCAGGACCAGCACCGAGGTCGCCTCCCGGACCAGCTCGCGACAGCGCTCGACCCGCCGCGGCGGGACCGCTTCGCCGAAGAACACCACGTCCGGTTTGAGAACGCCGCCGCAGACCGCGCAGGGCAGCACACGGAAGTCCCCGACCTGTTCGTCGGTGAGGTCGGCGTCCCCGTCGGGGTTGATGCCGGCGGCCACCGGTTCGAAACCCGCGTTGGCCTCCTCCAGCCGCCGGGCGAGTTCCCGGCGCGCGCTGCGGTCCCCGCAGGACAGGCAGACGACCCGGTCCAGGCTCCCGTGGAGTTCCACGACATCCCCGCTGCCGGCGGCCTGGTGCAGGCCGTCGACGTTCTGGGTGATCACCCCGGAGAGCAGGCCGTGCCGCCCGAACGAGGCCACGGCCCGGTGCCCCGCGTTCGGCTCGGCGCGCCCGAAGGTGCGCCAGCCGAGATGGCTGCGCGCCCAGTACCGGCGCCGGGCCCGCGCACTGGCGGTGAATTCCTGATAGGTCATCGGCGTGTGCCGGCTCAGGCTCCCGCCCTCGCCCCGGTAGTCGGGAATCCCCGACTCGGTGGAGATGCCCGCCCCGCTGAGCACCAGCACACCGCCGGTACGCAGCGCCTCCACGACCGGTTCCAGATCCGTGCTGCCCGGCAGCGGGTCCCCGGTGGGCGTCCAGTTCAGTGTGGGGCGCATACGCATACGGCCAAGCGTACGGAACGGCCCGGTCAAGCGGCCTGCTGCGAGGCCGCGGCGTCCGGGCGCAGGTCCGCCAAGGTCAGTCGGTGTGCCGGCGGGTCCGGCAGGATCACCTGCCGGGTGGTGTGCGGGCCGGTCCCGGCGTGGAGCAGTTCGCCCGGTTCCATCAGGCGCCAGCCGGGGTGGTCGTCCATGCGTTCGCTGGCGACGATCACGGCCGGATGATCGGCCAGGGTCGCGGAGCGCACGCGCATACGGCCGTGGCTGCCGCTGTGGTCCAGGTGACGGGCGCCGTGCTGTCCGCCCGCCGGGCGCCGCAGGATGTACAGCTCGTGGGTGCCGGGGTAGCGCAGGGCCCACAGCCCGTCGGGGGTGACGAGGACGAGGTTGAGGGCGTAGACGGGCAGGTGCCGGGCGATCCACCCGGCGGCGTGCCGGATGCCGGCGCCGAGGTCGCCGCCGTGCCGTCTCGTCTCCCGGGTGATCAGGGCGAAGAAGCGCTCGGAGTCCGTGTCGCCGCCGACCAGTGACCGGTCCTCGCCCAGGTGGTCGTCGAGCCGGTCGAGGCCCTCGACGACCCCGTTGTGCGCGAACAGCCGTCCGTCCTGTGCGAAGGGGTGGGTGTTGCGGGCCTCCAGGCTGCCGGTGGAGGCGTAGCGCACATGGGCGACGAAGGCGGCCGACTCCACCCGGCGGGCCTCCTCGGCGAAGGCGCGGTCCTGGTAGGCGGCGATGGGCGCCTTGTCCACGCAGGGGGTGCCGTCCGCCGCGAAGTAGCCGAGGCCGGTGCCGTCGGGGTCGCGATGGCTCTGCCGGCTGAGGCTGTCGGGGGCGTCCAGCAGCCAGAACGTCGCGTGGGCGCGTCGTGGGGCACTGCTGAGGCCGAACAGGCGGCACATGGTCTTCTCCTCGCTCGCCGGGCGGCCGGCCGCCCGGCGACGCGGTGCCCGGCGGTGGTGCGTGGTCAGTGGCGGCCCGGGCGCCTCGGGTTCTTGGTCTCCGCGCCGTGGGCGAAGCCGCCGGCGTCGTCGGCGTCGCGGTGCGGCTCGTGCTGCTCGCGCAGGCGGGGCAGTGCGCGGCGCAGGTCCTCCAGGAGCAGGTCGGCCAGGTCGTGGCTGAAGCCGTTGCGGACCACGACGCGCAGGACGGCCAGATCGGTCCGGTCGGCGGGGAAGGTGTAGGCGGGTACCAGCCAGCCGCGTTCGCGCAGCGCGGCGGAGACGTCGAAGACGCTGAAGGTGTCGATCCCGTCGCGTATCCGGAAGGCGAAGACGGGGAGCTCGCCGCCGTCGGTGATCAGCTCGAACGGGTCCAGCCCGGCGATCTCGGCGGCCAGCCGGGTGGCGACGTCGCGGCAGGTCTGCTGGACGCGCCGGTAGCCGTCGAAGCCGAGGCGCAGGAAGTTGTAGTACTGGGCGACGACCTGGGCCCCGGGCCGGGAGAAGTTGAGCGCGAAGGTCGGCATGTCGCCGCCGAGGTAGTTGACGTGGAAGACGAGGTCGTCGGGGAGGGCGTCCCGGTCGCGCCACAGGACCCAGCCGACGCCGGGCATGACCAGGCCGTACTTGTGGCCGGAGGTGTTGACGGAGGCGACCCGGGGCAGCCGGAAGTCCCAGGTGAGGCCGGGGTCGAGGAAGGGCGCGATCATCGCTCCGGACGCGCCGTCGACGTGGACGGGGATGTCGAGGCCGGTACGGCTTTCCAGGTCGTCCAGGGCCGCGGCGATGCCGGAGACGGGTTCGTAGCTGCCGTCGAAGGTGGAGCCGAGCACGGCGACGACACCGATGGTGTTCTCGTCGCACCGTTCGACGGCCTTGTCCGGCGTGAGGTGGTAGCGGTCGCCCTCCATCGGGACGTAGCGCGGTTCGACCTCGAAGTAGTCGGCGAACTTCTCCCAGCAGATCTGCACGTTGATGCCCATCACGAGGTTGGGCCGGTCGGTGGGCCTGCCCTCGGCGCGCCGCCTGTGCTGCCAGCGCCGCTTGAGTGCCAGCCCGCCCAGCATCGCCGCCTCGCTCGAACCGGTGGTCGAGCAGCCTGTCGTACGGCGCGGGTCCTCGGCGTGCCAGAGCCGGGCGAGCATGTGGACGCACCGGGTTTCGAGCTCCGCGGTCTGCGGATACTCGTCCTTGTCGATCATGTTCTTCTCGGCGCACTCCGCCATCAGGTGCCGGGCCTGGGGCTCGGCCCAGGTGGAGACGAACGTCGCCAGGTTCTGCCGGGCGTTGCCGTCGAGCATCAGTTCGTCGTGGACCACCTGGTAGGCGGTGTCCGGTTCCATCCCCTGGTCCGGCATCGCGTACCGGGGCACTCGGACGGGTTCCCGGCTGAAGATCGGGTTGATCTCCAGGTCCCGGCTTACGCCGCGGTCGTCTGGCTGCGCCGTCATACGCGCTCGGTCCTCTCTGCCCTGGCCGGCGTGGCACTGTCCGGGGTTCCCGTCACCACGCCGACAAATCCGGGCACAGCAGACCTATCGCTCCGGGGCGGACGGCGCCGCGTACGATCGACCGGTTGCCGCCCCGCGAGGAGTACCCGTCCGATGCCCGCCGTCATCCCGCCGCCCCGCCCCGCCTCCGGGTTGCTGCGCGTGCGGGAACACGTCCGCGCCGAGGACGACGAGCGGCTGCACAGCCTGCTGTGGCGGGCCGGCGACGGCTGGCGGATGATCAGCAGCGCTGTGCTCGGCGGGGGGATCGGGGAACGCTCCTGGGTGCTCAACGCGCAGGTCTCCCACGGCTACCGGCGCACCGACCCGGACCGCCACCTCGCCGAGCTGGCCCGCGCCGCCGGCGCCCACGGGCCGGGGGTGGGGCTGATGACCGCCGCCGATGTCCGGGCGTACGGTCACGCCTGCGACGGCGGTGTGGAGGCGGTCGCCACCGCCGGGCTCGGGGTACGCGGCTGGGCGGCCTCCCCGGCGGAGGGCACGGCCGTGGCGGCGCGGCCCGGCACGGTCAACATCCTCGTCGCGCTACCGGTGGCGCTGACCGACGCGGCGCTGGTCAACGCGGTGGCCACCGCCACCGAGGCCAAGGTGCAGGCACTGCTCGCGGCGGGCTACGACTGCTCGGGCACGCCTACGGATGCCGTGTGCGTGGCCGCCCGGTCCCCGCGCGCCGACGACGAGGTCCACGCGTTCGCCGGCCCCCGTTCACTGTGGGGCGCGCGGCTGGCCCGCGCCGTCCACCAGGCCGTGGGCACCGCCGCCCGGCACACATATCCGACCCCCGAAGCACGGGCGGCGGAAACATGTGTCTCGGACAGCTATCGGGCACAGAGGGGTTCCTGACACCTGTGTCCTGCGGGGTCCCGGGGCGGCCCGCGGCAGTCATGTGATGTGGTTCAGCAGTGCGGCGACCGCCGGGGGCGCCTCTCCGGGAGGCCGTACCACCATGATCTTCCAGCTCGGCGCGTGCCGGTGGAACGGGTACCGGCGCAGGTCGGGGAACCGGTCCGCGATCGACCTGGGCATGATGCAGACCCCCAGGTCGTTGCGGACCAGTTCGGCTGCCGCGACGATGTCGTTCACCTCGAACGTGGTGGTGTGTTCGACGCCGGCGGCGCGGAAGGACCGGTCGACCGCGTAGCGGATGGCCCAGCCCGGTGAGAAGTCCACCATGGGCAACCGGGCGATGTCGGCGAGATCGACCTCGCCGTCCTGCGTCGTCCCGGGGAGATCCCGGTGCGGCGAGGCCACCAGCACCATGTCCTCGCGGGACAACAGGCGTGTGGTCAGCCCGCGTTGCTGTTGCCGGTCGAGTGCCACGACGGCCAGGTCCACCGTACCGTCGCGCAGTGCCTGGCGGATGTCGGCGACCGCGGCCTGCCGGAGCTGGACCACCACGCCCGGATGCTCCCTGCGCAGCGCGGCGAGGGCATGGTGCAGGCCCGCCCACACCCCCTGCATGGTGCCGACCGTGATCCGGCCGCGGAGCTGTCCCTTGACCGCGTCGACCGCTTCCCGCGCCAGTTCGGCCGCGCGCAGAGCGGCCCGGGCGGCGGGGACGAACGCCTCTCCCGCCGGGGTGAGCGAGACGCGGTGTGTGGTGCGGTCGAAGAGGGGCGTGCCCAATTCGCGTTCGAGGGTCCGGACCGTGCCGGACACGGCGGACTGGACCACGTGCAGACGCCGCGCCGCCGCCGTGAAGCCGCCCGTGTCGGCCACCGCGACGACGACCTCCATCTGCCGCAGATCCATCATCCGCTCCCGCTCACGCAGCGCTCCGCCCGGCGCGGAGCAGACCGTCACCGCCGCATCGTACGCGGGCACGGACGCCCCGTGATGGGGCCGGGAGCGGACGAGGAGCGGGCCCCCGGGTGCCCGGCCACCGTGCCGGAGCGCTACGTCCTGTCCACCGGGCACTCAGCGGTCGCCGAGGAGTCTTCCCACGAGGGTGTCCCAGTCGATCCACGCGTTCTCCTCGCCGGGCGGGACGGCCTCCCATGTGCGTACCAGCCATTCACGCAGCGGCTGACTGGGCACATCCAGCAGAGCCGAGCCGGTACCGTCGCGCAGGAAGAGCCGTACGTCGGCCCTGTTGTTGCAGCGGCACGGCGGCCAGACGCGCACATCGCCCTCCCCGGATGGTCTGTGCATCCCCGACTGCAGGAGCTCGCGGGCGAAGGACCATCGGGCGCTGCCCCCGCCGCCGGGCCTGGGCATGTCCAGCAGCACGGTGAAGGGGTGCAGACGGTCGTAGGAGAAGCGCACGGCAAGAGGCACCGCCTCGGTCCGGCTCATCACCAGGTTGGTCGTGACGGTCAGGGCGACGACGCCGTCCGGTGGCCGTACGCCCTCCTCCGGAAGCGGGTGGGGGTTCATGACGGAACTGCCTTTCGACATAGGGGCGTAGTACGGCCGGCCAGGGGCGGACGCCCGCTCGCTACTTCCGGTCCATCACACGGACCGCGGAACGGCGTTCGGTCTCGGTGTATCCGCCCCAGACGCCGTAGTGCTGCCGGGACGCCAGGGCGAAGCGACCGCACGGACCGCTCACCGGGCAGCTGCGGCAGATCGCTCGCGCCGCGTCCTCGCGCCGTCGGCGGGCCCGGCCCCGCTCACCGGCGGGCGGGAAGAAGACCGAGCTGTCCATGCCGCGGCAGGCGGCGTCGGCCTGCCATTCCCATACCCGCGCGATCGGCTCCGTCCGTATCTTCATCGGCTTCTCCTTCCATGGCACGGCCGTGTCAGACGAGGTATTTCGTCAGGGCGTTCACCTCGCGGTCAGCCGCTTCTTCCCGTGAGTGCGGTGATGACGCCGTCGAGGTCCAGGTGCTCGCTTTCGGTCCCGGGAGGCACCACGTCGAAAGTCCGCCGAAGGAACGCGGCCACCTCCGCGGCCGCCAGTTCGACCAGCGCCGTACCCGTCCCATTGCTCAGGACGATGCGGAGGGTGCGCGGTGTGCGGCAATGCCAGGGAAGCACCTGCACATCACCGGGGCCGGCGGGCCGTGTCAATCCCTCGGCGAGCAGTTCACGGGCGAAGACCCAGGTGACGGGCGGTCCGGTCGACGGTCCAAGGGAAAGCCGGACGGCATAGGGGTCGGTGCTCCCGTAATGCAACTCCGCCGGCAAGGGCAACGATGTCCTCTTCAGGGCACTGACATGTGCCGTCATCGGGCACGTGACCGTGCTGAGGCGTTGTTTCATAAGGGCCCTCGAAACAGAAAATGCGATTACTTCCTATGACCCTAGGGCTCGCTGTCCGGCCGGCTTGCCGGGGAACGCACAGGGCTTTGCCCAAACGAGCACTTCCGCCCGACTTGCGCCAGGCGGAAGCTCCCGCCCGGTGCGCGGGCCCCGCCCCCGGCGGCCGGTTCAGCGCCCGACGGCCCAGGCACGGTCGGCCCAGTCCGCGAAGCGGGTCCAGCGGATGTCCGGGTGGGCGTCATGGAGTGCGGGGATGTCGACGCGGTAGCCGGGGCCGTCGAGGAAGGCCCACATTGCGTGCATGTCCGGGTTGCCGATCGCCGCCAAGGGCGTCTGTACGTGGCGGACTTCCCTTCCCAGCGCCTTGCCCAGCGATGCCGCCATGTCCGCGGGGGTGGGCGCGTCGCCGGCCAACTCGATGCGCTGCCCGGTGTAGGGAGCGGGGTCGAGCATCACTTCCGCCGCGAACGCGCCGAGGTCGG
Organism: Streptomyces nogalater; assembly: GCF_039532885.1. Lineage (NCBI taxonomy): Bacteria > Bacillati > Actinomycetota > Actinomycetes > Kitasatosporales > Streptomycetaceae > Streptomyces > Streptomyces nogalater. The sequence goes on along the minus strand of NZ_BAAASM010000057.1, from coordinate 53,429 downwards.
CACGGGCGAGCTGTTGCAGTGGCCGGTCGGGGGGCAGCGGCAGGTCGAGGAAGCCGTCGAGGATGCGCTCCTCGCCGCCCAGCGCGTTGTCGAAGAAGTAGGTCGGCCCCAGCACCGTGTACGGCACGTCGCCGGATGCCAGGTCCGCTTCGACGCGCGCCTTGCTCTCGAAGTGCGGTACGCCGCTGTCCTGGTCGGCTCCTGCCACGGAGCTGAACACGAGGTGCGGGACGCGCTCCCGCGTCGCGGCGGAGAGGATCGCGCGCCCTTGGCCCACTTCCGCCTCCACCCCGGCCTCGAAGGGGGTGGTGTACGCGAAGACGCCCGCCACCCCGCGCATGGCCGCGGCGAGGGAGTCGCGGTCGCTCAACGACCCCGCCACCACTTCGGCTCCCCGTTCGGCCAGTTCGCGCGCTGCCGCGCGCCCCGGGTCACGGACCAGCACCCGGGTCCGGGCCCGGCGGCGCAGCAGGGCGTCCGTCACGGCCCTGCCCTGGCCGCCGGTTGCCGCCAGCACCAGCACCGGTGCGTCGACCATCGAAGACTCCTCTGCTCGCGTGTGCGTCTCGGGCCCCCAGTGGGCCTACGGCCATGATCCGCCGCGGCGGCCGTCCCCGCTCGCCGGTCGGCCCACGGGGCCGGAACAGGGCACTGTGCGGCGCGCGGTGTGCGCGCAGGGTCATGTCCCGCCCTGCCGCCGCGCGCGGGGGCGTCCTCATTGCCCTGGAACGCACCGCCTGTTGCCCACCGGTGCCCGGGCCGGACGCGCACGGCCACATCCGGACGGGGCGTCGGTGAGACTTGGTCCGTCGCGGCCCCCACCCGTCGAAGTCCATCTCGAAACGAGATGACTGACTTCGCGAACCATCGCTCCAGGTGAGGAAGCATGCGAGGCGGCCCGGCGCTTGCACCTGCGTGACGGCGGCGAAGAGGCCGCCGGCCACCGCACGGCGCTTCCGCCCGAGTCCGTTCCACGGCTCGCCTAGTCAAGAAGGTGTTACATGTCCGCATCAACCGACGCCCAGAGCTCGCGCCGGCCGAAGGCCGCGGAGGTTTCCCAGGGCGTGCCGGGCTGGCTGGTGGCGCTGCTGGCCGTCGCCTCCGGCATGACGGTCGCCAACCTCTATTACGCCCAGCCCCTGCTGTCCACGCTCAGCGGTGTGTTCCACACCAGCACGGCCACGGCCGGCGCGCTGATCACCCTCACCCAGGTCGGCTATGTGATCGGCATGCTCTTCCTGGTGCCGCTCGGCGACCGCCTCGAAAAGCGCAACCTGATCACCGTCCTCCTGGCGGTCACCACCCTCGCCCTCCTGGCGACGGGACTGGCCACCAGCTTCCCGATGCTGCTGATCGCGTCGCTGGTCAGCGGCGCCACCTCGGTCGTCGCCCAGATCCTGGTGCCCTTCGCCGCCGGCCTCGCCCCCGACCATGCCCGGGGCCGTGTCGTCGGCCGGGTGATGAGTGGCCTGCTCACCGGGATCCTGCTCTCCCGCACGCTGAGCAGTCTGGTGTCGGACCTCGCCGGCTGGCGGGTCGTCTTCCTCGGCTCCGCGGCGCTGATGGCCGTGCTCGCCGTGGCCCTGCGCGCCGCGCTGCCGCAGCACGCGCCCACCACGACCCTTCCGTACCACCAGGTCCTGCGCTCCACCCTGCGACTCGTCCGCGCCCACCCCGCCCTGGTGCGCCGCGGCCTGTACCAGGCGGCCATGTTCGCCGCGTTCAGCGCCTTCTGGACCACGGTCTCCTTCGTCCTGACCGGCCCCCGCTTCCACTACTCGTCGGTCGGGGTCGGTGTGTTCGCCCTCGTCGGCGCGGCCGGCGCGGCCGTCGCCCCGTTCGCCGGGCACTGGGCCGACCGCGGGCTGGTACGCCCCATGACCGGCATCGCGTTCGTGGTGGCCGCCCTCGCCTTCGCGCTCGCCGGGTTCGGCGGACACAGCGTCATCGCACTCGCCCTGGCCGCGATCGTCATCGACGTGGCCGTCCAGGCCAGCCTCATCCTCGGCCAGCACACCGTCTACCAGCTGGACCCCGCTGCCCGCGCCCGCCTCAACAGCGCCTTCATCGCCATGTTCTTCGCCGGCGGCGCCGCCGGCTCCCAGCTCGGCTCCGTCGTCTACCACGCCGGAGGCTGGAGTGCCCTGACCGTCCTCGGCGCCACCCTTCCCCTCCTCGCCCTCCTCTACTGGAGCACCGAGCGCCGCCGGCCTTCGACGGCGGAACAGGGCACGGCGAACGCGTGAGCCGGCGGCGATGATCCCCCTGCCGCACACCTGCCTGCCGGGGCCGAGGGGGCCGGTCGCGGGCCGCGCGGGACCGGGGCCCGGCGGCCCGCCGGCCCCGCGCCGCACGACGGGCCGGCGCCGGGTCCGCTTCTTTCCTCTCCGTGCCCGGCCCTGTTCCGTCACCGCACGGCGTCGGCCCCGGGCCTCCCGCGCCGAGTTCTGCCTGTGTTTCTGCCTGGAGAGGGGAGCCCCGCGCTGCTTGGCTCAGCCGTGCGGGCGGAACCCGGGCCCCGCCGAAGCGGCCCGGTCACGCTCCGGCGGAATCGCTGCCCGTAGGCCGGGCCCGGCGGTCCCGCCGGGGCACCGGCCATCGTCTCCCGGGAGGCCGCGGCCGTTCGCCCTCCCGTCCCGCTTCCCGGAGTCGCTTCCCCTTGAGGAGGAGAGTTGAGCTGGATGTTGACGACCGCCTCGGTGCCCGACCGGGACAAGGTGGCCTACTGGAACGACGCGGTGAGCAGGGCTCTGGTGCCGATGACCGTGGCGCCCCGCGGCAACGGTCCGTTCACCGGCCGGATCACCACCGACCGTTTCGGGTACCTCCAGGTCTCCACCATGGAGGCCGACCCCAAGCGGGCCAGCCGCACCTCGGCGCTGATCGCCGGCTCGTCCGCGGCACTGGTGGCGGTCGGTGTCCAGATATCCGGAACGGCCACCTTCGTCCAGGACGGCCGGCGGGCCGAGGTCGGCGAGGGCGACCTCCTCGTGTACGACACGAGCCGGCCGTACTCCTTCGACTATCCGCAGCGGTTCACCACGCACGTCTTCCAGCTGCCCCGCCGCATGCTGGGCGTCCCGGACACCGACATCCGCGCGGTCACGGGCGCCGCCATCGGCACCGGGGACGGCTTCGGCGCGGTCCTGCTGCCGTTCCTGGCCACCCTGGCCTCCTCCGCGTCCGCCTACCCGCCGGCCGTGGCGGACCGGCTGGCCGGCCACGTGGTCGACCTGTTCGCCACCCTCATCACCGAGCGGGCCCACCAGGACGCCGCGAGCCCGGACTCCGCCCGAGGGCATCTGCTGCACCGCGTCCGCGACCACATCAACCGGAACCTGGGCGATCCGAGCCTGTCGCCGGAGGGCATCGCCCGGGCGCACCACATCTCCGTCCGGTATCTGCACCGGCTCTTCGAGGGCGAGGGCACCACCGTCGGCCGGCTCATCCAGCAGCGCCGCCTCCAGGAGTGCGGCCGGGAACTGGCCCGCCGCGGCAGAACGGCCCCCACCGTGTCCGCCGTCGCCCAGCGGTGGGGCTTCGTCAACCCCGCCCACTTCAGCCGGGCCTTCCGTGCCGCGTACGGCGTCACCCCCAGCGAATGGCGCAGCCTGCGCACCGCCCGGGGCGCGGACGGACGGTCCCCGGCGGACGCGCCCGCACCCGGAACCGGTCCCGCGGCTGACAACGCTGTCGGCAGTACCGGACTACCGGACACCGGCCTGCTGCCGTGCAGCGGGTAGGGTGCCCGACCGAAGCGGGCCGGATACGCCGAACCGCCTCGCCCCGTCAGCCCATTGCCTCTCCCGGCAGGAGACCGTGTGACCGACTTCGCCCCTTCCTCCGCGCGGCAGCCGGTTCTGGACCACCCCACCCGGGCGTTCGTGGCCCAGCACTCCTGCCCGCCGTCGGCACACGCCCCGGACCTGGAACAGGCGCGGGCGGACCTGGCCCGGCTGTACGGCAGACCCGACCCCTTCGACGACGAGGCCACCTCCACGGAGTGGCTGGCCCTGTCGGGCGGGCCGACCGGGCATGTGCGGGTGCAGGTGGTCAGACCCGTCGACAGCGTCGGCCCGATCCCGGTCGTGCTGTTCCTGCACGGCCTCGGCTGGGCCCTGGGCGACGCCCGCACCCATGAGCACCTGGTGCGCGCGTTCGCACTCGGTATGGACGCGGCCGTGGTGTTCGTCGATTACGCACGCGCCCCCGAGGCCCGGTACCCGGTCGCCGTGGAGCAGTGCTACGCGGTCGCGAAGTGGATCTGCGAGCGGGGTGGCGAGATCGGTCTGGACGGGACCCGGATGGCGGCGGTGGGCGACTCGGCGGGCGGCAACCTGGTGGCGGCGCTGACCCTGCTCGCCAAGGAGCGCGGAGGGGTACGGCTGGTGCACCAGGTGCTGCTCTACCCGGTCACCGACGCCGACTTCGACACCCCGTCGTACCAGGAGTTCGCCCAGGGGTACTTCCTCGCCCGGGAGACCATGCGCTGGTTCTGGGACCAGTACCTGCCCGATCCGCGGCAGCGCGACGAGGTCACCGCGGCACCGCTGCGGGCCACCCTGGAACAGCTCGCCGGGCTTCCCCCGGCGCTGGTGGTCACCAGTGAGGCCGACGTGGTCCGCGACGAGGGCGAGGCGTACGCGGCGAAGCTCCGCGCGGCCGGTGTCGCGGTGGTCTCGATGCGGTACCACGGCACCGTCCACGGCTTCATGGGGCTCGGCCCGCTGCGCGACACGGACGCCGCCCGGGCTGCCCTCATCCAGGTCGTGGACACGGTGCACGTCGCCCTGCACCGGCCACGCGACTGAGGGCGGGCCGGCAGCGCGCCGGGCGATACGCGGGCGGTGAACGGGGCGGGGGCGCCCGCGGGGGTCTCCGTCAGTCGCCCGGCCTGATCACCGCCCGCACACAGCCGTCGCTCCTGGCCTTGACCATCTCGTAGGCGCGCGGCGCCTCGTCCAGGGGCACGGTGTGGGTCGCCAGGTGGGCCGTGCCCGGCTCCCCGGCCGCCGGCCGGTCCAGCAGCATGGGGATGTAACGCCGACCGTGCTGCTGGGCGCCCCGTACGGTCCTTCGGCTTCACCCCTGGACCACGCACTCAGCCGGCTGTCGCGGCCAGCGCTTCCCCTGCCTGGCGGACACGCCACTCCTCGATGCTCTCCTGCTGCCGCCGGGCTCGTTCGAGCAGGGTGTCGAGCCGGGCGAGGTCCAGGCGTTCGTCGGCGGCGCCGAGCCGGCGCAGGGTCTGCCAGCAGGCCGTCTTTCCCTCCACGCCCAGCCGCAGGGCTTCCAGGTCCAGCAGGATGCCGAGCGGCGAGGGCCGTACCAGGCGGCCGTTGGGCTTCAGCCGTCCCAGCTTCTCGGCCGTCCAGCCCGCGCAGACCTTGTAACGGCGCACGGGAACGCCGAGGTCCCGCATGATGTCCAGCAGCGCCGTCCGGTCCTGGGCGATCTCGGCGGCTACGGGCTCCATCGCGCGGCCGAGCGCCGAACCCCGGGCGGTGCGCGCCAGGCGAGCGGCGCGTTGGGTGCCGGCGGCGGCACCGGCGAGGTGGTCGTTGAGATAGATGCCGAGCAGCTTCGTGCCGGCAGTCCGTCCGGTGGGACGGTGCCGGGTCGCACCAGAGGACGGAGGGGTGTTCGTCATCTGCGGCCTCCTTCGGTTGCCGGGGGGTCCCGTGGGTGAGCGACGGATCATCGCGGAGCAGCTCGTCGTCGGTCTGCGGCACCGTCTTCCGTCCTCGGGTCGGTCCAGGCCGTCCCGGGTACCGCGATAGCGCCCCGCGATGTGCGGGTCGGCCGGCCTGTGACACTCCCGCGCCGGCGGGTCACCCCTCGTACCCGCCGCCTGCCGGATCCGGGCACGGACGCGTGGGGCGTTGTACCGCATCAGGGACGCGGTGCTCACGGGCGGGGGCGGACGCGGTACCACCGTGGGCGCGCGTCGCCGCCGCGGCGTCCGGCCACGGAGGCGCAGCGGCGGCACACCCGTCGCACCCGGTCGGCCGCGCCGCCGGATTCCGGGAAGGTCTCCGGCCAGCCGACGTGCGGGAAGCGCGCGAGGCGCGAGCGGCTGAGGGACAGTCCGCACACGGTCTCGTTCCGGCCCGGCTCCCAGGCGTGGACCTCGCCGGCGGGCAGCCTGCGGCGGCCGTCCTCCTCGTCGGTCCACTGCCCGGAGGCGGCGACGGCGTACCGCTTCCCGCTCTTCACCCGCTGGTCCACTCCGTGAGAGGGCTGCTCTCGGTCACCTCGGCACCGTCCTCCACCCGGGTGCTGCGCCACGGTCCGGCCGGCACGCCCGCTCAGGTCGGGCGGCCCGCCCCTGGCGAGTGCCGTCAAAGCCGCTTTCTCACACGCGGCCTGCCGGCCCCGGCCCCGACCGGCACCCGCACGGGACAGACCGCGCTTGGGGCCACAGGGATCCGTCTTCCGTGGGGGCTTCCCGGCGCCGGCCCGGCCGCCGCCGATGACACACCCGGGTCCGTCTGGGGCAGGAACAGCCCCGGGTTCACCATGCCGGCGGTGCCAGGGCTGCGCGAACCGGCCGGTGAAGTCGCAGCCGACTAAGAATCCGCCGGACCAGGTGTACATCTCGTGGCGCGGGAGCAGAGAGAGCGCGTCGGGAGCCCGGCGGCCAAGCCCGGTGGCGCGTCGGCGTCCGGGCAGCGTGCCACCGAGCGTCGGCCACCGGCGTCTGTCAGGGGCCCGGGGGGCCGCATCGTGTCACTCCTCGGCCGGGCGGGGCAGGCGGGACCCGACCCGCGCGGCCGTCTCGCGCAGCCAGATGTGGGCCGCGTCATGAGTGTGCACCGGGTGCCACCACAGCGCTTCCCGCAGCGGCACCGCCTCGTACGGCGGTTCCACCACCCGCACGGCGGCGATCGGCGCCAGCAGCCGAGCCAGCCGTGCCTGGATCAAGGCGATGCGCCGGGTGCCGGCGACCAGCAGCGGCAGGAGCTGGAAGTTGTCGACGGAGACCTCGACGCGCGGCTCGATGCCGAGCATGCCCAACTGGCGCACGGCGGGCGCGTCGTAGGTGCGCTGGTACGTCACCCACGGCCGCCGGGCCAGGTCGCGCCGGGTGAGCCGGTCCTCGACGCCGGGATGGTCCCGCGACACGAGGAACACCCAGCGGTCGTCGTAGAGGTCGGTGGCGGGGAAACCGCTGATCACGCCGTGCGGCATGAGCAGGCCGTCGGTGGCGCTCAGCAGGGTCGCGGTGTCGTCGACGACGGTCGGCGGGGTCTGGGTGAAGCGGAGCCTGATGCCGGGGGCCTCCTCGTGCACCACGCGGGCGAGTTCGGTGCCGAAGACGGCGACGGCGTAGTCGGACGCCACCAGTCTGAACTCCCGGTTCTCCCGGGCCGGGTCGAAGTCGGCCTGGCTGGAGAAGAGGCGTTCGAGCACGTCGTAGGCGGTGGAGGTGCGGTCCAGGAGCACCTGGCCGAGCGCGGTCAGCTCGTAGTGGCCGCCGACGCGGGCGAGCAGGTCGTCGTCGAAGTGCCGGCGCAGCCGGGCCAGGGCCGCGCTCATCGCGGGCTGGCTCAGTCCGACCCGCTGCCCGGCCCGGGTGACGTTCCGCTCCTCCAGCAGGGCGCGCAGGGCGACGACGAGGTTGAGATCGAGACGGGCCAGGTTCACGGAGGGGTCCCTTGCGGTAGGGCGACGAGCGGGGGAAATAAACCGCGTGGATGCCAGCCATCCACAGAATCTATTTCCCTGATCACGGGCAGCGGGTCCAGATTAGTCCCACCGCAATCAGGAGGACACGTCCGTGAAACCCGAATCCTCGTCCGCGCTCTTCGCGGGGCCGTTCGCCCTCGCCACCCTCTCGGCCCCGGACGGGCCGGCCTTCCCCGCCCTCGTCACCCCCGACGGCCAAGCCCTCGATCTGCGGGGCGTCTTCGGCGACGAACGGCTGACCACGCTGGACGTGCTCGACCGCTGGGAGACGGCCCTGCCGCGGCTGCGCGCGGTCGCGGCCGACACCGGCCAGGCCCGCACGGCCGTCGCCGAACTGCGCGTGCACGCGCCGGTGGCGCCGCGGCAGGTGTTCCAGTCGGGCGCGAACTACCGGCAGCACGTCATCGACCTGCACGTCGCCCACCGCGCTCCCGGCGACGACCGGCCGGTAAGCGAACGGCGCGCGGAGGCCGCGGAGATCATGGACCGGCGGGCCGCGGAGGACCTGCCGTACGTCTTCATCGGCCTGCCCACCTCGATCACCGGCCCGTACGACGACGTCGTCCTGCCCGCCTGGGCAAAGCAGCCCGACTGGGAACTGGAGCTGGCGGTCGTGATCGGCAGGCCGGCCTACCGGGTCCCGGTGGAGGAAGCGCCGCAGTACATCGCCGGCTACACCATCGCCAACGACCTGACCGACCGGGCCACCGTCTTCCGCCGGGACATGCCGCAGATCGGCACCGACTGGCTGCGCAGCAAGAACGCGCCCGGCTTCACCCCGCTCGGCCCGTGGATCGTGCCGGCCGAGTCGATCGCCGACCCGGACGACCTGCGCGTCACGCTCACACTCAACGGCGAGACCATGCAGGACGAGTCCACCAAGGACATGATCTTCAAGGTCGCGCGGATGGTGTCGTACGTCTCCCGGACCGCGCGCCTGCTCCCCGGCGACCTGGTGCTGACCGGTTCACCGGCCGGCAACGGCATGCACTGGGGCCGGCTGCTGCGCGACGGCGATGTCATGGAGGGCACGGTCACGGGGCTCGGCGTCCAGCGCACCCGGTGTGTGGCGGAGGGCGCCGAGTGAACCGCCACGACCCGGAGGGCGAGATCGCCGCGGCCGCCAAGGCGTGCTCCAACTGGGGACGCTGGGGCGCGGACGACGTCCTTGGCACCCTCAACTTCCTGGACGAGGACAAGCGCCGTGAGGGCGCGGCCCTGGTGCGGCGGGGCGTCAGCTTCTCGCTGTCCCAGCGGTTCGACATGAACGGCCCGCAGAAGGGCTGGCGGCGGCGCACCAACCCGGTGCACACCATGCTGGACACCGGCACCGACGCGGCCCTCGGCAACCAGGGGTTCCCGCACGGCATCGGCGGCGCCGACGACGTGATCGCGATGCCGCTCCAGTGCTCGACACAGTGGGACGGGCTCGGCCACATCTTCGACCACGGCAAGGCGTGGAACGGGCGGGACGCCGAGAAGGTCGTCACCTCCGACGGTGACCTCGTCACCGGGATCGAGCACATGGCGCCGCATGTCGCGGGCCGGGGTGTGCTGCTGGACGTCGGCCGGGTGATCGGCGACGACGGGGAGCTGCCCGACGGGTTCGCGATCACCGAGGAGCACCTGACGGCGACGGCCGAGGCGCACGGGGTAGCCGTCGGCCGGGGTGACATCGTGCTGGTCCGCACCGGGCAGCTGGCGCGGGCCCGCCGCGACGGCTGGGGCGACTACGCCGGCGGCCCCGCGCCCGGTCTGTCGTTCACCACGGCCGGCTGGCTGCACGCGACCGAGATCGCCGCGATCGCCACGGACACCTGGGGCTTCGAGGTCCGCCCGAACGAGTTCGAGCACGCCTTCCAGCCGCTGCACCAGGTCGCCATCCCCCATATCGGGCTGCTGATCGGCGAGATGTGGGATCTGGAGGCGCTGGCCGAGGACTGCGCGGCCGACGGCGTGCACGCGTTCTGGCTCACCGCCGCGCCTCTTCCCATCACCGGCGCGGTCGGCTCCCCCGTCAACCCGATCGCCGTCAAGTAACGAACGGAACAAGGGAGTTCCCTTATGAGCACAGCCCGCACGGTCCTGGTGATCGGCGGTGGCGCCGCAGGCAACGCCGCGACGGTCCTCCTGCGCCGAGCCGGCCTCACGGTGGATCTCATCGAGGCCAAGGACGACTGGAACGCCACCGCCGGCTCCGGCATCACCCTCCAGGGCAACGCCCTGCGCGTCCTGCGTGAACTCAGTGTCTGGGAGCGGGTGGAGGCGTCCGGCTTCGCCTTCGACTCGGTCGGCATCACCGCCCCCGACGGCACCGTCCTGCACATCGCCCGGGACCAGCGCACGGGCGGCGACGACCTGCCCGCCGCCGTCGGCATGCAGCGCCCGCAGCTCCAGCGGATCCTGAGCGACGCCGTACGGGCCAGCGGCGCCACCGTACGGCTCGGCACGACCGCCGAGATCCTCGGCCAGGACGCCGACGGGGTCTCGGTACGGTTCTCCGACGGCGGCGAGGGCCGGTACGACCTGGTCATCGCCGCCGACGGCCTCGGTTCCGCCACCCGCGCGGCGATCGGCATCACCGACAAGCCCGAGCCGACCGGCATGGCCATCTGGCGTGTCGCCGCCCCGCGCCCGGCCGGAGTGATCCGCACCGACCTCGCCTACGGCGGCCCGGCCTACATCGCCGGGTACTGCCCCACCAGCGACACCACCCTCTACGCGTACGTCGTCGAGGCCAACCGCGACCGCGCCTCCATCCCGCCGGAGACCTACGCCGACGAGATGCGCCGCCTCGCCCGTGCCTACGGGGGCCACTGGCCGGAGATCACCGCACACATCACCGACCCGGCGAAGGTCAACTACACCTGGTTCGACCGGCTGCTGGTCGAGGGCTCCTGGCACCGCGGCCGCGTGGTGCTGATCGGCGACGCCGCGCACTGCTGCCCGCCCACGCTGGCGCAGGGCGCGGCCCTGTCCCTGGAGGACGCACTCGTGCTCGCCCGGCTGCTGACCGCCTCGGACACCTGGGACGACGCCCTCTTCCAGGCGTACTACGAGCGGCGCGTGGCCCGCGTCCGCCCGGTCGTGGAGGCGTCCGTGCGGATCGGGCAGTGGCAGCTCGACGGCGTCCGCGACGCGGATGTTCCCGGCCTGATGGGCCGCACGATGACGATGCTGAGGGAGCTGCCGTGAGCAGGACCCCCACCGTGGACGTCCACGCCCATGTGCTGCTCCCCGAGGTCGAGGCGCTGGTGGCCGGCCGGCCGGGGCTGGCGGAGGCGAAGGCGCTGGACGCCCGGCGCAACGGTCCGGCGGCCCTCGCCGTGAGCGGGCCCATGGTGCGCGAGCGCATCCCGAAGCTGACCGACCCCGCCGTGCGGCTGGCCGCGATGGACGCCCAGGGCGTGGACGTCCAGTTGGTCAGCCCCTCGCCCTCGCACTACCACTACTGGGCGGACGAGGAGACGGCGAAGAAGGTGTACCGGCTCGCCAACGAGGCGACGGCGGCCCACTGTTCGGCCGCCCCGGACCGGCTGCGCGGGCTCGGCCTCGTGCCGCTCCAGCATCCCGGACACATGGTCCGCGCCCTCGATCACGCCCTGGCGCAGGGCCTGTCGGGTGTGGAGATCTCCAGCCACGCACCCGGACGGGAACTCTCCGACCCGGCGTACGAGCCCTTCTGGAGCCGGGCCGGGGAAACGGGGGCGATCGTCTTCCTGCACCCCTTCGGCTGCACGCTCGACGAGCGGCTCGACCGGTGGTACCTGTCCAACACCGTGGGCCAGCCGGTGGAGAACGCCGTCGCGCTCTCCCACCTGATCTTCTCCGGCGTCCTGGACCGGCACCCGGGCCTCAAGCTGATCGCCGCGCACGGCGGTGGCTACCTGCCCACCCACATCGGCCGCTCCGACCACGCCTGGTCGGCCCGCTCCGACGCCGGGACCGCCTGCGCCCACCTGCCCAGCAGCTACCTCAAGCGCCTGTACTTCGACTCTCTCGTCCACGACCCGCACGTGCTGCGGGAGCTGGTCCGGGTCGCGGGCGCGGACCGGGTGCTGCTCGGCTCCGACTTCCCCTTCGACATGGGCACGGAGGACCCCGTCGGCGCACTGCGCGCGGCCGGTCTGGCCGACGCCGACTTCCACGCCGTACGCGGCGGCAACGCCGCCGCACTCCTTCGGAAGGACTGACACCATGCGTCTGCTCACCCATCTGCGGCACGTCGACCTCGCCGTGCCCGACTACGACAAGCAGCTCGACTTCTACGCGGGCGTCTGGGGCCTGACCAAGGTCGCCGAGGACTCCGGAATCTCCTTCCTGGCCGCCGAGGGCTCCCCGGAGCAGTACGTGGTGCGGCTGCGCAAGGCCGAGGAGAAGCGCCTCGACCTGGTCTCCTACGGCGCCGCTTCCGCCGCCGACGTGGACACGCTCGCCGAGCGGCTCATCGCCGGCGGCGTGCGGTTGATCACCCAGCCGGGCAAGCTGGACACCCCCGGCGGCGGTTACGGCTTCCGTTTCTTCGACATCGACGGCCGCACCATCGAGGTCTCCGCCGACGTCGGGGTACGGCAGCACCGCAGGATCGCGGAGAAGGAGTCGATCCCGGTCAAGCTGAGCCATGTCGTCCTCAACTCCCCCGACCTGAACCGCACCCGGGAGTGGTACGAGACCCACCTCGGCTTCCGCCTCTCCGACACGCTCAGCTCCCCGCACATGGGCGAGGTCATGCACTTCATGCGGATCTCCAACCAGCACCACTCGATGGCGCTGGCCAAGGGCCCGCACACCTCCCTGCACCACATCTCCTTCGAGATGCGCGGCATCGACGAGTACATGCGCGGCTCCGGCCGCGTGATCCGCGCCGGGTTCAAGAAGATCTGGGGGCCCGGCCGGCACATGGCCGGCGACAACACCTTCACCTACTTCCTCGACCCGCACGGCAACACCGTCGAGTACACGACGGAACTGGAGTGCCTGGACGAGGACACCTGGCACCCGCACGTCTACGACTTCTCGCAGCCCGAGGTCACCGACCAGTGGGGCACGGCCAACCCGATGAACGAATTCGTCGCCAAGGAGTCGTTCAACGACCCCGACCGCGGCGTCTTCGTCGCCCCGCCGGTCTGATCCCACCCCCTCGCTCCCGGGGGCGCGGCCGGCCCTGCCACCTGCCCTGACCCGGTCCCGCCGGGCCCCCGGGCTCCCCCGCCAGGAGCCGCACCATGCGTTTCGCCACCTACGAACACCATCACCGCCGCCGCGTGGCCGTCGTGGAGGACGACGGCACCCTGCTGCCGCTGCCCGGCGTCACCTCGCTCACCGGCCTGCTGCGGGAGTCCGGCGGTCTGCCCGGCCTGCTCGCCGCGGGTGCGGCGGCGCTCGACGTGCCGCCCGGCCCGCATCTGTCGGAGGTCCGGCTGCTGCCGCCGCTCCGGCCCGCCGCCGTCCGGGACTTCGTCACCTTCGAGGAGCACGTCGAGGGCGTACGGCGCTCGGTGGACGGCGCCGCCGGCGTACCCGAGCAGTGGTACGCCGCGCCGACCTTCTACTTCACCAACCCGCACGCCGTGTACGGCCCGTACGACGACATCCCCGTCCCGCCCGGGTCGAGTGCGCTGGACTTCGAACTCGAGGTGGCCGCCGTCATCGGCCGCGAGGGCCGCGACCTCACCCCCGGGCAGGCCCGTGACCACATCGTCGGCTACACGGTCTTCAACGACTGGTCGGCCAGGGATGTGCAGTCCGCCGAGATGAACGTCGGCCTCGGACCCTGCAAGGGCAAGGACACGGCGACCACCCTCGGCCCCTGGCTGGTCACCGCGGACGAACTGGAGCCGTACCGGGACACCGACGGATTCCTGCGCCTGGCGCTCACCGCGGAGGTCAACGGCGAGCGGGTCGGCACGGACCTGCTGTCCAACATGAGCTGGACCTTCGAGGAGATGGCCGCCTACGCCTCGCGCGGTACGCGGGTGGTGCCCGGGGACGTCCTGGGTTCCGGCACCTGCGGCAACGGTGGCTGCCTCGCCGAGCTGTGGGGCGTGCGCGGCGAGCGGACGCCACCGCCGCTGAAGCCCGGTGACACCGTCACCCTCACCGCGGAAGGGATCGGCAGCGTGTCCAACACCGTCGTGCCCGGCGCGGACCCGGTGCCGCTGCCCGCCGGCCGGCGCCGGTCCCGGGAGCGGCCGTGAGCGCCCCGCACGCCGGGCGGCTGCAGGGCAAGGTGGTCGTGGTCACCGGTGCGGCACGCGGCCAGGGCGCCGCCGAGGCGGAGGCGCTGGCCCGGGAGGGCGCGCGGGTGATCGGCACCGACGTACGGCCGGAAGGCGGCTGCCGCCGCCTCGACGTGACCAGCGAGCAGGACTGGGCCGACCTCGCCGCCGAGCTGAGGGAGTCGTACGGGCAGGTGCACGGCCTGGTCAACAACGCGGGCGTCACCTGGCGCGCCCGTGTCGGCGCGGTACGGGCCGAGGACTTCGACCGGGTGCACGCGGTCAACGTCACCGGTCCGCTGCTGGGCATCCAGCACCTCGTGCCGCTGATGCCGTCGGGCTCCTCGATCGTCAACGTCGGCTCCTCGGCGGCCCTCACGGCCCACTACCCGGTGGCCTACACCGCCAGCAAGTGGGGGCTGCGGGGGCTGTCCAGGACGGCCGCGCTGGAACTCGGGCCGCGCGGCATCCGCGTCAACACCATCCACCCCGGCTACATCGAGACCGCGATGACCGCCTCCGCCGCCCCCGCCTTCCACGAGGCCAACATCCGCGAGACCCCGCTCGGCCGCACCGGAACCGTCGGCGAGGTGGCCCCGCTGGTGGTATTCCTGCTGTCGGACGAGTCGTCGTTCATCACCGGCGCCGAGATCCCGGTCGACGGCGGCCTGACCGCGCACGGCGGGGTCAAGTCGGTCTCGGACGCGCTGCGCGAGGGGGCCTCGTAGAGCGGCCGGGGGAAAGGCCGCCGCCGGTCTTCGGCACGGCCCCCGGTCGGGGCCGTGCCGCCGCGGTGCGGTGCGCCGCCGGGGGCACGCTCGTGATCGGCGGCGAGCGGTGCGTCCACCGCGCCGGCGCGTACCCGCCCGGCGTCATGCCGGGCCCGTGCTCCCGTTCAGCGACCGGAGCAGGGCATGCTGGCGGCGGACCTGGTCGCGGCCTCGGTAGGGCTCGCGACGGCCCTCGTACTCGCTGGAGAGCCAGCCCTGCCAGCCGGCCGTGCGCAGGGTGGCGAGGATGTCGTGCCAGGGGATGTGCAGGTCGGTGAGCCGGTCGTCGATCTCGAAGAACTTCGCCTGGATGAAGTGCACGTACGGCAGGACGTCGGCAAGGTCGGACATGGGGACGGCCAGGGGTTCCAGGAACGCGGGGCGCTTCTTGCCCTCGAAGCCCTCGTGGCCGTCGTCGACCGGTGCCGTCTGGAAGATGCCGGTGTCGATGAGCAGCTTGAAGTGGTCGCTGCCGGTCCGGTCGATGAAGTCGAGGTACGCCTGCGTGACCGGGTGCCTGATCGGGGTGGGGCTGTGGATCTCGGGGCAGATGACGATGCCGAGGTCGGCCGCGAGGCCGAGGACCCGCTCCACGGCGGGCTGCCAGACGGGGTGCGGGTCGAGCTCCGGGGTGACGACGCCGAACTTGGGGCGGATCGAGGTGAAGCCGAGCAGCTTGGCCAGCCGCAGGTCGCGTTCGAGCTGTGCGCGGCCCTCCTCGGCGGTGAGGTCGCGGTCGCGCCACATGGCGGTGTCGACCCAGGAGCCGTAGTTCGTCGGCGTGAGGCCGTACCGGTCCAGGTTCCGGTGCCAGGTGTCGATCCAGTCCGGGTCGGGGTGCGGATAGCCGGGGATGTTGCCTTCGCCGAGGATCTCGATGCCGGTGGCGCCCAGGTCGGCGATGTCGGCCATGGCGTCCTGGAGCGTCATCGACGTGTACAGGTCGCCCGAGTAGCTGTAGAGGGAGACGCCGTAGCGCAGCCCGTGGGGGGTGCCCTCCCGGCCGGGCACGATCGTGGCCGTGGTGGCGGAGCGGAACACGGAGGGCCCGGCGACCTCGGGGATGTAGGGCCGGCGCAGGTGGACCGCGGCCTCGATCCGGTGGACGCCCGCGCTCAGGCCTCCCGGGTGGTCGACGGTGAGCGTGGCGGTCTCGTCGAGTTGCCAGCGTACGTCCGTGGAAGCGCGCAGTTCGTCGAGCGTGAACGTGCGGCCCTGCAGGGTCCAGCGCTGTGCTTCGCGTGGGAACGGGTGTCCGTCGACGATCACGTCCGCGCCGTCGACGAGACTGCCGGCGATGCCTCGGTAGTTGGGGTTGCGCAGGAGGAGCTGGAAGCCCGTGACACCGGTGTCGTCGGCCGTGTTGCGGAATCCGCGCTGCTGGATGATCGGGCGTTCGAGCATGGTCGTCCTTCGTGACTGGATGCGGGGGAGGGGGAAACCGGGGGCGGGCGGCGGGGTCAGCGCTCGCGGTCTTCGAGGCCGTAGAGGGCCATGCAGGCCGCCTGCGCCAGGCAGAGCAGGGCGGGCAGTCCGATGAAGGCCCACTCGATGGCCTGGCTCGCCCGCGCGGAGACGTGTTCGGCGCGGTATCCGCCCCAGGCCAGGGCCCAGGCGAAGAGGGAGCCGCCGAGGGCCGTGCCCACCTTGGTGGCGAAGCTGTAGCCGGCGTACAGCAGGCCCTCGTCCCGACGGCCGGTGAGGGTCTCGTGGTGGTCGATCGTGTCCGAGACGAGCGCCGGGGCCGCGACGAAGCCGAACCCGCCGGTCAGGTTGGCGAACAGGAAGACGGCGAGGAACACCATCGGCTGTCCGTCCAGGAAGAAGAGGAGGACGTACAGGGCCGCGGTGACGGCGAGGCCGCTGTCGATGCCGCGGCGCTTGCCGGCGCGGCGCAGGAACCAGGGGGTGACAAGGGAGCCGGCCAGGGCCGACAGGGAGAACGCGAGCAGGATGTAGCTGGTGGCCCAGGCGTCGTCGAGGACCTCGCGGGCGTAGAAGACGGCGCCGGCGGTGATGATGCCCAGGCGGACGAACGCGATCAGGGACGCGGCGCTCACGCCCAGCCAGTGGCGGTTGCCGCGCAGCGACGCCAGTGCGCGCCAGGTGGTGGCCGCGCGGGCGGCCGGTGCGGCGGGGCGTTCGCGGCACAGCACGGCGACGATCCAGTAGAGCAGCGTGCCGACCGTGCCGAGGATGATGGCCATGCCCGTGAAGCCGCGTCCCCGGTCGGCGCCGCCCAGCGCGCCGACGAGCGGCATGACGGCGAGGGAGACGGCGATGAGCCCCAGCGAGGCGCCGACGAACCGGTAGCCGCTCATCTTCAGGCGGGTGCCGGCGTCGTCGGTGAGCATGGGCAGCATCGCGCCGTAGGGGACGTTGACCAGCGAGTGGCTGATGCCGACGACGACGAAGGTGAGCGCCGCCCAGACCACCGCCGCGGTGCCGCCGCCGGGCGAGGAGAAGGCCAGGGCGAAAGCGATGCCGAGGACGGGCGCGGCGAAGATCAGGTAGGGGCGGGCGCGGCCGAAGCGGCTGCGGGTGCGGTCGACGACCAGGCCGACCACCGGGTCGATGACCGCGTCCGCGATCCGGCCGACCAGCAGGATGGTGCCGGCGGTGGTGGCGGCCAGGCCGGCGACGTCCGTGTAGTAGTACAGCAGGAACACCGTCAGCGTGGTCCACGTCAGGTTGGACGCCAGGTCACCGAGCCCGTAGCCGAGCTGGGCCGCCTTGGCCGGCACGGCCGGCCGAGCGGAGGTTTCCGGGGTCACCGCGGGGGCGGGAGGGGGCACGGCACTCATCGTCGAGTCCCTTCGGGAGGCAGAGGGCACGCCGCCACGACGCGCAGAAGGCGGGGGACTGTGGGCGGCTGCCGGGGGCCGCGGCGGATCTCGTCCGGAGTCCGCTCGCTGTCGACGGAACTTATGCACGCGGCAGACATAAGTCAATGGTTTCTTGCCTCCCCTCCGCACGCCATCACCACCATCGATGAGGAAGGCCAAGGCATCGCGTCCCGGCGGACATCCCCGAGCGCGCGTGGCAGGCCTCGACGCCTCAGGCCCCGCCGACGAGCCGGGCCGGCTCCACCGCGGAGGGCCTTCCGGCCGGCGCCCAGGCGGCGAGCGCGTCCGCGGACAGCAGGGTCTCCACGGCGAGATGGGCCCCGCCGACGACGCCCGCGGTGTCGCCCGCCACCGAGGCCCGGATGGTCAGGTCCGCCGCGGCCAGCGGCAGGGCCCGGCTGCGCACGGTGTGGTCGACGACGCGGAGGAAGGTGTCCCCGCCGGTGACCGCGCCTCCGCCGAAGACCAGGCAGTCGGGGTTGTAGAAGTTCACGAGCGCGGCCATCAGGCTGCCGATGCGCTCGGCGGCCCGCGCCACGGCGGTCAGGCACCAGGCGTCCCCCGCGACGACACCGCGCCCGATGTCGGCCGGGGTGATCTCGCCGGTGGCGCGGTGGATCTCGGCCAGGAAGCGGCTGCGGCCCTCGTGTACGGCGCTCACCGCGTCGCGGGCCAGCGCCCAGCCGCCGGCGAGCGCCTCCAGGCAGCCGGTACGTCCGCACCGGCACATCACGGAGTTGTCCTCCAGGACCCGGGCGTGCCCGATGTCGCCCGCGGCGCCCTTGCTGCCGCGGTGGACGCGGCCCCGGCTGACGACCCCCGCGCCGATGCCGGTGCCGGCCTTCACGAAGATCAGGTGCCGGTCGTCGTCCAGGCCGGTGCTCCTGGCCTCGCCGAGGGCGAGCAGATTGGCGTCGTTGTCGACCCAGACCGGCACGCCGTGACGGTCCTGCAGCCGGCCGCGGATGTCGAACCCGTCCCAGCCGGGCATGATCGGCGGCTGCGAAGGCCGGCCGGTGGCGAACTCCACGGGGCCGGGGACGCCGATCACCACGGCCCACAGCCGTCCCGGGTCCCGCTCCTTGAGCAGGTCGGCGAACTGGTCGTCGAGGAAGCCGAGGGTCTCCTCGGGGCCTCGGGCGACGGGCCATTGCAGGTGGCGGTGGGCCAGTACGCTGGCGTCGAGGTCCGTGACGGCCACGTCGAGCGCGGCGGCGCCGAGGACGGCGGACAGCACGAGCCCCTCCTCGGCCCTGAAGCGCAGCCGCCTGGGCGCCCGGCCGCCGCTCGACGGACCGGTGTCGGCGTCCTCCAGCAGCCCCAGATCCATCGCCTCCTCCACCCGCTGGGAGATGACGGTGCGCCCCAGGAGCGCGGTCGCGCCGAGCTCCGGGCGGGTGCGCGCCCGGTTGCGCCGTACCAGGCGCACGACGATGGAGAGAGCCTCGTACTGATCGATGGCGGTGGGCGGGCGACGTGACATGCCGCCATCATTTCGCACTTCTGCCGTGGTGGAGCACACTCTTGACGACTTTTGCATGCTGCGTGCAATAGTGGTCCGGATCATTCGTTCCGGAGAAGCGGGAGGCTGCCATGACGCAGCGGATCCAGGCCGCGATCGTGGGCACGGGATTCATGGGATCCGTGCACGCCCGCGCCGTGATGACGGCCGGAGGCCGGGTACGCCTGGTGGTCGGCAGCTCGCCGGGACGTGCCCGGAAACTGGCCGAGGCCCTGCCCGGCGCCGAACCCGCCGGATTCGAGGAGGCGCTGGCCTCCGGCGTGGACGTGGTCCACCTCTGCGTACCCAACCACCTGCACCACGACATGGCCCGGCGGGCGCTGGCGGCCGGCAAGCACGTGGTCTGCGAAAAGCCCCTGTCCGTCTCCGTGCGGGAGGCGGCCGACCTGGCCGGCCTCGCCGCGCGCACGGGCCGCGTGGCCACGGTGCCGTTCGTCTACCGCTTCTACCCCTCGGTGCGGCTGGCGCGTTCGCTGATCGGCGCCGGCACCCGCCGGCCCTGGCTGCTGCACGGCTCCTACCTCCAGGACTGGCTCGCCTCGCCGGACGCCGACAACTGGCGGGTGGACGCCGCCCGGGGCGGCGCGAGCCGGGCCTTCGGCGACATCGGTATCCACTGGTGCGACCTGATGGAGTTCGTCACCGGGCAGCGCATCACGGCGGTGCAGGCCATGCTCGGCACCGCCCACCCCGTGCGCGCGGGACGCCCGTCGGCCACCGAGGACGGCGGCGTGATCTCCTTCCGTACCGACGGCGGGGCACTGGGTTCCCTGGTCGTCAGCCAGGCCAGCGCCGGACGCAGGAACCGGCTGTGGTTCTCCTTCGACGGCCCCGACGCCAGTTATGTCTTCGACCAGGAGAATCCCGAACACCTCTGGGTCGGCGGCCCGGACGCCAACCGCACGCTGACCCGAGACCCGGCCCGTCCCGGAGGCCGGCCCGACGCGCTGCCCGCCGGACACCCCCAGGGCTACCACGAGTGCTTCGCCGACTTCGTCGCCGACACCTACGCCGCCGTCCGGGGCGAGACCCCCGACGGCCTGCCCACCTTCGACGCCGGGCTGCGCGCCGCCCGGCTGACCCAGGCCGTACTCGACTCGGCCGCCTCCCACTCCACCTGGACGGAGATCCCCGCATGAAACTCGGCCTGCTCACCGCCTGCCTGCCCACCTGGCCGCTGCGACGCATCGCCGACTGGGCCGCGAAGACCGGCTACGAGCGCCTGGAGGTCGCCGTCTGGCCCGGCACCGGCGGCCGCGCCTTCGAAGCCTCGCACATCGACGTCGCGCGCTTCGACACCAGGGAGCGCGAGCGCGTACAGCGGTTGCTGCACGAGACCGGGCTCAGGATCTCGGCCCTGGCCTACTACGAGAACAACCTCCACCCCGACCCCGGACGGCGCGAACGGATCCGGGCCCACCTCAAGCACGCGATCGACACCGCACAGGCGCTCGGGGTGCCGTACGTGGGCACCTTCATCGGCCGGGACCCGGCTCGCAGCGTGCCCGACAACCAGCGCGAGGCCGAACGCGTCCTGCCGGAACTCGTCGAGTACGCCGGCGAACGCGACGTGAAACTGATCATCGAGAACTGTGTGATGGAGGGCTGGCACCCCGACGGCCACCCGGGCAACATCGCCTACTCCCCCGAGCTGTGGGAGTGGATGTTCTCCCTCGGCCTGTACCTCAACTGGGACCCCTCCCACCTGATGTGGCTGGGCATCGATCCCCTGGCCACCATCACGCCGTACGCCGACCGGATCGTGCACGCCCAGGCCAAGGACATCGAGCTGGACCCGGTCGCCCGCAACCGGTACGGGTTCTTCGGCACGACCGCCAAGAACGGCGACCCGTGGGCCACCGGCTGGTGGCGCTACCGGGTCCCCGGCCGCGGCCAGGTCGACTGGACCCGCGTCGTCGACCGCCTCTACGAGGCCGGGTTCACCGGCACCCTCTCCGTCGAGCACGAGGACCCGCTGTGGGGCGGCACGCCGGAGAAGGTCTGCCAGGGCCTGACCATCGCCCACCACACCCTGCGCCCCCTCGTCGTGGCCTGACCCTCACCCCGGAGCCCTCCATGTCCCTCCCCGCGGCAACCGCCTACGACCTCGTCGTCGTCGGCAGCGGTCCCACCGGCAGCGCCTACGTCCGCGAGGTGTACGAACAGCACCCCACCGCTTCGATCCTGCTGCTCGACGCCGGCCCGCGCCTGACCGAGCGGCCCGGCACCCACGTCAAGAACATCCCCGACCCGGACGCCCGCGCCCGTGCCCGGCGGGACTCCGAGGGTCCCGGCCCGGCGGGCCGCCCCGGCACCCGGCTGCTCGGCTCGCCCGAGCTGCCCGCCGCCGCCCTCTCCACCAACGTCGGCGGCATGGGCGCGCACTGGACCGGCGCCTGCCCCCGCCCCGGCGACGGCGAACGCGTCGGTTTCGTCCCCGGCGCCGAGCTGGACGCCCACCTCGCCCGCGCCGAGGAACTCCTGCACGTCGACGCCCACGCCTTCGACCGGGCACCCTTCGCCGACGAGGTACGCCGCCGGCTCTCCGCACTCTTCGACCCCGGCCGGCCCGCACACCGGCGCGTGGCCCCCATGCCGCTGGCCGTCACCACCCGTCGCGACGGCGCCCACGCCTGGAGCGGCACCGATGTCGTGCTGGGCCGGGCGGCGGCGGACGCGCGCGTCGAGATCGCCGACCGGTGCCTGGCCCTGCGCGTCGTCCTGGACGGCGACACCGCCACCGGGGTCGTCGTGCGCGACCTCGTCACCGGCGAGGAGAGAAGCGTCGCCGCGCGGGCGGTCGTCGTGGCGGCGGACGCCCTGCGCACACCGCAACTGCTGCACGCCTCCGGCATCCGCCCGCCCGCGCTGGGCCGCTATCTCAACGACCAGCCGCAGATCGTCTACGCCGTCCGGCTGCCCGACGACATCGTCGCCGCGCACCGCGCCACCACCGGCCGCACCCGCGACGAGGACGGCGCCATCGTCCCCCAGAGCGGCGTCAGCTGGGTGCCGTACACCGAGGCCCACCCCTTCCACGGCCAGGTGATGCAACTCGACGCCTCCCCCGTCCCGCTCGCCGGCGGCACCGGTGTCGAGCCCGGTGCCGTCGTCGGCCTGGGCTGGTTCTGCGCCAAGGACATCTCCCCCGACGACCGCGTCGAGTTCACCGACGGCGAGTTCGACGCCTACGGGCTGCCCGCGCCGCGCATCCGTTACCGCTACAGCGACCGCGACCTGGCCACCATCGAGCAGGCCAAGAAGGCCGTCACCGAAGCGGGGGCCGGCATCGGCATCCCCCTCGACGACGGCCCCGTCCTCCTGCCCGCGGGCAGCTCGCTGCACTACCAGGGCACCACCCGCATGGGCCCCGCCGACGACGGCACCAGCGTCTGCGACAGTCACAGCCGCGTCTGGAACATCCGGGGACTGTGGGTCGCCGGCAACAATGTCATCCCGACCGCCACCGCCTGCAACCCCACCCTGACCTCCGTCGCCCTCGCCGTCCGGGGCGCCCGCGCCCTCCTGGACCACCTGAACGCCACGGCCGGGCGGAGCACGCGGGCCGCGCGGGCGGGCACCGGCACCGCCTGAGCCGTTCCGAACCGGGCGGGGCGGCGGCTCAGGGCGATGCCCCGCTCTCGTCCGGGCCGCTCACCACGGTGAGCAGATCGTCCCGCGCGGCCAGCGCGTCCAGGGAGAGGGTGCGGTAGCCGACCTCGTCGAAGAGTACGGTGATGCGGTCGCCCTCCTCGCTCAGCACGGTGCCGCCGCCCCACTCACCGTGCCGTACCGCGGCTCCGGGCGGATAGGCGCCGGCGTCCGGATGCCGCTCGGTGCCCGCCGTGCCGCTGTCGCCGCTCTCCGGCTCGTCGCACCTGTCGCAGTTGCCGCACGGGGCCTCGTACTCCTCGCCGAAGTAGCCCAGCAGGAAGCGCCGTCGGCAGCCGGTGGTCTCGGCGTACGCCCGCGCCATGTCCACGCGTGAGCGGTCCATGCGCTTGTGGGCCTCGGCGGTGTCCACGGCTCGGCGCACCGCGCGGGACGGTGTCGTGCCCGGGACCGGGCGGACGGCGCCCGAAGCGTCCGTGACCAGGGCACCGGCCTCCTCCAGCAGGTTCACCGCCGTGGTGACCCTGGCGCGCGACATGTCGGTGTCCCGTCGCAGTTCCGCGATGTCCGCCGGCGCGCCACGGTGGGCGTGCACCGCCCGTACGACCGCGTCGACGGCCTCCGGACGGGGTGTGCGGCTGCTGAAGTACGCCTGCATCCCCGTGTCCTCGGCGCGGTAGTGCAGTACGGCGAGGGCGGGCCGTCCGTCGCGGCCGCAGCGACCGATCTCCTGGTAGTAGGCGTCCAGGGAGCCCGGCAGCGACGCGTGCAGCACGAACCGCACGTTCTCCTTGTCGATGCCCATCCCGAAGGCCGAGGTGGCCACCACGACATCCAGGTCGTCGGAGAGGAACGCCTCGTGGATCCGGCGGCGTTCGGCGGCGCGCAGACCCGCGTGGTAGGCGCCGGCGGCGAACCCGAGGGAGGCCAGCTCCGCGGCGTAGGACTCGCTGTCCTTGCGCGTCGCCGCGTAGACGATGCCGGGCTTGGGAGCGGCCGCGGCATCCTCAAGGACGCGGGACCGCCGTTCGTCGTCGTCGAGGTGGCGGCGCACATCGAGCCTGATGCCGGGGCGGTCGAATCCGGTGACGAGCTGCCGCGGCCGGTCCATGCCGAGCCGTTCGACGATGTCCTGCCGTACCGGTGGCGCGGCGGTCGCCGTGAGCGCGAGGACGGGCGGCCGGCCCAGCCGGTCCGCCGCCTGGGCCAGGCGCAGGTAGTCGGGCCGGAAGTCGTGGCCCCACGAGGACACGCACTGGGCCTCGTCCACCACGAAGAGGGCCGGGCGCGCCTCGGTCAGCCGCTGTACGACCTCGTCCTTGGCCAGTTGCTCCGGGGACAGGAAGACGTACCGCGCCGCACCTTCGCGCACCGCCGCCCAGGCCTCCTCGGTGCCGGCCGCGCCGAGGTCGGAGTTGACGGCGACGGCGCCCGGGCCGCGGTCGCCACCGGGCAGTCCCGCGATCTGGTCCCGCTGGAGGGCCAGCAGCGGCGACACGACGACGACCGGCCCGGACAGCAGCAGGGCGGGCACCTGGTACACGGCGGACTTGCCCGATCCGGTCGGCATGACGACGAGACAGTCCCGTCCCTGAAGCACCCACTCCATGGCGGTGAGCTGTTCGGGTCGCAGCTCCTCCCAGCCGAACACCTCGGCGGCCGTCTCGCGCAGCCGCCCGGCCCACCGTCCGCGGGCCGGTGGTCCTTGCCCGGTCATGCGCACTCCTCGCTCGGCGGCAGGGGCTGTCCCGGGTACCCCGGGCCGGTCCGGCGACGCGAGTGTGTCCCGACGGTCAGGTGGTCAGCTGCCGCTGGAGCCAGTCGGCGGCGGCACGGCGGAAGAGCCGGCGGTTGTCTGCGCGGAGGAACTCGTGTCCTTCGTCGGGCAGGGTGAGCAGCTCGGCGGTCACACCGCGTTCACGCGCCGCCCGTACGAACTGCTCCGACTCCCCCGGCGGCACATTGGTGTCGTGCTCGCCGTGCACCGCGAGCACCGGTGCCCGCAGTGCGTCGATGCGGCTCATCGGTGACAGCGCCCGCAGCAGTTCCCGGTCGCGTTCGGGGTGGCCGTACTTGTGGGCCGCCGACTGGGCGATCCACGGTTCGGTGCCCTCGAAGAACGTCGCGAGGTCCGACATGCCGCACACCGCGACCCCGGTGCGGAAGAGGTCCGGGTGCCAGACCAGCGAGGCGAAGGTGAGATAGCCGCCGTACGAGCGCCCCATCACCGCCAGCCGGGCGGGATCGGCCAGGCCGGCCAGCACGGCGTGGGCGGCGCAGTCCGCCACGTCGTCGATCGCGGCGAACCGTCCCCTGCCCAGGTCCGCGTCGACGAACGACCGGCCGTATCCGGAGGACCCGCGGACGTCGGGTGCGAAGACGTCGATTCCCCGCCCGAGGATCTCGTGGTACAGCGGGTCGAGGACGGGGCGCTCCTGGTCCTCGGGTCCGCCGTGCAGATGGATGACGCAGGGTGCCGGTTCGCCGGGGGCGCGGCCCGGCGCACGGTAGTACCAGCCGTTCAGCGGCAGTCCGTCCCGGGCGGTGGGGCGCAGGGGGACCGGCCGCACGGGCGGGCGGCCCGGGGGGACGGCGTCCTCGTCGCGTGACGACCACGGGGTGCGCACCGGGGTCGCGCCGTCGGGCAGCCACCAGATACCGGGGCGACGGCGGGACCCGGACAGGGCCAGCAGCAGCCGGGGACCGGCGGCCGAGATACGGGTGACCACTTCGTGCGGCAGCGGCACGGCCCGGAGCGGGCCCGTGCCCGCCCCGGCCCGGACGACCGCGTCCCGGTCCCGGCCGTCCTGATCCCAGCCGCCCCGGTCCCGCCCGTCCTGATCCCAGCCGCCCCGGTCCCGCCCGTCCTGATCCCAGCCGCCCCGGTCCCGCCCGTCCCGGTCCCGCCCGTCCCGGTTCCAGCCGTCCCGGGCGGATACGTCCCGCTCCCGCCCGGGCCGGCCGGACGGGGCAAGTCGGCCGGACGGGGCGGGCGGGCCGGGCCTCCCGGGCAAGTCGGCGTCCGACCCCGGTCGGCCGGCCGCGCTCGTGCCCAGGACCTCCACCTCGCTCATGCCCCGGATGTTCCAGGCGAGCACGGCGGAACCGCCGTCGCGGGCGCACCGCAGCAGTTCCAGGTCGCTGTCCTCCCGCGAGGCGGCGACCGACCAGCCGGTCGGGTGGCCTTCCGGGTCGAGCCCGGCGGCGAGCAGGACCGCGAACTCCCGGTGGGCGTTGCTGCGCAGCCAGAGGGTGTCCGCGCGGGGTGAGAAGCCGCCGATCCACGGGTCTCCGTCGGCCACCGGCATCACACAGGTCGTCACCAGGTCGGCGGTGCGCAGTACGACGGCCTCGCGCCGGCCGCGGGGTCCCCGGCGCAGCAGCGCCAGCGCGCCGTCCCGGCTGAGATCGCACACGCGCAGTGTCGCCGCGTCCTTCTCGACGGCGAGCAGGACGGGGGCGGCGACACCTTCGGGGTCGACGAGGTACGCCGACAGTCCGTCGCCGAATCCGGCTGCCGGCGCGGTCCGGCCGCCCGGTGCGCCGACCGCCGTCGTCTCCACCGTGAGCACGGGGGACGGCCACCCGGGTCCGGGGTCCGTGTGGGGTGCCGGACCGAGGAGCTTCGTGTCGCCCGTCCCGCCCTGCCAGTGGCCCGGCAGGTGGCCGTCGGCCGGGCCGGGGCCGGGCGCGCCGGCCTCCGCCGTGGTGTCCGGGGCGGGTACGGCGGTGGGGACCGCGACGGTGACCGCGATCGCCGATCCGTCGTAGGCCCAGCAGCCCAGGTGGGCGGAGCTGCCCGGCTCGGCCCCGGCGAGGATGTGCCGGTCGCCGCCGTCGGGGCGGACACACAGCACCCGTGTGTGCTCACCGCCGCCGGGGGCCGTGGTGTAGGCGATCCAGCGGCCGTCGGGCGACCAGGACACCTCCGTCACGGGGTCCGGTCCGTCGTCGAGCAGGTGCACGTCGTCGCCGTCGACGGGGCCCGTCCACAGCTGTGGCACACCGCCTCGGTCGCAGATGAAGGCGACGCGCGTGCCGGACGGGTCGGCCGAGGGGTACCAGCAGCCGTGCGCGATGAGCCGCGTCGTCGCCTCGCGCGGCCCGGAGGCGTTCGGCAGCGGGACGCGGGCGGGTGCGGCGAAGGCGGCGGTACGGCCGGCCTGGGCCGGCGGGGACGGGGGGACGGTCCGCTTCAGGGGGACGGCGTGGACGGGGCGGACGGCGGTGGGCCGCCCGGCACCGGCCGGGCCGGCGGCGGGTGGCCGTACCGTGAGGGGCTCCCCGGTCAGATTCCGTGCGTCTGCAGCCATATCTCCAGCAAAGCCACTTGCCACAGTGCGTTCGCTCCGCGCTTGGTGCGGTGTCGGTCGGGGGCCGCCAGGAGTTCGGCGACGTAGGAGTCCTGGAAGACGCCGCGCCGCTTCGCCTCGGGGGCGTTCAGCGCCTCCCGCACCCTGTCCAGGACGGGTCCGGCCATGTGGGTGATCGCCGGGACCGGGAAGTAGCCCTTGGGGCGGTCGACCACCTCGCGGGGCAGCAGTTTGCGGCCGGCCTCCTTGAGGACGCCCTTGCCGCCGTCGGCCAGCTTCAGCTCCGGCGGGCACGCGGCCGCCAGTTCGACCAGTTCGTGGTCCAGGAACGGCACGCGGGCCTCCAGGCCCCAGTCCATCGTCATGTTGTCGACCCGCTTGACGGGGTCGTCCACCAGCATGACATGGGTGTCCAGGCGCAGGGCGGCGTCGAGCGCCGTCTCGGCCCCGGGCGCCGCCATGTGCTCCCGGACGAACCGGCCGGAGACGTCGTCCGGCGGCAGCATGTCCGGTCGCAGCATCGCGGCGAGGTCGGCGTGCGTCCGGTCGAAGTACGTCTCGGCATACCGCTGCGGCTCCTCTTCGCGGGCCGCGGACGCCAGCCGCGGGTACCAGTGGTAGCCGGCGAAGACCTCGTCGGCGCCCTGCCCGCTCTGGACGACCTTGACGTTCCGGGACACCTGCTCGGACAGCAGGTGGAAGGCGACCACGTCGTGGCTCATCATGGGCTCGCTCATCGCCGCGACCGCCGCGTCCAGGGCCGTGGACACGCGCTGTGAGGGGACCACGAACCGCTGGTGATCGGTGGCGAACTCCCTGGCCACCAGGTCGGAGTAGCGGAACTCGTCCCCTTCGTCGCCGCCCTCGGCCTCGAAGCCCACGCTGAACGTCGCCAGGTCCCGCTGCCCCTCGTCGGCCAGCAGGGCCACGATCAGGCTGGAGTCCAGTCCCCCGGACAGCAGGACACCGACCGGGACGTCGGCGACCATCCGCCGCCGTACGGCGGTGCGCAGCGCTTCCAGCACCGCGTCCCGCCACTCGGCGGCGTCCATGCCGGCGTGCTCGGGGCGGCGTGTGTACGACGGCTGCCAGTAGCAATGGTCCCGGTGGGTGCCGTCCGGCTCGACGACCCGCACGGTGGCCGGGGGGAGCTTGCGCACCCCCGCCAGCACGGTCCGGGGGGCGGCCACGGTCGCGTGCCAGCTGAGGTACTGGTGCAGGGCGGCCGGGTCGAGCGAGGTGTCCACGCCGCCGGCCGCGAGCAGGGCGGGCAGCGAGGAGGCGAAGCGCAGCCGTCCCGGGGTCTGTGCCAGGTACAGGGGCTTGATGCCGAGCCGGTCGCGGCCCAGGATCAGACGGCCGGTCCGGTGCTCGACGAGGGCGAAGGCGAACATGCCGTAGAAGCGGTCGACGCAGGCGGTACCCCACTGCCGGTAGGCGGCGAGGACGACCTCGGTGTCGGAGGTGGACCGGAACCGGTGGCCGAGGGCCGTCAGTTCCGTGCGCAGCTCCTGGTAGTTGTAGACGCACCCGTTGAAGACGCCGGTGATCTCCTGCTCGGTGTCGGTCAGCGGCTGCGCCCCGCGCTCGGACAGGTCGATGATCTTCAGACGGCGGTGTCCCAGCGCGATGGCGTCCCGTGCCCACACCCCCTCACCGTCGGGCCCGCGGGCGGCGAGCCGGTCATTCATCCGCTCGACGGCCGCGAGGTCCGGACGCGTGCCGTCGAAGCGCATCTCTCCGCTCAGGCCGCACATCGGCAACGACCTCCCTGCTGCGCGTACGGGTCGCACGGCGTGCGCGGCGACGAGGTGCGCGGCGGGCCGCCCGCCGGTATGTGACCGGGACTGATCGACACGGTGCTGCTTCTCCTTCGCGACAAGGGTGGGTACGGGATGTGGCGCGTACGCGGGTACGGCGTGTGGCGCGTGCCTGGGCAACCGGATGCGGCGCGTGGGCGGGTACCGGACGCGGCGCGTGCTCAGCGGCCGGCGATTCCGGCCCGGCCGGCCCCGGAAGGGTGGGCGACGGGCCGTCCCGGGGCGGCGAGGTGCCGGGCGGGAGCGGCGGGCCTGCGGCGCGGGTGGGCGTCGCCCCGGGTCTCCGCGATCACCAGATCGGTGCAGGCGAGCAGGTCCTCCGCTTCGGCGGTGCGGCGCATGCGGTGGGCGGCGCTGCCGGCCGCCAGGGCCCGCTCCGCGAGGTCGCGGACCGTGGGCCAGTCTCCGGCGGCCTCGAGCGCCGGGCGCACCCGTGCCAGCAGACGCCGTACGACCTGGGCCGCGGGTGCCTCGTGACGGGTCTCGGGGTCGATCAAGGCGCCTTCGAGGCCCGACCGCGCGGCCCGCCAGGAAGCGGCGCGCAACCACTCGTGCCGCCCGGCGCACACGGGCGCGTCAGCCGCCTCCAGCCGCCGGCGGGCCTCGGTCACCAGGGCGCGGTAGAGCCCGGCGACCAGCACGACCGTCTCCGGCCGGGGGCAGGCGTCGCAGATGCGCAGTTCGAGGGTCTGCTGGTGGGCGGACGGCCGGATGTCGTGGTAGATCATTCCGGCGTCGGTGATGACACCCGAGTCGATCAGGCACCGCACGGCCGCGTCGTACTCGGCGGCGTCGGCGAAGCAGCCCGGCGGGCCCGCGGTGGGCCAGCGCTGCCACACCATGGTGCGCCAGCTGGCGTAGCCGGTGTCGGCGCCCAGCCAGAAGGGAGAGCTGGCGGACAGCGCCAGCAGGACGTGCAGCCACGGGGCCACCTCGCACATGAGGCGCACGGCCAGGTCGCGGTCGGGCACGTCGACGTGGACGTGGGTTCCGCAGATCAGCTGCTCGTCGGCGACCATGCGGTATTCGTCGACCATGTGGCGGTAGCGGCGCCCGGCGGTCGGGCGGGTGTCCTGGGTGCGGGCCAGCGGCACGGTACCGGCGGCCACCACAGCCAGCCCGTGGGCGCTCGCCGCGGCATCGAGCCTGCGTCTGGCGCCGATCACGTCGTCGTACAGGCCGGCGAGCGTCTCATGCACACCGCTGTTCGTCTCGACGGTCGCCTGCTGCAGTTCGGTCGTGAAGGTGTCTGCGGGGAGCTTCTCCAGCATGGTGTCGGCTCGTGGCGCGAGCAGGCCCGTCTCCACCTCGACGATGTGGAATTCCTCTTCCACTCCGATGCGAACGGTCACGGCACTCCTAAGGTGACGGGGCGAACGCTGACTGCCTCACCCGGGAATCGACCCCGCCCCGCCGGACCTCCGGAGGGGCGCTGTGCACCTCCGACTTCCCACCAGACTCATTGCTAAGCAGGCACGCTCCTCGGAGTACGACACCTCACAGACGAGCACACCACTTGAGCGCCTCTGCGTGAACCACGGTTCACGGGTTCAGCTCCTCCTGGTGGCCGCCGCGCCATTCGGTGAGCAGGACGGTGGCGTCGTCGTCGAGCTTCCCGTCGTGGTGTTCCACTACGGCGGCCATCAGCCGGCGCAGGGTCTCATGCAGAGTGTGCTGGCCGGAGTGATGGCGCTTGATGAAGTCGACGAACCGGTCCCGGCCGAATTCTCTTCCGCGGGCGTCCCGGGCCTCGACGATGCCGTCGGTGTAGAGCAGCAGGCGGTCTTCGGGCTGGAGCTGCTCGGTGGCCATGGTGACCGGCAGGCCGAGGCCGGCGCCCATGGGGCCGGCCGGAGGGCAGGCGAGTTCGGTGGTCCAGCGGTTGCCGCGGATCAGGATCGGCAGATGGTGGCCGCGGTTGATCCACGTCAGCCGACCGCTTTCCATGTCGAGGTCGGCCAGGATGCCGGTGACGTAACGGCTGTTGCTGAACTGTTCGATCAAAGTCCGTTCCACCTGCTCGCTGGTCTCGGGCAGGGAGGCGCCCTGGCGGCGGGCGTTGCGGCAGGCGGCCACGGCGACGTTGGCGGTGATGCCTGCCGTGGTGTCGTGGCCCATGGCGTCGAAGACGCCCAGGTGGAGGGTGCTGCCGGCCACGGCATAGTCGAAGACGTCCCCGCCGACCTGGTAGGCGGGTTCCATCACGGCGCCCACGGTGGCGTTGTGTCCGGCGTAGGCGGGCGGTGGGGTGAGGTTCCACTGCATCTCCGCGGCCACGTTCATGGGCTCGGTACGCACCAGACGTGCGTAGGAGTCGCTGAAGGACCTCTTGCTGAGCAGCAGCAGGGCTGTCATGGACGCCAGGTCGCGCAGTGCCTGCCGGATGGGTTCGTCATCTGTTCGAGTGTCGGCTCGCAGGACACCCAGCCGCTCGACACCGTCGGTGACGGCCACCCACCACCTCCGTCCGCCCGCCTCGTCCCCTTCGGATTCCGGGAGCAGTTCCACACGCTGGTATGCCTGGCCGGGCAGGCTCCCCGAAACGGTGAACTCCTCTCCGCTCTCCCCCGCGGTCGGCCCCTTGCCGGTGAGCCGGCGCAGCACCGTGTCGCGGACATCGACCACGAAGATCGCCACGTCGTACATGCCCGCCGCGGCGGCGTGCTCGGCGATCATTGCCGGAAGCTGCTCAAGCGTGGCCGTATGACTCGCCTGCATCAGCCGCATCAAGGACACCGCACAGTCCCTCACGGACGCCACGGGTACCCGTCTCTCCCGACACGAACGCCTGCACCGTGGGATGGCCGGCTCGTGCACGGGGCGGCGTCAGCGGACGGGCCGTAGGGGATGATCGCGCGTGTTGGAGCCGGCGTCGGTGGTGCGTTCCCAGGAGTCGGTTCCGTGCCAGTCGAGAATCAGCGCGGTCGCGTCATCGGGAAGATGCCCTTCGCAGGCGTCGTGGATCGCTTCGGTCAGGGCCCGTACCACCTCACGGGGGTGCTCCTCCCGGGTGGCGTGGACAAGAGCGGGCAGATCCACGGCGCGAGCGTCGCGTTCCTGCATGCCGTCGGTGATCAGCACCAGGCGGTCTCCGGGCAGCAGCTCCAGTTCCTGTGCCTCGTAGGTGACCGGAGCGGGGATGCCGAACGGCAAGTTGACCTTCAGCGGCACCTCTTCCACCCGGCCCTGCCGCAGCCGCAGCGGCCAGGGGTGACCGGCGTTGACCAGTCGGCAGGCGCCTGTGTCCAGGGTGATGCGCAGCAGCTGGCCGGTGGTCATGCCCCGGCCGTAGGCGTGTACGGCCTCGTGTGCGGCCCGCGCCTGCTCGGTGATCCCCCACCCGGCTCGGCGCGCGCCGCGGAGGGCGTTGACGGTGAGGGTGGCCAGCATCGCCGAAGCGGTGTCGTGGCCCATGGCGTCGGTGATCGACAGGTGCAGGGTGTTCCGGTCGAGGGCGTAGTCGTAGGTGTCGCCGCCGATGTCGTCGGCCGGGACCAGACCACCGGCCAGGGTGAACTGTGCCGCCTCGCAGCACGGAGCCGACGGCAGCAGCTGGTACTGGATCTCCGCCGCCAGGCTGGTGCGGGTCGTGCGTCTCCCCCAGTGGTACAGGTCGGTGAAGCGCCGGTCGGTGACCACGATGTACGCCAGCGCGTGGGCAGCCTGCGCCACCTGCTCGCGGACGTCGTCATCGACGCAGGGCAGTGTCAACTCCAGGACGCCGATGCAGTCCCCTCGGTTCGTGACCGGCGCGATCAGGCGGGCCCCGCCCTCGTCGTCGGTCTCTTCATGGAGCCGCTGACCGCGCAGGACCCGGTCGTACACGCTGCCACGCAACCGCCGGCGCTCCGGACCGCCGGGAGGATCACCGGCGCGTGGCAGCCGGACTATCTCCTGCCCGATCAGATCCACGAGCAGGAAGGACACTTCCTGCGCCCCGAACCGCTTCTCCAGGTTCCGGGCGACCACGTCCACCGACTCCACCGGCGCGGCGTCCTCCGCCGCGCGCAGCACGTCGTCCAGTTCCAGACGTCCGCCGTCCACCCACGCACCTCCCCGGTCGCGACCCCTTCTTCCCCCGACCGGCCACCACCACTCAGCTGCCGTTGCCGGGTCGCCATACGTCGGGTGGAGACGGCGTCGACATCGTCCGTGACGCCCCCGGCCGGCGCCACGGCGCACGAACCCGACGCGGGCCGCCGACGGCCGCACCGCCGTGATCCAAACGGCCGCACGAAGGTCGCATCCAGCGCGAGCGGTGAGACGAGCCGACCGGCCCGGCCGATGCGAGGGGCCTCCCGGGGCCTACGGGGCGCTGCGGCCGGCGACGTTTCCGTCCGGGTCGTCGGCCAGTGCGATCAGCGCGGTGACCCGTTTGCCGACCGGTTCGCGGTGTACCTCGAAGCCCTGGCTGACGGCGAGGGTGATCTCCAGTCCGTGCCGTCCCACGCGCCGAGGGTCGGTGGCGGCGACGTCGGGCAGGACCGGGTCGCTGTCCCATACCGATACCCGTACCGCGCCACCGGTGATCCGCAGGTCGAGGATGACCGGGCCGGGCGCGTACTTCACCGCGTTGGTGACCAGCTCACTGACCACCAGCTGTGTCATGCCCAGCGCCCGCTCCGAGACGGGCAGGCCGTACACCGCCTGCACCTCGGTGAGAAAGCGGGTGGCCAGTTGCCGGGCGTCACCGATGCAGGAGGGATCGCCGTCGTAGGCGGCCGACGCCGACAGCTCCTGGCCGCGCCGTGTTGTCTGTCCCTCGTCCCCCGCGGCCTGCTCCATGCCCTCGCCCGCCCCAAATGATCGTTACACAGGATGCGTGCCGTGTCCGCGTAGCATCCCACAGCCACATGCCGAGTGCCCCGTGTACGGGGGCTTCATCCCTGCCCGGACACGGTTGACGTTAGGCTGCACCCTGCGCTTGCGTGGAGGCAGAGCCTTCGCGGCAGCGGGCATCCACCTCAAGGAGCGGGAGACGGACGGTATGAACCAAGCCCAGTTGACCGTCTCCCGGCGCGCCACCGCCGACGGCGTGCACGTCGTCGCCCTCGCCGGGGAGATCGACCACACCACGACCGATGCCCTGCGTCACGCCCTCGTCCCCGAGGACGAGGGCGCCCGGTGCACCGTCATCGACTTCCGCGAGGTCACCTTCATGGACTCCAGCGGCATCAACGTCCTGGTCGCCGCCAACAACGCCGCCCGGGCCCGCGGCGGGTGGCTGCGCCTGGCTGACACCCCGAAGCTCATCACGGACCTGTTGCACATCGTCTGCCTCGATGACGTCATCCCGCTGCACGCCACCCTTGACGAGGCCCTTGAGGCGGAGCACGCCGCCTGAACCGCGACCCCACCGCTCGCGCGCCGCATTCGGCTGCGCCGGCCGCCGCACGGCAGCTCGTTGTCCGGCCGACGATCAGGCGCCGCGGCGTGGACGCGTGGGAGGTGCCGTCAGGCGGCCAGAGCGTGAGGGAGCGTGGCGTAGCAGGGGATGATGCTGTCCAGGCCGACGATCTGGATGACGCGCAGGACGGATGCGACCGGGCCGGCCAGACGCAGCCAGCCGCCTGAGCGGCGGGCGGCGTGGTGGGCGGTGATGAGGGCGTTGATGCCGCTGGAGTCGATGAAGGTGACGGCGCTGAGACTGATCACCGTGCGGGCCGTGGCCGCGCCGTGGGGGAAGAGCAGGACGTCCCGCAGGTGGTCGATGGTGTCGTGGTCGATGTCGCCGTGCAACGTGATGACGCTGATGTCGTCGGTGGCCATGGTCTGCCCGGATGACAGCGGACCGTGTGGCACCCCGTAACAGGCTGGCATGGAAGCCTTCGATGAGCTGTCGGAGACGGCGGAGTGGGGCCCTGTGCGAACACGACCGGCCGGCGGGCTCTGTCGAGCCTCAGCGGTATCCGGTCGTGGCCGCAGCGAGGACCCGATGGCCGCCACACTTCCACAAGACGTGGATTGCTGCACGGGATCTGGTGAAGAAGGCCGGGCTGCAGGGCCGCCGGGAGGTCCGACCGCCCCACGGCGGAAGCGGGCCGGGCGGCCCTACCGGCGCGGATGCCACGGCGTCACGGGCGCCGGCCGTCACCGGGAAGGGCCCGCGGCACCTCGTCGCGCACCCTGGAAGCCGGTGGCCTCCTCGTCGGGTGCCGTGCTGCGAACGCCCCGGCGTACGCGGGCCCGGCCGGCACGTTCAGGCCCGCGGCGTCAGCTCGGCCATCCGGTCCCAGCCCGTGCGGTCCGGCAGCGGGACATGGATGATCTCGGGGATCTCGGCGATGGCCTCGGCCATGACGGACAGGCCCCGCTCGAAGTGCGGGGACCGGACGTGGGCCGCGCCTGCGGCCTCGTCGGCGAAGGCCTCAAGGAGGGTGTACCGGCACGGGTCCTCGACACTGCGGGACCAGTCGAAGAAGAGGTTGCCGGGTTCGGCGCGGGTCGCGGCGGTGAAGTCGGCGATCAGGGCGGGCCAGTTGTCGGCGGCCTCGGGACGCAGGGTGTAGCGGACGGCGATGAAGATCATGCGGTCAGTCTGGGCGGGGCCGGACGGACGGCACAGCCCGAGGGCGCCTTATTCCGGCAGGGCCGGAAACCTGGCCGCCGCGTCGGCCAGGAGAGAGCCGACGCGCGGGCCCCGGCACCGGTAGTCGGCGACGGAGAGGGACACCGAGAGCGCGTGCCGGGGGTGCCCGGGGACGGGAACGGCGAGGCAGGTGTAGGCCGGGTCGGCCTCCGCGACGGAGACGGCGAGGCCGCGGGTGCGGACCCGGGCGACCTCCGCCTCGAAGCGGTCCTGGTCGGTGATGGTGCGCGTGGTCAGGCGGGCCATGCCGTGCGCGGTGAGGTAGCGGCGCCGCTCGGGGCGCGAGAGGCCGGCGAGCAGGACCTTCCCGTGGGCGGTGGCGTGCGCCCGGGTCTCCGGGCCGATCTGCCAGGGGCTGGCCGGGTCGGCCAGGGGCGCGGTGGTGTCGACGGTGGTGATCAGCCCGTCGCGGTAAACCGTGAAGTACGCCGGTGCGCCGGTGGCCCGCCTCACCCGTTCCAGCAGCGCGGGCACGGCGGTGTCGGCGCCGACGTGACGGCGGAACGCCGTATGGAGGGCGGAGACCCGGGGCCCGGGGCCGTAGCCGCGCGGGCCGCGGGCCACGTAGCCGCGGGCGGAGAGGGAGCCCAGGAGTTCGTACACGGTGGACAGGGAGCAGCCCAGGCGGGAAGCGAGGCTCTTGGCGCTGAGGGGGCCGTCGGCGTCGGCCAGTTCGTCCAGCAGGGCGAGCGCGCGGTCCACGGACTGGGGGTGGGGCATGGCGGGGGCCTTCTCGTGGCGGAACTGCGAGGAGTGAGTTTACCGGGGCCCGCGTCGCCGCCTCACGCTCGCCGCCGGGTGCCGCAGGCCCGCCGCCGATGCCCGGGGGCGCCGACGGGGGCGCCCGTGCGGGACCCGGCCTCCGCCGGCGACGAGCGCGGGAGTACGAGCGGCAGGCGTCCCGCCCCGGCCGGGTGCATCGGGCGTGTTCAGGATTTGTTTGTTCGGAAGGAAGCCCCCGAACGTGAACAAACGGGAGCGGCTAGACCTGTCCTGGCGATGAACGCCGGGCATCAGCGCTCCGGCGGCGCCGCACGACGAAGGGAACGTGATCACGATGAATCAGCGCGTGAAGGTGCTCCGGGCCGTACTCCTGTCACTGGCCACCACCGGTGCCCTGCTGTCCGCGTCGGCGGCCGGTACGGCCGCGGCCGACGGGCCCGGGAACACCGGCACGGGGACCCGTGTCACCAAGGCCGTGTCCCGCGCGGCCGACCCCGTGCAGACCTTCCGGAACGTGGCCACGAACAAGTGCCTGGACGACAGCAGCGCGGGTGTGCGCACCTTCGACTGCAACAACCTGGACTTCCAGAAGTGGGAGGTGCACGTCTTCCAGGACGGCACCCGGCGCCTGAGGAACATCGCCACCGGCCAGTGTCTCGCCAGTGGCGGCGGGCGTCTGACGATGGGCGGGTGCAACAGCTCCCGGGAGGTCAGCTGGTGGGTGCGCAAGGGAGGCGGCAACGTGGTCTTCCAGAACCAGGCGGCCGGCACGTGCCTGGACGACAGCAACGCCGGGTTGCGCCTGTTCGCCTGCAACAGCCTCGACTTCCAGAACTGGCGGTAACCCGGTTCCCGTAGCGGCAGCCGAGCGGGGGACGGGACGGGCTCGGACGCCGGCCGCGGGCCGGCCACCGGGCCCGTCCCGGCGCTTCGGACGCCGGGCGCACGGACCCGACCCGTGGAGCCCCGCCCCAGGACGGGGCCGGTCTCCTCCACCACGTCTGACGACGAGGAGAGTTCATGAGCATCACGGAATCGCAGGGAACGCCGGCCGGCCCACGGCACCCGGCAGTCAGCCGCAAGACGTTCCTCCGGGCCGCGGCGGGAGCCGTCCTCACCGGCGCCTCGGCCCTGGTCTCCGCCCCGGAGGCACAGGGTGCCCGGCCCGCGCGGTCGCGGGCCGGGGCTCTCCGGGTCGACAAGGTCGCCGATCTCACGGGCCCCGGGATCACCACGCGTTTCCGTATGGAGGCCACCGACCTCGGGGTGCCCGTCCGTACGCCCGACGGCCGGCTTCTGTTCGTCTTCGGTGACACCTTCGAGCACGCCCGGGTCGGCGGCGGCTGGTGGCGCTCGCCCGTCGCCCTCTACGGGGAAGCGGACCCGCTGACCAAGCGCGTGCGGTGGACCGGCGCGGTGGGCGGGGAACACGCCCAGCAGCTTTGGGCCTACGACCACGACAATCCCGAGTTCTCCACCGTGCTGCCCTCCGACGTGATCGCCATCGGCGGCACGATCTACCTGCACGCCATGGTGAACAAGCCCTACCCCAACGTGGTGTGGACCGAGATCTGGCGCTCGGACGACTCGGGCGCGACCTGGACCCACACCGGCGCCAAGTTCCCCGCCGACCTGCACGGCGGGCTGTTCCAGCTGCTCACCTGGGCACTGGGCGACGACGGGTACGTGTACGTGTACTCGACGGGAAATCAGCGCGACAAGCCGATCATCCTGCACCGCGTACCGCCCGGCCGGATCACCGATCCGGGCGCCTACCAGCCATGGGGCCGGCGCGACGGCTCCTGGGGATGGGGGAACCCGCCCACCCCCGTCCTGGAGGGCGGGTTCGGGGAACTGTGCCTGCGTCCGCTCGACGGGAAGTGGGTGCTGACCTGGTTCAACCAGGGCGACTACCGTATCGACGGCATCATCGTGGACCACCCCGCGTCGAACCTCCCCTCCGCCCGCCGCGAGACCCTGATTCACGGCGGCGCCTGGGGCCATGAGGACGATACGCACGTCGCCCAGCTGTACGGCGGCTACATCATCCCGGGCTCGACGCTCCGCGACCTCCATCTGTCGGTGAGCCAGTGGAACAACGACGGGAAGGTGAATTGGCCGTACCACGTCATGCAGTTCCGTGTGCGGGGCTTCGGCGGTTGAGTCACGGACGCGTCCGGCCGGCGCAGGGCGGACGGTAGTCGAGGCCCGGGAAGTGGCGGGACCACTCGGCGCGGCTGAGGGGGGTGCGGACCTGTCCGCAGGCATGGGTGAGTGTCCAGGACAGGTCCGTGTTCCAGATGTCGACGGCACCGTCCTGGCTGAGCGTCACGATCAGGCCGCGCGTCGGGAGGGGGAGCGCGGTGAAGAATCCTCCCGAGGAGAGGGGGAGCGTGTCCCGTTCGACGGGGTGTGCGAGGTCGGTCGTGTTCCAGATCCGCACCGTCCCGTCCCGTGAGGCCGTGGCGGCGGTCCGGTGGTCCGGGCCGGCGTAGTGCACGCTGGTGACTACGCTGGTGTGGCCGTTGAGCCGGCCGCGCATGGGGTGTCCCGCATCGGTCGGGTCCCACAGGCGCGCGGTGCCGTCGTCACTGCCGGAGAGGAGCGAGCGACCGTCCCGGCTGTAGGCGAGCGTGTCGACGAAGTCCTTGTGGCCGCCCCTGAGCACGGTGATCAGTCGGGCGTGGCGTGGGTTCCTCACGTGCCACAGGCGGACGGTGCGGTCGTCGGAGCCGGAGGCCAGGGTCGTGCCGTCGGGGCTGAAAGCGACCGGTTTGACGTTGCCGGTGTGGCCGGTCAGCTGCTTCAGGAAGCGGGGACGGGCCGGGTCGGCCACGTCCCACAGCCGGATGGTGTCGTCGTAGCTGCCGGTGGCGATCATCCGGCCGTCCGGGCTCACGTCCAGCGAGAAGACGTAGTCCTTGTGGCCGGCGGGGAAGACCGACAACAGGTGCGGCCGACGGGGGCCGGACACATCCCAGAGCTGGATCTCGCCCTTCCAGCCGACGCCGGCCAGAAGGTTCCCCCGCGGGCTGAAGGTCACCGTCGCCAGGCCGATGCCCTTGCCGTGGCCGTCGGGGCGGGCCTGGAGGGCGGGGTTCCGAGGGTCTTCGAGATCCCACAGTTCCAGACGGTCGCCGTCGTGTGCCACGGCCAGTGTGCGTCCGTCCCCGGTGACGCTCACCGCGTGGACGTGGCTGGTCAGGCGGCGCGACATCACGTTGAACAGGCCGCTGCGGCTGTGCTTGCCCGGGTGCAGACGGTGGGCGGTCAGCGCCAGCTGGGTGGCGAGCGAGAGGTCGCGGATCCGCAGATCGGCCGAGGTGTCGACGGCCTTGAGGGCGAGGGCCTGGTTGCGCTGCGCCGTGGAGATCTGCTGGAAGTGCACGGCGACCGCGACGGCCGAGGCCGCGCAGACGAGCAGTGCGACGAGAGCCGCGACGAGCCGGCGCAGACGGCGGAGGTGGCGGCGGACGCGCCGTGCCTCGCTCTCCTCCGCGCTCCGGCTCGCGTCGAGGAAGGCGCGTTCCCGGGCGGTCAGCACATCCTCGGGCAGGTCCCTCACCGCGGCCAGGCGCACCCCGCGGTAGAGGGTGTCGGGATGGTGGTCCAGCGACTCCCACACCGCGGTGGCCTCGGTGAGCGCCCGGTGCAGGCGCAAGTGCTCCCGGTCTTCGCTCAACCAGCGGCCCAGGCGGGGCCAGCAGCCGATCAGGGCCTCATGGGTGATCTCGACACGGTCCCGGTCGACGGTCAGCAGACGTGCCCGGGTGGCCTGTTCCAGGACATGGGCGACGTCCGCGGTGTCGTCGAGCTCATGGCGTGGCACGCGGCGCTTGGTGTCTTCGGTGCCCTCGCCCAGAGCGATGAGCCGCAGGAAGAGCTGCCGGGCGATCCGCTGCTGGGTGCCGCTCAGACCGGAATGGAAGTCTTCGGCCGTCTGGGCGAGCGCGCCTTCGAAACCGCCCGCCGCTTGGAAGCCGGCGAGGGTCAGGGCGTTTCCCCGCCGACGGCGCCAGGTTTCCCGCAGGGCGTGGGAGAGCAGGGGCAGGGTGCCGGGCCGGCCGTGGGCGGCGGCCGTGAGGGTCGCCAGGAGAGCGCCCTCGACACTCAGCCCGGCACGGGCGGCGGGCCGGACGATCGCGGCGCGCAACTCGTCGACGGTCATCGGCCCGACGGGGACGTGCGCGTCGGCCAGGACATCGACCAGGCCGGGGACTCGGGTGCAGTGCGTATAGAAGTCGGACCGGATGGCGAGGACGACGCGGCAGCGGCTGTCGGGAGTCCGCGCGGCGTGCAGGAGCGAGGCCACGAAGGCGTCGCGCTCCCCCGCGTCACCGCACTGGGTGAACACTTCCTCGAACTGGTCGACGGTGAGGAGGACTTCCTGCCCCGGATCCGGCGAGCGGGCGAGGACCTGCCGCACCGCACGGTGAAGTGTGCGGGGCTCCACGGCGAGTTCGGCGCGCAACGGGCCCGAAGAGATCCCCGCCATGGCCGCCAACTGGATCGCGCACTCCTCCAGAGGGTCCGGTCCCGGAGTGAACACCAGGGGCAGGGCCGCCGGGAACCTGGGAAGCACCCCGGCGCGCAGCACGGACGACTTGCCGGACCCCGAGGCCCCGAGGAGAACGAGCAGCCTCTTCCGCTTCAGGTGCTCGGCCAGCCGGTCGGTGAGACTCTCCCGCCCGAAGAACATATCGGCGTCCGCCTGCTGGAAGGGTGTCAGGCCCACATAGGGCGCACAGGCCGTCTCCTCGCTCCGCTCCGGCGCCGGGCCGGCGGCGCATTCGGCCGCCGTCCTGCGCCAGATCCGCTCCCATTCCCGCTCGTCACCCCCGCAGGCGCGGACGTAGGCGAGAGTGACGGCCAGTGTGGGCAGTTGACGTCCCCCCGCGGCCGCGGAAAGCGTCGCGATCGAATAGTGCGCCCGGCGTGCGAGGTCCCGGTAGGTCGGGCTCCCCGCCTGTTCCCGCACCTTCCGCAGCTTCGTGGCGAACTCCAGCAGCGGTCCGTCCTCGACATCCAGCGGACGCTCTCGACGCGGCACCTGCAGAACACCTCCCCCTGTGGACGGGGTCGTCGACCACGCGTTCGTTCCGTGCCCTCGTCCCCCGAACCTGACTAACGCCCAACGGCGGCAAACGGCACGACCGGCAGGGCAACGGCACCGGCAACCGGGTGCCCGTCACCGGAGATGATGTTCCCCCCGGAGAGCCGGCGGGCCATGAGGCCGACCCTGGCGGAACCACACCACCCATAGTGTTCACGGGCACTCCCGCGCCCAGAACTATGGTGTCCCCACACGTATGCCTCTGACCTGCACGTTCCTTCAGTCACTCAGCGTGTCCACCGCATCGGCAGGTCCAGGGGCACGCTGCCGCCGGGGACTGTCGGGTCCCCGAGTCTCTCGGCGACGTATTCCTGCAGGTCGTCACGGGTCTCGTCGGGGTCCCAGCGGGCCCGGCTCAGCAGGTGCTGCAGCCCGGCGGGGGTGCGGTGACCGGCGTGCTCGGCCAGCTGCCGGCTGTTCTTGCGGCCTACCGGTCCGAGCAGGCCGTGCACACAGACCCGCATCCGCCGACGCAGGTCCACCCGGCCGAAGCAGTGGCCGATCCGCACCCGGAGGAACGAACTCCAGACACCTGACGGCACATCAGCCAAGTGCCCTCACAAGCACGCTCCTGCCCAGCAGGAATAGCGAACTGCCACTGGAGTATCGGGTCGCCTGCATGCTGGCGAGCTTCTTCGCGGCCTTGAGGCGCTGCGGATCCTCGTTGTCCTCCCGTGGCGAGCAGTGCGGCTCCGGCGGCGACACCGGCGAATCCTCTGAGCAGGGTGCGGCGCGAGAAATCGGTGTTTATGAGATCACCCCAGAAGTTTTTCTCACTCGCTTGCGCAGGTATACGGAGGTGCCGGCCGAGACGGAGGCGGCACCCGTCAACAGGCATACGAACACAGTGACCGACATCGAGACGTACTCCACGGTCGACCCGTCGGAGTACACGCAGGCGTTTCGAAGAGGCCAATACTGTTGCTTGATGGCCGTCAAGTCGGCGCCGGCGTCATTCCGGCTCGTGCACAGTTCGGGGAAAGGCCCTCCCGTTGTGACGGAGAACCAGCCGTAGCAGTACACCGCCACCGCCGAGGAAGCCAGGATCAGGGCAACAAGCGCGTAAGTTCTGGGCACGGGCAGCGGTGGGTGGCTCAACAGGAGGAGGACCACCACCGCGCCCACCGCTGTAGTGACCGAACTGACAACCAGCAACGCGCCCATCAGGAACATGCGACACCTACCTCTTCTCTGCCTTCTGCCCGACAGGAACTTCACCCGGCGCGCCACCTGCTGGTCGACAAGCTTCTGCAACGTCTCGGCGAAACCTGTATAGAACGCCCGACCGTCTGTCGGGGGCGCATCCGGGTCCGTCCCGGTGCCGGGGAGAGGCCCGCGCAGGACACCGCCCAGCCGAAGGGACGGGGTGACGGCACGCACGCCGGGTGTGCCCGTGGGCGGTGCGTCGATCGGTACGAGCAGCGGAGCGCAACTTCGGGCACGGGGCGGCCGGGCGCTCCCCATGTAGGCCGGTGCGCCAGATCTCGTACGGGTCGACGCGTCCCGTCCCGCACAGGCCTGTGCGCCGCGTCGCCTCCGGGCTGACGCGTCCCATCCCGCAGCGGCCGACGGACCGTGTCGCGTGCGGGGGCCGCGACACGCGGCCGCCGTCACCGCCGGGACTCCCGCGAGGGCTCCGGGCACGGCCCGGTGACCAACCCGAAAAGCCGCCGCCGGGTCGCGCCCCGGTCCGTACCCCGCCTCCCCTCGGCTCACCGGGCCGGAGTCCGACGGCCGGACACGCCTCAGGTTCTGAGGATCACTGTCCGCCCGTCCGAGCCGGTGGTCAGGGTCTCCTCGGACCGCTTGCCCCGGCGGAACTCCTGCGGGCTGACGCCCCGTTCCCGCTTGAACGCGGCACTCAGCGCGAACGGCCCCGAATAGCCCACCTGCTGGGCGATGTTGGCGACGGACAGGTCCGGATCGCGTAGCAGTTCGGCGGCGAGCGTCAGCCGCCATCCGGTCAGGTAGGACATCGGCGGCTCGCCGACGAGTTCGGTGAAGTGCCGGGCCAGCACCGCCCGGGAGACCCCGACGGAGGCCGCGAGCGAGGCGACCGTCCACGACTGGCTGGGCCGTTCGTGCAGCAGCCGCAGCGCCCGTCCCACCACCGGGTCGCTCTGCGCCCGGAACCAGAGCGGCGCGCCCGTGCCCGGCTCCATGAGCCAGGAGCGCAGGACATTGATGAGCAGCAGGTCGAGCAACCGGTCGAGGACGACCTCCTGGCCGATGTCCTCCTTGTCCACCTCGGCGGCCAGCATGCCGATCAGCGGGGTCCGCGCGGCCGAGGCGGGCTGGACGAGCAGCGCGGGCAGGCTGGCGAGCAGTCTGCGCCCTACCTCGTTGGGCGCCTGGTAGGTGCCGCTGAGCATCACGGTCGACCCGGTGCGGTGCGGCTCGCCCCAGGTGCGCACGCCCAGGGACATCGCCTCGGTGGCGTCCTCGCCGTCAGTGGTGTTGCAGCGCTGATCGGGGCCGACGGTGATGCCCGGAGGCGTCGACGGGTCGTCGACGAGCGTGTACGGCTCGGGGCCGCGCAGGACTGCCACGTCCCCCGCCGCGATCTGCACCGGGTCGACCCCTTCGCGGAGCACCCATGCCGAGCCGTGCAGCATGGTGACCAGCGACAGGGGCGCCCGGTCCTCGATGTGCAGTCCCCACGGGGGGCTGAACACCGATTTCAGCAGAAAGGCGCCCCGCGCCTTGGGGCTTTCCAGCAGACCGCTGAGCGTATCCACAACCTTCACCTCGCACCGTCTCACCGTCGTTTCTCGCGGGGCGCGCTCGACCCTGGCCGTGCCTCTCCCGCCCCGTGAAGCCGCGCCGT
This sequence comes from Streptomyces nogalater, assembly GCF_039532885.1. Classification (NCBI taxonomy): domain Bacteria; kingdom Bacillati; phylum Actinomycetota; class Actinomycetes; order Kitasatosporales; family Streptomycetaceae; genus Streptomyces; species Streptomyces nogalater. The sequence goes on along the minus strand of NZ_BAAASM010000057.1, from coordinate 9,387 downwards.
CGGGCGGCGCGGCTCCCTAAAGGAGGCGCGCGATCGTAAGTCCAGACTCCCGTGGGGGGTTCCGGACCCGCAGTGGTTCCCGCGTCCAGTCTGTCAACGGTCCCGGCGCCATGTCCGGTTGTCGCGACGGTCACTGCGTCCGCACGGCCGTCCGCCGCCGCGCCGTGGCACCCAGCAGTGTGAGAGCGCCCAGGCAAGCTGTCGTACGGACCGCGTTGGCCCGGCGCCAGGGGCCCTCGTATGCCTTCCTGCTCGCGGCCAGGGCTGCGGCCGATGTGCAAGTGGCGGTGCGCAGCCGGCGGTTCAGGGGCAGATTGACGCAGAGCGACACCACGACGCTGAGGCCGTACAACACCGTGGCGGCCCGGGCCAGGCGGGCGGCGTCGCTGCGGTGCGCGCGGGCGAGTCGGCGAGCGGCCGCGCCGGTCGCCATGAACACGCCGAGGAAGAGTGCCCCAAAGGCAGTGTCATCGTCCAAGGCGTCATTGACCCGGCGCATCGCGGCGACGAATCTCTCGTCCTCGCGGCGCGCGAGGACGGGCATCACGCCGACGTCGAACGCGAGGTAGAGACCGGCCATCAGACCGGTGCCGAGGGTGGCCACGACGAGCACGGGGTCTTTGGAGGTGATCTCGGGGAGGGCGTCGGCAGTCATCGTGTACCTCGGGTCGGTTCTGTGGGGCGGGTGTGCGGCGCCGCCGGGGCGGTCGTCGACCGCGAGCGGGCCCGGCGGGCGGCCGTTCACCGGGGTCCCAGGATTCCGGTGAGCGAACGGCGGTAGGCGCCTTCCAGCAGGGTGCGTCCGACCAGGCGCACCGGTCCGGGCATCAGCCCGTCCGGCTGCGGGAGTCCGTCCACTAGCCATGGCGGCAGGACCCGCTTGCCGCGGAGGGGCGCCGCCGCGAGGACGCGGCGCTCCAAGGCGGCGAACACGCCGGCCGGTACGCGGGCGAAGGCCGGGAAGGTCAGTTCTTCCTCCACGTGCAGGTGCCGGTGGAGGACGGTGTCGAAGGTGTCGACGGGGCCGCCGATCAGCTCCGCGCGTCCGTCCTTCAGCGCCGTGGTCACGCGGAACATCGAGTCGTCGAGCGCCACGTGGTCCTGCACCCATGCGGTGGGAACCGACGGCAATCTCCGGCACGTGCTCGATCAGGCCCGGCCAGAGGATCTCGTCCTCCGTGCGGTGATGCCAGTCCACGATGGCCCTGAGCTGCCGCCACCACTCCGCGGCCCGGGGAAGACCGACGGATGTCAGAAGCGGCGCTGCGGCCACCAGTCGCCGGGAGTCGCGCCGCAGCGCCAAGTGCGTCTGTGCGAATCCGCGAAGGTGGCGGGGCAGCGCGTTCACACCCTTGCCTCCCCACAGCAGCCCGTCCATCGCGTCCCTCTCTTCTCTGGGCCCCCGGTGCTCGGCCACCGGGGCGCCTGGCTTGGTCGGTCTGTGGCGATACACGGTCGGTGCGGTGTCCGCCGGCCGGGTGCCCCGGTCCGGCGGACACCGCTGTGGGACACCGTTTCGTCAGGCGTCCCAGACGCCGGTGACCGCGGCCTCCTTGGCGTAGTCCGCGAAGTCCTTGGGCTCCCGCCCGAGCGCTTCCCTGACGCCGTGCACGAGGCTGGCGTTGCGGCCGTCGACAATGACGGTGAAAAGGTCCGCGAACTCCTCCGGCTCACCCAGCTCGCGCAGCGCCGCGCGGTAGTCGTCGACGCTGACCGGGATGTAGGTGATGGTCCGGCCGGTGGCCGCCGACAGCTCGCGGGCCACGTCGTGGAAGCTCAGCAGGCGCGGGCCGGACAGCTCGTAGGTCTTGCCGATGTGCCGGTCGTCGGTGAGGGCGGCGACCACCACGTCGGCGATGTCGTCGGTGTCGACGAACGGCTCGACGGCGTCGCCGGTGGGGAGCGCCAGTTCGCCCGAGCGGACCGGGTCGAGGAAGAAGCTCTCGCTGAAGTTCTGGTTGAACCAGTTGGCGCGTACGACGGTCCAGTCGCAGCCGGACGCCTTGAGGCCGTCCTCGCCGGCGACGGCGCCCTCCTCGCCCCGGCCCGAGAGCAGCACCAGGCGGCGGACGCCCCGCTCCACGGCGAACGCGGCGAACCGCTCGACGGCTTCCTTCGCACCGGGAAAGGCGAGGTCCGGATAGTAGGTCACGTAGGCGGCCAAGACCCCGTCGAGCGCGAACTCCCAGGTGCTCTCGTCCTCCCAGACGAAGGGGATCTCGCTGCTGCGCGAGCCGCTCCGGGCCGGGCGGCCGAGTCCCTGCAGGCGCTCGACGACACGCCGTCCGGTCTTACCGGTGCCGCCGATGACGAGGATGGGCGCGGCGGTCTGTCCTTGAGTGCTCATGGCTTCATTGAATTCTCCGCGCGGCAGACGGTACATAGCTCACCGGCTCGCATTCATACGCGATCGTCTCGATTCGCGAGCGCAAGACGTAGGTCCGCACGACCCCGGCCCGGGGCGCTCAAGCACCGGAAGGGTTCGACCCGAGCGCCTTGCCGGAGGTTCAGCGGGGAGGGCCGCGGCCACGAGGACGAAGGCGGCGACGGCGAACAGGGTCCGCGCGCCGTGCAGGGCGTTCCAACGTCCCTCGAACGCCGCCCGGGCGACCCACCCGCCACCCTGGTCGCGCGAGGACTCCTGGTCGCCCCGCTCCCGTCGCGCGCCTCCGGTGCCACGAAGAACGAGGCGCCGTCCACCTTTTTCAAAGCGGCATGACACCTGAACAGAACAGCGAGCACGTATCCGGCTCACAGCCCGGTGCAGACAAGGGCGAGGATCTCAAGAGCGTCCGACATTCCGATCATCATCGCCGCTTCTCCCCTGTCTTCGTAGGTATCACGCCAGCTACAGAAAGAAGACGATCCGATCGAACAAGCACTCTATTTTCTAGCCGCCGCTCCGGCGAAAATCTGCTCCGCCGTCATTAGACTGACAGGTGATCACCGTAGCTGCGCCTGATGATTTGACGCGCCGGTAACCATGAGCGCCTCCAAATACCGGTAGAGGCAGTTCGCTGTGTGCCGGGCTACCGATTCGAGGCGCAGGTCAGTTTGGTCAGCTCCTACTGACTGAGCGTCCACGAGGGAGCAACACGCGTGGCGCCATGGCGGGATGGCACGTTTGACGCACTGGCCAGGACTGCGCCTCAATGCGCAGCGAGCGACAACGCGCCCGCGAGGGCATGGCCCGGTGGAAGGCGCAGCTCGACGAGGGCGGTGAAGCGGTTGGCTGCGGTCACGTCCTCAAGGGGCCTGGTGGTGATGTCCTTGGGTGGTGCGGCAGCATCCGCGGCGGCGAATTGGTAATAGCGCACCGGTTCCTCACAAGCGGAACAGGAGGTTCGGCAGCGGCGCGGAAGAGGTAGTCCAGCACGGCGGTGGTGGACCGCAACTGATCGAGGAGCAAGCCCCCGTCGCGACGTGTGCGTGCGATGGCGGGCATGTCGATCGGCTGGCATGTGGCGATGTGCGGGTGGTCCAGAAGGAACACCGCGATCCATTCGTAGGCGTGACCGTCGACGGCCGCCAGCCGGTCCAGCAGCATGGGGATGTAACCCTCACCGTGCTGCTGGGCGCCCCGTACGGTCAGGCTCTTGTTGATCATCGCGCCGTTCCATGCCGACGGCCTCGCCGCACACGTCGGGGCCGCGGCCACCGGTGCGCTCGCGCAGACCCTCCCGGCTGCATCCGGCCCCCGGACAGCGAGCGCACTTTCCGCGCCGTACTGGCCGAGCACCGGCCGTACGACGGTCCTGATCAAGGCAGAACGCCACTGCCGCCCGCAGTGGGGCGCGATCCTTCACCGGCCCGATCGGCAGAACCACCGACTACGTCTACAGATCCCCGGACTGGGCGGTCAGCACGCCCGCGACCGAGACCAAAGCAGCCTGCCTCTCGCCGGCATGGTCATCCAGCCCGCCCCCGGACTGCTGACCGAAGCCCGGTCCGGTACCCGCGCTCCCGCGAACGGTACGCCACCCGTTGCCAGGGCCGGCCATACCTCTTCCACACACAGCGGAGGCCGTACAACGGTCCGACTTCCAGTCAGCACCGAACCAGCACGGAAGTCAGCACCGCACCGTCGAATCACCCCCAACTACGCGTCCCGGCCAGCACTGCTCTCGACCACTCCCCAGCCCCCGAACCACCCCTCCCCCACCCCGGCATGGTGCCCGCACGCATACCCGCCCCCCGAACTATGGTGCCCCGCCACATGTGCCCCTGACCTGCGGCTTCCTACCGTGTGCCGACACGTACCCGTCCCCACCGCACACGAGGAAGTGGCGCACATGGCATCCGGAAACACCGCTCCCCCACCCCCCGCGAGCCTCCCGAGGATCGTCGCCGCCAGCCTCATCGGGACCACCATCGAGTGGTACGACTTCTTCCTCTACGGCTCCGCCGCGGCGCTGGTGTTCAACGAGTTGTTCTTCCCGGACTCCGACCCGCTCGTAGGGACGCTGCTGTCGTTCCTGACGTACGCCGTGGGGTTCGCCGCGCGCCCGCTGGGGGCGCTGGTGTTCGGGCACTACGGTGACCGGCTGGGGCGGAAGAAGCTGCTGGTGCTGAGCCTGGTGCTGATGGGCGGGGCGACGTTCGCCATCGGGCTGTTGCCCACGCACGCCACCGTCGGCTCCGCCGCGCCCCTGCTGCTGACCGCCCTGCGGCTGGTGCAGGGGTTCGCGCTCGGCGGCGAGTGGGGCGGCGCCGTGCTGCTGGTGTCGGAGCACGGCGACGCGCGGCGGCGCGGCTTCTGGGCCTCCTGGCCGCAGACCGGCGCCCCCGCCGGGCAGCTGCTCGCGACCGGTGTGCTGTCGCTGCTGACCGCCGTACTGTCCGACGACGCCTTCGGCACCTGGGGCTGGCGGATCCCGTTCCTGCTCTCCGGGGTGCTCGTGCTCGTCGGTCTGTGGATCCGGCTGTCCGTGGACGAATCACCCGTCTTCAAGGAGGCGTTGGAGCGGGCGGAGGCGCGGCGGGCCCAGGTGGACGAGCAGCCGCCGCTGGTCTCCGTGCTGCGCCACCACTGGCGGGACGTGCTGGTGGCGATGGGCGCCCGGATGGCGGAGAACATCAGCTACTACGTCATCACCGCGTTCATCCTCGTCTACGCCACCACCTCGGCCGACGTCTCCAAGCAGACCGCGCTCAACGCCGTGCTCATCGGCTCCGCCGTGCACTTCGCCGTCATCCCGGCCTGGGGCGCGCTGTCCGACCGGGTCGGACGGCGGCCGGTGTACCTGCTGGGCGCGGCCGGTGTCGGGCTGTGGATGTTCCCGTTCTTCGCGCTCGTGGACACCGGGTCGTTCGGGTACCTGATCCTGGCCGTGACCGTCGGGCTGGTGCTGCACGGCGCCATGTACGCACCGCAGGCCGCGTTCTTCGCCGAGATGTTCGCGACCCGGATGCGGTACTCGGGTGCCTCGATCGGCGCCCAGTTCGCCTCCGTGGCGGCCGGCGCGCCCGCCCCGCTCATCGCCACCGCGCTGCTCGCCGACTACGACAGCTCCACCCCGATCGCGCTGTACGTGATCGCCGCCGCCGTGCTGACCCTGGTGGCCGTGGCGCTCGCGCGCGAGACACGGCACCGGGACCTCGGCCGGATCGCGGACGAGGACGGCGAACCCTCGGGGGCCGGTCCGGCCGCCGGGGCGCGGACGCGCTGACCGGCGCCGGGGCCCGCGCCCGCACCGGCCGGCCTTGTCTCGGGGGCCGGTCAGTGGCGTATCGGCATCGCCAACCGGTGCAGTCTGAGGGCCAGTTGGATCTCCAGGGCGCGGGCGGGGGTCTGCCAGTCCGGGCCCAGCAGGCGGCCCACCCGCTCCAGTCGCTGGGCCACTGTGTTCACATGGACGTGCAGCGCGTCCTTGGTGCGTGCCGGGCTCATCCCGCCCTCGAAGTAGGCGTCGAGGGTGCGCACCAGTTCCGTGCCGCGCCGCTCGTCGTACGACACGACCGGGCCGATGGTCCGCTCGACGAAGCCGGCGATGTCCCGTTCGCCCGCGAGGAGCAGGCCGAGGAAGCCGAAGTCCTCGGCCGCCGCGCCGTCCCCGGCCCGGCCCAGCAGGCGCAGCGCGTCCAGGCAGCGGCGCCCCTCGGCGTAGGCGGCGGCCACGGTCTCGGGGTTCCGGGCGAGGTCGGTGACGGGTGCGGAGGCGCCGACCGTGACCGGCTGGTGGACGGCCGTGCCCAGGTGGCGGGAGGTGCGGCGGGCCACCTCGGTGGCGGTGTCACCGGCGCGGAGCGGCAGCATCAGGACGGTGCCGCCGTCGCGGGCCGCGGCCAGCCCGCGCCGGGTGGCGGCGAGGTGGGAGGCGGCGGACCACAGCCGCCGCCGGGCCGCGGCCTCCTCGTCGGCGTCGGCCGCCGGGCCGTCGAGGCGGGCGGCCAGGACGACATGGGTGGCGTCAAGGTCCGCCTGGAGCCGGCCGGCCCGCTCGCGCAGCAGCCGCGGATCCCGGTCGCGCGCGTCGAGCAGGTCGTCCAACAGCTCGCCGCGCACCCGCTGTTCGGCCTCGGCGGCGGAGCGGCGGGCGAGCAGCAGCAGGGAGGTGACCATCGCCGCCCGCTCCAGGGTGCGCTGGTCGACCGGATCCAGGCCGGGGTGGCCGCGCAGCACCAGGGCGCCGAGGAGTTCGCCGCCCGCGGCCACGGCGGCGATCCAGTCCCTGCCATGCCGTACGGCGTGCCCCTCGGCGCGGGACGCCTCCAGGGCCTCGGCCGGTGCCGCCGCGGCCTCGGTGAACGTCACGGTGCCGTCGAGGACCTGGGAGACGGCGGCGGCCACGTCGTGCACCCCGCCGCCGCGCAGGACGAGTTCGGCGAGCCGGTCGTGGACCTCCGAGGCTCGCTCGATGACGGCGCTGCGGTCCCGGATGATCTCGTTGGCGCGCTCCAGGCCGGCCAGGGCGGAGCGGGTCTCGGTGAGCAGGTTGGCGGTGTCGATGGCCGCCGCGGCGAGTGCGGCGAAGGAGCCGAGCAGGGCGATCTGTTCGCGTTCGAAGACCCTCGCCCGCCGATCCGCCGCGAACAGGACGCCGATCACGTGCGGGCCGAGCATCAGGGGCACGCCGAGGATGGCGACCAGGCCCTCGTCGCGGACGCCGGCGTCGATGGCGCGGGTGTGCTGGAAGCGGCCGTCCTCGAAGTAGTCGTCGGTGACGTAGGGCCGCGCGGTCTGGGCGACGAGACCGCCGAGCCCCTCGCCCATGCCGAGGCGCAGTTGCTGGAAGCGGGCGGAGACGGAGCCCTCGGTGACCCGCATGTAGGTGTCGCCGCGGGCCGGGTCGTTGAGGCTGAGGTAGGCGACGTCCGTGCCGAGCAGGGAGCGGGCGCGCTGCACGATCGCCTGGAGGACGGCGTCCACGTCGCGCAGTCCGGCGAGGTCGTGGGCGGTCTCGAAGAGCGCCGAGAGTTCCGCCTCGCGCCGCCGCCGTCCCTCCAGTTCGGCGCGCACGCGCAGGGCGAGCAGTCTGGCCTCTTCCAGCGCGGCGATCCGGCCGGCCGGCTCGGCGGCGGTTCGGGCGCGCAGGACGGGCTGCTCGAAGGCCTCCACGGAGGCGTCGCGGGCGAGCAGGTCGAGGTACGGCGCCTCGGCGCTGCCGGTGGGTGCCGGCTGGAGGTGATCGCGGGACATGGTCACAGGATTCCGTATCGGCCACCGGTCCGGCAGGCCTGTGGACAACTCGCGGATCCGGTGGTTCCGGGCTGGTCAGTGGGCCGTCCACCCGCCGTCCAGGACGAGCGAGGTACCGGTGACGAAGGAAGCCTGCGGGCCGCACAGATAGGCCACGGCCTCGGCGACCTCCTCGGGCTCGATGAGCCGTCGCAGCGCGCTGTCCTTCAACAGCACCTCGGACACCACCCGTTCCTCGGGGATGCCGTGCGCCCGGGCCTGGTCGGCGATCTGCTTCTCGACCAGTGGGGTGCGCACATAGGCCGGGTTCACACAGTTCGAGGTCACACCATGGGCGGCGCCCTCCAGCGCGGCCGTCTTGGACAGTCCTTCGAGACCATGTTTGGCGGCCACATAAGCAGCCTTGTAGGCGGAGGCGCGCAGACCATGGACGGAGGACACGTTCACGATCCGGCCCCAGCCCTGGGCGTACATGTGCGGAAGGGCGCCGCGGATGAGGCGGAAGGGTGCTTCCAGCATCACGGTCAGCACCGTGTGGAACACCACGGGCGGGAACTCCTCGATGGGCCGTACCAGTTGCAGCCCGGCGTTGTTGACCAGCACGTCCGTGCCGGCGGCGGCGCGTTCGGCGGCGTCCAGGTCGGTGAGGTCCACGACCCGCGGTACGACGGTGCCCGCGAGGTCGCCGGCCCGTTCCGCCTCCCGGGCCAGCTCGTCCAGGCCGGCCGCGTCGCGGTCGACGGCGCGCACCTCGGCCCCGGCGGCGGCCAGCCGCAGCGCGCAGGCGCGGCCGATGCCGCCGGCGGCCCCGGTGACGAGCGCGGTCCGGCCGCCGAGGTCGAGGGCGAGGGACCCCGGCCGGGGGCCGGGGCCGGGCACGCGGGCGGAACCGGACGGCGCGGCGGGACCGGACAGCGAGGCGGCGGGCAGGGGGGTGGGCGAGGTCATACACCGACCCTAAGCGGGAGCCCACCGTCACCACATATGGCCACCACCCATACTTCAGCCGCCGGTCATAGGGTCGAACCATGTGGGTGCATCGGACATGGCCTGCTTGATACGGAAGAGGCCGAACTCGTCCAGTCCGGGCAGGGCGTCCACCGCGAACCAGCCGACCTCCAGCGACTCGTCGTCGTTGACCCGGGCCTCGCCGCCCACCGCCCGGCAACGGATGGTGATGTCCATGTACTGGCAGATGTCACCGTTGGGGTAGGTGACCGGCGGCAGCGCCTGGACGAGGACCACCCGTTCGGCCACACAGTGCACCGCCGTCTCCTCGAAGACCTCCCGCACCGCGCAGGCCGCGGGCTGCTCGCCCGGCTCCGGGATGCCGCCGATCACCGACCACTTGCGCGTGTCCGACCGCCGGCCGAGCAGCACCCTGCCGTCGTCGTCGAACACGATCGCGGTGATCCCGGGCAGCCAGATCAGCTGCTGCCCGGCGGAGGCCCTGAGCGCACGGAGGAATTCGGGAATAGCCATGCCCCGACCCTAACGGCCGGAACCCGGCACCCCGGCCGGTTCCCGGGTCGTACGACGGTCGTACCGCTCGGGGCGCGGGCCTAGCCCAGCTTTCGCATCCATCCGTGCTTGTCCTCCGTGAGGCCCCGCTGGAGGGAGAGCAGCGCCTCGCGCAGCCGCATGGTCACCGGCCCGGTCGAGCCGTCGCCGTGGGACCACTGGCCGGTCTTGGTCTTGACGTGGCCGATCGGCGTGACCACCGCCGCGGTGCCGCACGCGAAGACCTC
>NZ_BAAASM010000056.1:0-68863 GCF_039532885.1 Streptomyces nogalater | reverse complement strand
GCGACGACGGCACGAACGGCGGGTTGTGGTGCTCACCGGTCGCGAAGACGTCCAGCCCGACCTCTTCGGCCTTCAGCGCGATGGCGACCATCGCCTTGATCCGCTCGCCCTCGGTCGGGGTCCGCCCCGTCGTCGGGTCGGTGGTCACGTCCCCGACGGTGAAGATCCCGAACTGCATGACCGCCTCCATTTGGTTGACCGTTCAACTATACCCCTCCAACGGTCGGCCCGGCCCGGGTATTCCCCCGGCCTCAGAAGGCGTACGCATCCCCCGTGGCCGGCACCAGCACCCGCGTGCGGTCGTTCGCGCGGTCCTCGTCCGGCACATCGGACCGCCATGCCGTCTCGATCTCCGGGGTCCGCTCCGACGGCCGCTCCCGCAGCCGTACCGGCAGCCGCGGCCGCTCCCCCGCCGCGCCCGCGGCCGGCGGACCGGTGGCGCACAGGACCGTACGCTCGTCCTCGCACACACCGGGCCGGCAGCTCCTGCCGCTCGGCCGGCGGCACCGGCCGGCGCAGCCGGACCGTGGCGTCCGCGACCTCGGCGGGCCCACCGCTGTACGGGGTCAGCGACACCTCCGCCCGGTCCCCGTCCACCACCCACGCCCGCATCCGCACGCCCCCTCACCACTCACCACTCTCCGCTCGCCGCTCGCCGCTCCACTGCCGTACGGATGCATGCCACGCGCGCCGCCCGGCAGGCGCCCTCCGACAGGAGACAGGGGCCGCACGGGCGCCGCGTGCGAAGCTGCCCGTATGACGGTCCTCCGCTCCGCCGCCCTGTTCGTCGTCGCCGCGCTGTTCGAGATCGGCGGCGCCTGGCTGGTCTGGCAGGGCGTACGGGAGCACCGGGGCCCGCTGTGGATCACCGGGGGCGTCCTCGCGCTCGGCGCCTACGGCTTCGTCGCCACCTTCCAGCCCGACGCCCACTTCGGCCGCATCCTCGCCGCCTACGGCGGGATCTTCGTGGCCGGCTCGATCCTGTGGGGCGTGGTCGCGGACGGCTACCGGCCCGACCGCTGGGACATCACCGGCGCGCTGGTCTGCCTGGCCGGGATGGCGATCATCATGTGGGCACCGCGGAACGGCGGCTGAGGCCTCACCTACGCTGGACCGAACCGTCCCGACGCAGCAACAGGAGCCGCCATGGCCACCGCCGCCCCGTCCGCCGCCTCCCGCATCGCCGTCGTCACCGGCGCGAGCAGTGGCATCGGCGCCGCCACGGCCCGGCAGCTCGCCGCGGCCGGCTACCGCGTCGTCCTCACCGCCCGCCGCAAGGACCGTATCGAGGCCCTCGCCGAGGAGCTGACCGGGGCCGGGCACTCGGCGGTGGCCTACCAGCTCGACGTGACCGACCGCGCGGCCGTGGACGAGTTCGCCTCCGCCTTCAAGACGGTCGGCGTGCTGGTGAACAACGCGGGCGGCGCCCTCGGCGCGGACCCGGTGGCCACCGGCGACCCGGCGGACTGGCGCTCGATGTACGAGACGAACGTCATCGGCACCCTGAACGTGACGCAGGCGCTGCTGCCGAAGCTGGAGGCGAGCGGTGACGGCGTGGTCGTGGTCGTCTCCTCCACCGCCGGCCACGGCACCTACGAGGGCGGCGCCGGCTATGTCGCCGCCAAGCACGGCGCCCATGTGCTCGCCGAGACCCTCCGCCTGGAGATCGTCGGCCGGCCGGTCCGGGTCGTGGAGATCGCGCCCGGCATGGTCCGCACCGAGGAGTTCGCGCTGACCCGCTTCGGCGGCGACGCCGAGAAGGCGGCCAAGGTGTACGAGGGCGTCGCCGAGCCCCTCACCGCCGACGACGTGGCCGAGACCGTCACCTGGGCGGTGACCCGCCCCAGCCACGTCAACATCGACCTGCTGGTGGTGCGCCCGCGCGCCCAGGCCTCCAACACCAAGGTGCACCGGGACCGGGGATGACCGACGGCGCGCCCGCGGGCGACGGCTCACCGGAGTCCGCGGCGCCCCCGGTGTCCATCCCCGCGGTACGGCACGCGAAGTAGGACCCGGGACAGCGCTGTCTATAGTCAGTCAGGTGACGAACTCAGTGGACCGGCGGACGCAGGCCGCACAGAAGCGCCGGCGGCTCACGGCGGCGGCGGCCCGGGTCCTGCACGAGCAGGGCGTCGAGCGCACCACGCTCGCCGGCATCGCGCGCGAGGCCGGCGTCCCGGTCGGGAACGTCTACTACTACTTCAAGACCAAGGACGAGCTGGTGCGGGCCGCGCTGGGCGAGCACCGCGACCGGCTGGACGAGCTCACCGCCGGGCTGGACCGGCTGCCGGCCCCGCGCGACCGCCTCAGGGCCCTGATCGAGGCCTGGGTGTCGGAGCGCGAGACCACCGCCCGGTACGGCTGCCCCCTCGGCACCCTGGCCGCCGAACTCGGCAAACGCGCGGACGGCACACCGGCCGCGGAGGCCGGCGCGGTGATCCGCCGCCTGATGGACTGGGCCGCCGCCCAGTTCCGCGCCTGGGACGTCCCCGACCCCGACGCCCACGCCCTCACCCTGGTCTCCGCCTACCAGGGCATGTCCCTCCTGGCCCACGCCCTGCGCGACCCGGCCGTCATGACCCGTGAGGGCGCCCGCCTGCTGCGCTGGCTGGACTCGCTGCGGGCCGGTCCCGGCGTCAGCCCTTGACGCAGACGACCTGCTTCAGCTTGGCCACCACCCGCACCAGGTCCTGCTGCTGGCCGATGACCTGGTCGATCGACTTGTAGGCGCCCGGGATCTCGTCCACGACACCGGCGTCCTTGCGGCACTCCACACCCCGGGTCTGCTCCTCCAGGTCCTGGGTGGAGAAGCGCCGCTTGGCCGCGTTCCGGCTCATCCGCCGGCCGGCGCCGTGCGAGGCCGAGTTGAAGGCCAGCTCGTTGCCGAGGCCGCGCACGATGTACGAGCCGGTGCCCATCGAGCCCGGGATGATGCCGTACTCGCCGGAGCCGGCCCGGATCGCGCCCTTGCGGGTGACGAGCAGGTCCATGCCGTCGTACCGCTCCTCCGCCACGTAGTTGTGGTGGCAGGAGATCTCCTGCTCGAAGACCGGCTTGGCCTTCTTGAACTCCTTGCGCACCACGTCCTTCAGGAGCGCCATCATGAGCATGCGGTTGTACTTGGCGTACTCCTGCGCCCAGAACAGGTCGTTGCGGTAGGCCGCCATCTGCGGGGTGTCCGCGACGAAGACGGCGAGGTCGCGGTCGACCAGGCCCTGGTTGTGCGGGAGCTTCTGGGCCACGCCGATGTGGTGCTCGGCGAGTTCCTTGCCGATGTTGCGGGAGCCGGAGTGGAGCATCAGCCACACCGAGCCGGACTCGTCCGTGCACACTTCGACGAAGTGGTTCCCCCCGCCCAGGGTGCCCATCTGCGCGACGGCCCGTTCCCGCCGGAACCGCACGGCGTCGGCGACCCCGTCGAACCGCTCCCAGAAGTCCTCCCAGCCGGCCGTGGCCAGCCCGTGGAAGCCCCGCGGCTCCACCGGGTCCGTGTGCATCCCCCGCCCCACCGGGATCGCCTGCTCGATCCTCGACCGCAGCCGGGACAGGTCTCCGGGCAGGTCGTTGGCGGTCAGGGAGGTCTTCACCGCCGACATCCCGCAGCCGATGTCCACGCCCACCGCCGCCGGGCACACCGCGTCCCGCATCGCGATGACCGAGCCGACCGTCGCGCCCTTGCCGTAGTGCACGTCCGGCATCACGGCCAGGCCCTCGATCCACGGCAGGGTCGCCACGTTCTGGAGCTGGCGCAGGGCCACGTCCTCCACCGTCGCCGGGTCCGTCCACATCCGGATCGGCACCTTCGCGCCCGGTATCTCCACGTACGACATGTCTTCCTCTTTCCCCCGGAAAATGGCAACAAAAGACTTAAAAGCAGCAAAACGCAAAAGAGGCGCCAAGGTCATCGAAAAGGACAAGGGACCGGCGTCCACGGCAGTGCGTGCGATACACATTGTCTGCAAGGGGCGCCCCGCCGCGGCAAGCGAATAACCGGCGGGGACACTGGAGCACCAAGCGCGCACAGACCGTCGAGAGGAGCCCGACCGTGCAGCGGAAGGCCTACGCAACCGGCACCGCCGCCCTCCTCGCGGCGCTGCTGGCCGGCTGCACGAGCGGCTCCGGGGACGACGGCACGGCGGACAACGCCAACCCGGGCGACACCGGCCGGGCGACCGTGGCCGCGGAGCCCGGCAAGTACCGCACGCTGCCCGAACCGTGCGGCGCGGTCGGCCACGACGCCCTGGACACGCTGCTGCCCGGCATCCAGCGGATCACCGACCCCGGCCAGCGGGACCACGCCTACCAGGGCGAGGCCGCGCTGACCTACGACACCGACCGCAAGGTGGGCTGCCGCTGGAAGGTGGAGTCGGCCGACGTCACCGACCGGCTCTCCGTCGACTTCGAGCGCGTGGTGTCCTACGACAACACGGTCAGCGACGACGACCAGGCGCAGCGGCTGTTCCAGGAGAAGCAGGCCGCCGCCGACCTGCCCGCGCCGAGCGGCGGCACGGCACCGCCCTCGTCCCCGGCGCCGACGGCGTCCGCGAAGGGCTCGCCGAGCACCACCGCGTCCCCGTCCGCGACGAACCCTTCCGCCGACTCCCCGTCGTCCGGGGCCGCTTCGGGGTCCGCCTCGTCCTCGCCGTCCGGCTCCGCCGACGCCTCCGCCGAGCTCCAGCCCCGCACCCTGTCCGACCTCGGCGACGAGGCGTATCTGGACGATCAGCTGGGCAGCTCCGGTTCGACCGCCGAACAGCGCACGGTGACTGTGGTGTTCCGCACGTCCAACGTCGTCGTCACCCTCCAGTACGAGGAGCAGCCGACGGCCGTCGGAACGGTCCCGGACAGCAAGGAAATGCAGGACAGGGCCCGTGAGCTGGCCGCGCGGCTGGACGACGCGCTCGGCGGCTGACCGCCCGGCCGGCCCCGCCCCCGGGCGCGCGAACGGAAACCGCGCGCTCTCCTCACCGCGTACCGTGGCCCCGCAGGAACCCGCACGAACACCGAGCGTCATGAGTGAAGGAACCATGCAGCGAGCAGCCCAGCGAGACGACCGTGCCCAGCGACACCAGCGAGCCAAGCGCCTGCGCCGCGCGCTTGTCTGCGCGGCAGCCGTTCCCGCGGTCCTGATCACCGCCGGCTGCTCCTCGGACTCCGGGGACTCCAAGGCCGGGTCCGGCAGCGAGAGCGCCGGCCCGACGGCGAGCGGCGGCAGCACCAAGCCCTCCGCGAGCGCGTCCCCGACCGTGCGGCCCGCCGCGTACGGGAAGCTGCCCGACCCGTGCGAGGTGCTGTCCGGCAAGACCCTGGCCGACCTGGTGCCCAAGGCCGCGGAGTCGGGCAAGAAGGGCGGCTCGGACGAGCCGTCGTCGCGTGCCTCCTGCGCCTGGGACAGCCTCGCCAACAACGGCGTGAAGGGCTCGCAGTTCCGCTGGCTGAACGTCTCCCTGCTGCGCTTCGACTCGGACGTCACGCGGGGCGCCGCCGACGAGCAGGCGCACGCGTACTTCAGCCGGCAGGTGAAGGACGCCCAGTCGGTGGACGGCGCGAAGGACACCAAGATGGTGCCGCTGTCCGGGACCGGCGCCGAGGCCGCGGCGGTGCGCTACGACCTGAAGAAGAAGGAAGGCCTCTTCAAGCAGCAGACGGTCGTCGCCCGGGTGGAGAACGTCGTGGTCACCCTGGACTACAACGGCGCCGGTCTCGCGGGCGAGAAGACGCCGGACGCCGACGACCTGACGAAGGACGCGGAGAAGGCGCTGAAGGAAGCCGTGGCGTCGGTGTCGAAGGCCAACGGCGCGGCGGGCGAGGCGGGTTCGCAGCCGTCGGACTCCGCGTCCGGGTCCCCCTCGAAGCCGGCCGCCTCCAGCGCGTCCCCGTCCGGGCCGGCCGGCAAGGAGGCCTGACCGCCGGGCCGTAGCGGGTGACCGGTACCGCGTGCGTCGTACACGTGTGCCACCCTGTTGCGCGCAACAACACGCAACGGGAGGGGAGTACGAGTGGCCGCGCCACCGCAGCTGACTCGGATGCACCGCGTTCTCATCGGCGTGGTCGTGACCGGTGCGCTGATCATCGCCGGTATCGGCTTCGCCGGTTCGTACGCGGCCGTCCGTGAGCTGGCCGTCAAGAAGGGCTTCGGGAACTTCTCCTATGTGTTCCCGGTGGGCATCGACGCGGGCATCTGCGTCCTCCTCGCCCTCGACCTGCTGCTGACCTGGATCCGCATCCCGTTCCCGCTGCTGCGCCAGACGGCGTGGCTGCTGACGGCGGCGACGATCGCGTTCAACGGCGCCGCCCTATGTAGGTCGTTCATCCTGTCCGTTGTCCACGGAGATGAGCCCCCAACCACCCTGCGACCTCAGCCGACGAGGACCCGCACCATGCACCGGTGTGGGTCCTCTTTTTGATCTCGGTTACTTAACGTGATCAGTTTCAAGGTGAAGCACCGAGATACCTCACTCGCCTCGGAACCACCAGGGGACGTCAGCACTCCCGCCGACCACGTCTCTGAAGGGGCCACCCTGCCCTGGCAGGCCTCAGATCCCGGCAGTGGGCCACTCGGGCCCCCATGGGTGCCTCTGAGGCGCCGTATGGGCCCTCAGTCTGATTCGGTTGAGGGCCCGGGCACCATGTCCCGCCCGCTGCCATTGAGGCCTGGCTTCCCGCCCGCTGCTCTGCTTATTCCCAGATGATCCAAGGTGCGGTTCATAACCTGGAGTGCGAGCGACAGGGTCTCCTTGTCTTCGATGACGCTGAACACTTCCTCAATCTTTCGGCGGACTAGGAGCTTCTCGTCCGAAGTCTGATCGATCCTCGCTGCATGTAGCGTTTCCTGAAGTTGCCTGAAGGCGCCGAGGACGGAGTCGACCTTCTGTTTGGGGTCACCGGTCGCGAACTGGAGGTCGGCATAGCGGCTGACCCACCAGACGGGACCGAGTACCGGGTCCGTGAGACGGTCGAGCAGTAGCTCAAGTTCGACTGTCTCTCGCGCATGTGCTGACCGTAGGGCCTCTTCTTCTTCAGCCCGCCGCATCGCCGCCTCTCTCATCGGCTTGGGGACACGAATTCGCACGCGCCCTTCCACCCGGATTCGCTGCCCATGATCCCCAAGCTCCTGACTGAGCGCGGAGTTCATGGCGTCCGCTGCGGCGGCACGATCCAGCAGGCGATACGTGCTGGCCACACTCGTCAACTCTTCCCTGAGGAGGTGCCGAGCCAGTGCATCCGGAGCAAGGGGGCGAGGAGCAGGAGAATCAAGATTCAGCCACCACCGGTAGCGAATTATGGCGTGATAGTGCAGCCCATGATCTTTGCTTTCCAGGGATGCGGAGAAGGAGCGACGATCAGAGATTCGCCGCTCCTTCAGCCAGTCGAGGATCCGAATCATTACGTTGTGGGATCCGCCTCAGTCACGTCTTGGGGATTCTGCGCTATGGGTGTGGTTCCGGGCTGCGCAGCAGGAGGGTCATACGATGTCTCGTAAGTCCGTTGGACCTCCGTGAAGAGGGCGACGATCAGAGCGTCCCTCAACGGCCCTTCCTCCTTGACGACATCTCTGATCGGAGGGTTGACGATCCCCGTGGCACGACCGAGCGCGATGATGATGTCGACCACCGGGCCCTGCGGCAGTAGCCCCATTTCCGCACCCTGACGCCAGTTCAGCAAGGTGCGTTGGGCATGGACGACATCCGCGCTTTGCTCAATGATGTGCCGCCACCCTTCGAGCAGGCGCCGACGTATCGCGTCGCCCGGCTCGCCTGGCTGCGTCAGTGCCACTGCGAGAGGCGACTTCTCCAGCTGATCGGGACTTGAGGGCACACTGAAGACGTCGTAGAAGACGTTCAGCTGCGTTCCGGTCGGCTTTCCAGAATTCATGATCCATTTGACGACGGTGTCGGTCACGAGAGGCGCAAGGTCACCGTCGGAGGCCAGCACACGCACGGCCTTGGTGGCGTCCTTCAGGGCTTCCTCAGAGCCGGGGGAGCTGAGGACGTAGCGTGCCCGGGTCAGGGCTTGGCTGGGGTATTCCTTCCCGAACGAACCTGAGCAGGCTCGGGCGACGGCGCGCTGCCGTGTCGGCTCCGACTTTCCTGCGGCCCACCTGGCCAACTCGGCCCTCGCCTGACTTCCCAGGGTGGCGTGTACGGCGAGATCGGAAATGAGATCTCCGACAAGTTCCAAGTGCTGCTTGCCGCCGTTGCGGAGCCACCCTTCTGCGAGGTCGAAGATGGGAGCGATGCCCACGGTCTCCGCGAGTTGCGTCAACGCAGAAGCAAGGGCATCGAGGTGGTCCTTGGCCGGGCCCTGGCTGATGTCCTGGAGCCACTGGGTCAGCACTTCTTGACTCAACTGCGTGTGCCGTGTCCAGAGGTATCGCAGGATTGCAGGCCCTTGAGACTCGTGGGCGAGAGATGCGACGCCTGTGTCCGCGTCGAAAGACATGCCTGCCGGTTCGAGTCGGCTCGGCGCGTCCGGCATCGCGAGGAGCCCGCCCTCGGGCATGGGTAGGTTGATCTTCGGCGCGGCAAGCAGGAGGTCAGCGCTGTTCAGAACAACCGCAGCGGGCGCCTTGTTGAGGTACGCGCCAGCGATTCGGACGGCTCGCGTCTCTACGCCTTCCCTGCCGCCGCTGAACCAGTCACTCAGGTGACTTTTCCAGCCCTTGTACTCATCGAGGGCGTCCTCGTCCTCGATATGCTTGGCCTTCGCAATGATCGAAGCAAGCCGAGCCGCTTCACCAGGGGCGCAGTCTTCCGGCAAAAGGCCGTAAAACACGCCTTCCTTGTTGTCGATCCACCCGGAGCGGTCCCGCGTCCCCTCTTTGCTCTCCAGGTACTTCTTGACGACGTCATCGGGCTTGGGACGCTCGATCTCCACCACGAGGATCTCGGGATGGGGCCCGCCTGCCCGTGCCTGGGACCAGACGGTCTTCGTGGCCGTGATGACCATGTAACTGCCTGCATTGCGCAGCCCGGACGCGTAGGTCACGAGGTCGCTGTAAAAGGCGTCAGGGAGAGCCTGAGTGACGCCGCGCAGGTTGAGGAGATAGCCGACGCCGCGTTCTTCCGGCAGGCAGGCAACGTCCGGTTCGTCCCAGTCGGGCAGTAGCTCAGATATTCGATGCGTCGCAACGTTCGTGGCCGCCAGCAGCCGGAGCCCAGCCGACTTGCGGCCGTGTTCCTCAGGGGCGAGCAGGACCACGACGCGGACGTTCGCAGTACTCCCGAAGGACAGTCGGACAGCCTGCGCGGCTCTCTCGAAATTGTCACCCGGGCTGACGAAGCGGTTCGCCGGCATCAGCTTTTCCGGGTCGACCGGATGAGGCCGGAGGTGCCGCAGCCCGGTCAGGTAGTTCGTGATGTTGTTGTCCCGGCCGGCGATGTTCTGGTCGCCGAGGACGACGTTCTCCTTGACGTCCTGCTTCACCGTGGGGTCGTTCGGGGGCGGAGTCGGCGACGTCATCAGCGCGCGCCTCCGAGGTTGTTGTCACGTCCCGCGACGTTGATGCTGCCGAGGGCGAAGTTCCCGGTCACCGTCTGCTGGGCGATCACCGGGGCTTCCACACCCTGGGCCTTCAGAGCATCAATGAACTCCTGGAGCGCTTCCGGCTGGTCGTCGCCGAAGCAGGAGGCAAGAATCTCGCGCACTGGCGCCTGCACGCCCTGCGCCATCAACGGCCGTTGGTCAGGCTCAAGCGCCGCGACCGCCTGTTCCAGCGAGTTCAGTCGCGCCAGTACCTCGGCCTCGCCTTCCGCTCCCTCGCCGCGGCGGCGGCGGAAAAAGTCGACGAAGCTCTGCCGGGTATACCCCCAGGCATCGGTGCCCATAGCTCCCGCCATGGCCGCACTGGCTGTGACCAGAAGATCGGTCGGTGTCGACACGACAGCTCCCCCATGTGTGCTTTGACACAGCCGTGCCCTGACGTTCGAGCCAGCTGTGGTCTGTGACTTGTACGGGGATGATATGTCCACAGTGATTGCGTAAGGCACCGATCATGCGCGCTGTGGCCGGATTCCGTTGACTGCACTCATTCCTCGCTGTGCACCGGGGCGACAGGCCGCGCATCACTCCTGCCAGCTGGCGCAGGTCTGCCCTGTGCCGTTGCCGTGGGAGCGCCATAGCCTGACCGCCATGACGATCGACGACATATCCCTGAAGCACCACGACGGTCAGGAAGCAGAGTCGCTGCTGGAGGAGTTGTGCGATGCGTACGCCGATGCCTACGGGGTGGAGCCTCGTGAGGAGAAGACGGCTGCGTTCCGTCGCCGGGCAGAGAAGCAGTTCGCACGTCCCGGGTTTGCTCTGGTCACGGCGCGGTCCGAGGGCCGGCTAGTGGGGTTCGTCTTCGGCTACACGCTCCCGGCCGGGGATACGCACTGGTGGGGCGGGGTGCAGCCGGAGCCCACGACGGAGTTCCTGGAGGAGACTGGGTCGCGGACATGGGTGCTGTCGGAGATCGAGGTGCGGCAGGCATGGCAGGGCAAGGGGACAGGCCGGGCGCTGCATGACGCGGTGCTCGGTGCGCGGGGCGAGGAGCGGGCGACGTTGGCGACAGGCCCGGACGCTGCGGCGCAGCCGGTGTACGAGTCTTGGGGGTGGCGACGGGTGGGCCGGATTCCCGGGGACGAAGGCGACTACTACTCGGCCTACGACTTGTTCGTGCTGGAGCTGCCGGTCAGCCGGTAGTGGGCCAGAAGGTCGTCGAGTGTGCGGACGGCCCGGCTGCGCTGCCAGGGGGTGAGGGCGGTGCGGAGGTCGGCGATGCGCTGGGTGATGCGCGGGGAGCGGTTGACGCCGGAGATGCGGGCGATGTCGCCGACGATGGTGCTGGCCTCGGCGATGTCGCCCTGCTGGAGGTGGGCCTGGCTCTGCAGGGCGAGGGTGTGGGCGTAGTTGTGCACGTTGGTGGGGTCGATCATGGGCAGTGAGGTGCGGGCGGCTGCCAGGGCCTTCTCGGGGGTGTCGAGAACGAGGGCGCATTCGGCGCTGGTGCCCCAGTAGAAGGACTCGTCGTAGAAGTACCACCAGGAGGCGCGTGGGGTGCCGGCGGCCATGTCGCGCACGGCGGCGTGTTCCTGTTCGAGGGCGCGGTGGGCCTTGTCGTGCTGCTGGGCGGCGGCGAAGGCGCGGGCGGCGACGTCGGCGGCGTAGCCGAGGGCGGCCGGGCTGTCGGTCTGGGCGGCCCAGGCCTGGGCCGCGATGGCATGGTCGATGCCGACGCGGGGTTTGTTCTGCCAGGTGGCCAGCTGGCTCATGGTGCACAGGACGTAGGTGACGAGCTCGGTGTTCTCGGCGTCGTGGGCGGCGGTGCGGGCGTCGTCGTAGTAGTACTGGGCGGCCCGGTAATCGCCGAGGTTGTACAGCTGCCAGCCGACCATCTGGCTGAGCTCGGCGTACACGGTCAGCACCCGGGGGCGGAGTTCTTCGGGGGCGCTGGCGACGAGGTCGGCGATGACCTGGCGTTGGGCGAGGGCGGTCTGCAGGGCGATCTGCGGGCCGAGGACGTCGCCTTGGCGGCGGTAGTGCTGCAGGACGCGTTCGGCGTGGGAGATGGTGGCGAGGTCCAGGCGGCTGGGGTCGTCGACGACGGCGGCGACGCGGTCGCGTTCGTCGGCGTCGGCGATGTCCAGCAGGGGCGCGGCGGCGGCCACGGTGAGCGCGGTGCTGATCTTCAGGAGCAGTTCGCGGCGGTTGAGCCCGGGGTTGGCCTGCTGTACCCACATGATCAGTGCCTGTGCCAGTTCCTCGAAGCGTACGTCGTGCAGCCGGTGGACCAGGGTGCCGGCCAGCTGCGGGGTGAGTAAGAGCGGTTCGGCGGCCAGGCCGTCCAGGAGATCGGCGCCGACTGCGGGGGCGGTGCCAGCTGGGGCCGGTGACGGGTGTGGCGGCGGGTGGCCGTGGTTGGGGAGGTCAGCGAGCAGGTCGGCCACGGAGCACTCGTAGAGCTGGGCGAGCCGGTCCAGGGTGTCGAGCGAGGGGGCATGCCCGGTGCTGGCGGGCCAGAGTTCCCAGGTGGAGATGTTCTTGAAGGCCTTGGGGTCGTCCGGCCACCGCTGGTTCCACAGCTCGGCGACCTGGCGCTGGCTCAGGCCGCGGGCCAGCCGGGGCGCCACGCGGGCGTTGACCCGGTAGCGGTGCCGGACGGCGGCAGCCGCCTCGGGCCAGGTCTTGCCGGCCGCCCGCAGCTCGGTGGCGAACTGCACCTGTTCCTGCCTGCGGCTACGGGGTCTTGCTGCCACCCAGCCCCCTCTCGGCCGTGTGTGGATCGCACCTTGTTCAGCACGGTAGCGCGGCGCGGGGCGCGTCAACACGCGTGTGTTCCTTCCCGGTTGAACCGGGAGATCGCGGCCTCATGTTGGCGGCTGGACGGGATGGCCCTGCGTGCTGCGACGGCGCAACAGTTGGGGCTCCGCTTCACTAGCGAACTTGGTTCGCGGTGTCGCCCGTTCCCGCCGACGTACCTCGGGGTGATGCAGCGTCATGCGTCTGACTACCCATACCGATCCAGGCCTGACACAGGCCGGTTCCTCCGCCGCCACGGTCCGGGCCCTGGAGATAAGCATCGCTGCGGACGGGGCGCTGGTCGCCGAGGTACGGCACTCGGTGCGGGCGACGCTGACGTCCTGGGGCGCAGGCGCCATCGCCGACGACATGGCGGTGGTGGCGTCCGAGCTGGCCTCCAACGCGCTCAAGCACGCCGGCAGTGACGCCACCGTGCGGTTGCAGCTGGTGGGGGGCCAGGCGCTGCTGGAGGTCGATGACAGCTCCATGCAGCGGCCGGTACCGCGCCGGGTCGGCGCGGAGGTCGAGGAAGGCCGCGGCCTGTTCCTGGTGCAGGCCCTGGCCGCCGAGTGGGGCTGGAGATATCGCAAGGGCGACGGCAAGACGGTGTGGGCGTCGCTTCCCGCACCCGCGGGGTGTGCGGCATGACGGCGTCTCCCCACGGCAGCGGGCCGCTGGCCGCCGCCGGCGCGCGGCCGGGGTTCTGGTGCGAGTGCCTGCTGACTTCGGCGGAGTCGGACAGCACGGTGCTGGTCGGTTCCTTCGACGCCTATGCCGCCCGCGATGCGGTGCGCTGGATCCGCATCGCCGTGCGCATGTTGGTCTCCGTGGTCGACGCGGCCGAGGCCGAGCCGGCCCACGAGTGGCTGCTGTTCGGTTCGAATCCCACCGCCGCCGCGCTGGAGCGCGGCGAGCCGTTCGCCATCGCGCTGCGGCACGAGCAGCTGCGGCTGGTCTGGAGTGCGCGGCCCGTCGGCTTCCTGCCGCTGGCCCACCGCACCGGCCGTGCACTGCCGCCGTGCGCGTCGGAGCGGGCCCAGCCCGCCGCGCTGCGGGCAGCCCTGACGGCTTCGCAGAACCCCCATCTGCCCGCACGCCGCTGACGCGGCCTGCCGAGTGCGAAGGAGTCATTCGTGAGCACAGCCGCAGCACATACCTCCCCAGGGCCGGTGCCGGACGTGGCCGAGGTCTTCGCCTTCGCCCAGGACGAGATCCGCTCGGCCGCCGCCGAACTGTGGCCCGGCGCCCGCGTGGAGCTGTCCTCCCACATCCCGAGCGTCACCGGCTACGTGCACCGCATCCGGGTGGGCGGCCGGGCGCTGTACGCCAAGCACTCCTTCCTCGGGATGTCGCTGGTGTCGATCCTGCGCGGCGTTGCCGGTGACTGGGCCGAGGTGCAGCGCGCCCAGGCCGTGTATGTCCAGCGGCCGGATGCGCTGCTGGCGCGGGAGGCCGCGCAGCTGCGGCTGCTGGCCGACCTGGGCAAGCCCCGGGTGTGCGAGGTCGCCGGCCTTGCGCGCGGGGTGCTGTTCACCGCGCCCGTGCCCGGGCCGACGCTGGCCGCCCTGCTGTTACGGGACCCGGCGAGCACGGCCGCGGTGTTCGAGTCTGTCTTCGCCGACCTGCACCGGCTGCACCGCTCGCGGACCGCCCAGCGGCTGGCACCGGCCGAGGCGATCTCCGAGCGGAGTGTGGCGGCGACGTTCCAGCGGAAGTTCAACGGCATCAGCGGCCAGACCTACCTCACCCGTCTGGGCGCTGAGCGGTGCACGGAGGCCGAGCGGGCCGAGGTGGCCGGGCTGCTGCGGGCGGTGGTCGCCCGGCTGCACCGGATGCGGCCAACCGTGCTCGCGCCGGGACAGGCCGTGCTGACGTATGGCGACCTCAAGCCCGAGCACCTGGTGTTCCCCGACGGACCCGGCGGACGCCCCGTGCTCATCGATCCCGGCCTGTTGAGGGCAAGGTCCTCGGTGGACGCCGCCAAGCTGACCAGCCGCACCGTGCTCCTGCTCGCCACTGCCCGCCCCGGTGCCGCGGTGGCCGAGCAGATCGCGGACGGGCTGGGGGTGTTCGCCGAGCAGCGGATGCGGCCAATGGCGCCCAAGGCAGCCCGCTCGTGGCTGCGCGAGCTGCTGATCGTGTGGCTGATGGACACCGTCAACATCCTCACCACCTTCCTGTCGGCCCCGGCCACGCTTCCCCTGCCGCCGCGCGGACGTCACCTGGTGGAGCGGGCCGTGGCGGTGTGCACCATGGCCGACCGCATCAGCACCGCCCTGGGCGGTGGGATGGACACGCACCGCGTGTGGGACACCGCACTCGGCGAGGCCAAGGCTGTGGCCGGATGAGCCGGACACCCGCCGTGGGCGCGGTCGGCATCGTCGGGGCGGGGGCGGTCGGTCAAGCCGTGGCCACCACGCTGTGCATGGCCGGCTTCTGCCGCCGCCTGCTGATCGCCAGCCGCACGGCGGAGCAGGCCGCCGCCCTGGCCGCGGACATCGACGACATGCGGCAGACCACTGCCTCACCCGTGCACCCCCGCGCCGGCCGAGTGGTCGACCTGGCCGACTGCCAGGCAGTGGTCATCGTCGTGCGCGCCTCCTTCACCAACACCCGGAACACCGACGTCCGCATGGGCGGCGCGGTCGCCAACGCGCCCGCGATCGGCCAGCTGGCTGCCGCGCTGCACGGCTACACCGGGACAGTGCTGGTGGTGACCAACCCGGTCGACGTGATGAGCAGGCTGTTCGCCGAACTCTCCGGCTGCGAGCGGGTGTTCGGCATCGGCTCCAACCTGGACAGCGCCCGCTACCGGGCCGCCCTCGCCCGCCACCTGCACGTCCCAGCCACCGCGGTGGCCGGGCACGTGATCGGTGAGCACGGGGACGCCGCCGTGGTGTGCGCGTCGGCCACCACGGTCAACGACCAGCGGGTCCCGCTGCCGCTGCAGCAGCTCCGTGACGAGCTCACCACGCGGGCCGGGCTCATCAGTGCGGGCATCGGCCGCACCCGCTCCGGGCCCGCCGGCGCCGTGCTCTCCGCCCTACACAAGACGCTGGCGGTGGACGACGGAATCGAGGAGCTCTCCGCCCCGTATGAGGGCGGCTGGCTTGGAATTCCGTTGCGTTTCACCCGGGGCCAGCCCGTAGCGTGCCTGCCCTCCCTCGACGCGGCCGAACAGCGGCAGTTCACCACGGCCGACACCAAGCTCCGCACCGCATACCAGGCCGTGCGGTCCCTGCCCGAACTGGAATCTCCTGACAGCGAAAGGGCTTCATGAACACCGTCACCGCGACGCGGCTGCATGCCGCGGACGTCAACATCACGATGATCAGCAACACCCCTGCGGTCACCGACTACGCTCGCCGCTACTTCGGCTCGTGGTGGAACGCCTTCGAGGTGCTGCCCGCCAGTGTGTGCGCCGAACCGGTGGTCTTCGCCGACATCGACGCCGACCAGTACGCCACGCTGCAAGCCCTGGTGGAGACGTGCCCGCATGAGAAGACCACCTACGCCAAGGCTGCCACGCTCGTGGCCCGCGACACCGAGGGCACGATCACTGCGGTCAGCCCCACGCAGCAGCTCGCCTACCGGCACGAGCCAGCCACCGGCCGCCTGTCCGTGATCGGCACCGAGAGTGAGCCCGTGGCGCTGGCCGCCGCGCGGATCGCCCGGGATGCCATGCGCGGCCTGCTGCTGCGGGACGGCTGGACGCTGCTGCACGCCTCCGCCGTAACCGACAACTGCCGCACCGTGCTGACCTTCGGCGAAAAGGGCGCGGGGAAGACCACAACCGCACTCGCCCTGGCGAACCTTGGCTGGCAGCTGCTGGCCAACGACCGGATCTTCGTCCGGCCGGACGAGGGCGGGCAGTTGCGCGTCCTGCCCTGGCCGTCGGCCGCCGCGATCGGCCTCGGCCTGCTGGACGCGCTGGGCTGGCACGACGTCGCCCGCAAGCGTCTTGAGGCTGGCGAGGCCCTCCACCCCACCCAGCACCCGGAGGTCACCGACGCTGTTCTGGCCGGGCGGCGCGAACCGCTGTGGGAGCCCGGCGGCAAGCGCGAGCGCAAGGTGCAGGTCTACCCCGACCAGTTCGCCCACTGGTTCGGCCTCAAGCTAGCCACCGGCGGCCTCGCCCAGGTCGTACTCTTCCCGCGGATCCGGCGAGACGCCACCCCGGCCGTCGAAGGCTGCCGCCGCACGCTCGGGGACGCCGACTTCATGCACGGCGCGACCGAGGACCGCTACTCCGACATCCTCGGCCTCGCCCCGGCCGGCGGAAGCGGAAGCAGCGACGCCCGGCAGAGCGTCGCCTACCACCTCGACAAGCTGCCCCAGCACACCGTGGTCCTCGGCCACGACCTGGCGGCAAATGCCGCCTTCCTGCACAGGCTGCTCAGCGAGTAGGCCGCAGGCACCCGCCGGGCGTTGACCTCCCCGCCCGGCGGGACGTACTCCACCGTTCCGTCGGGCATCGCGGAGAAATCGCTCCCCAGCGAGCCAACTGCGAAACTCATTGTCAGTGTGCGTGGTTACCCTCCCGACGGAATGTAGGCAGCATCTTCGGGAGAGGCAGTGCAGAGCACACTGGACATCCTGGACGGGTTCCTACGGGACGCCGTGCTCTTGAACGATACGTTCAAGGAGACCTCGGCGCTGCGGCACCCCACTGACCAGGGCAATGAACGGGAACACGCCTTCCGAACTGTGGTGGGCAAGTACATGAAGCGCCACGCCAAGGTATACAAGCGTGCCGGTGTTGAAGACTCCAGTACCAGGGAGTGGTTCCGCCAGCAGGATGTGGTGCTGGCCGACCCCAGGGTGGAGCCGCACCGGATCCTGAAGGATGACGGGCGGGTGTACATCGACCCGTCAGCTGTCCACACAGTCCTTGAGGTCAAAAGCGTCCTGAACAAGACCGTTCTGGAGACCGCGATGGAGTCGATCGCCGATGTCCAGACGGCGCCTCGCCGCAGGCAGGCGGATGTCCACCATGTGCGGTTCCCTATCAGCACCGGGCAGTTGGAATACATTCCCGTATCCGGCGGGGTGTTCGCCTATAGCTCCACGTCCAAGCGCACGAGGACCGTATCCCGGTGGATCGAGGCATGGTGCCAGGGACGCTCTCCGGAGCAGTGGCCTAAATTCGTCACCATCGCCGATCTCGGGCACTTTGAGTGGTGTGACCCCGAAACTGGATCTTGCGTGCCCTGGCCGTGCAAGGGCACCGAAGTCCTCATGTGTTTCCAGGCCAAGCGACCTCATCATCCGCTGGTTGCGATGTCCGCGCACCTGAACTACCTGTCCCGACTCTGGTGGGTTCCTGGCACGGAGTTCCGTCTGGGTGACGCCACCATCGCTCACGGCCTGAGCGTGGGAGAGCCGATCTATCCGAGCGGTGTCACGGCTCCGCCGGACACCTGTAATCATCCGTGCGTGGAGTGCCAACGCTTCGGACCGAGCTGAACTGCAGATTCGGACGAGACCACTGAGCCGGACCCGCCTACGAAAGTTGATCAATAATTCTGCGCCTCGCGGAACGACGCGCTTCAGCACGAGGCGGTGAAGGTACCCGGGGTTCAGCGCCCTCGCACATCCTGTGCAACCTCGTGCGCGCGGCGGAGCTGGTCGGTGAGGTTCGTGGCGGTGGTGGCGGCCTCGCCGATGACACGAGCCACGCTGGTGGCGTCGTCCCGGTCACGGGCCATCCGGTCCACCGCGGCGGAGGTCTGCAGCAGGATCTGAGGCAGGTGCTCGGCAAGCTCGTGGAGGTCGCGTAGGACGCGGGCCGCGCTGCGCGGGCTGTCGTACTCAGCCTTGCCGCTATCGAGGTCTTGGGCGATGTCGCGCAGCGTCTTCGCGGCGTCCCGTGACAGAGGGCTGGGGTCGTACGGCACCGGCTGGTTCCTCCCGATCACGGTGGGCAGAGTCTCATTCTGCCGCCGCTGACCTGCCCGTACAGCCGGATTCGCGAAGTTGGCGGGGCAGGAGGCGGGCTCGTGCCCGGCGCACCCTCCCCGCATGAGCGTTCACTAATGTACTCACCGAGGGGGTTCGGGCCCGCCGCCGATCACCATGCGGCGGCAGGATGCGCCGTACACCGGTAGCAGGATCGATCAGGGAGTGGCGGCCGTGGCAGACGCCGAAGGACAGCAGCACGTGATCTCCGCCCAGGAGTGGCGGGATGCGGAGCTGATCTGGGACTTCCACCAGATGCATCACGAGCTGCGCCCGTGCTCGGCGGGGATCGGGCTGGGCAGCCACGATCTGGGGGTCGCCTCGCGCACTGTGGATCTCTACCGGCAGGGCCTGTTCCCGGTGATGGTGTTCACCGGGGGCAACAGCCCGACGACGAAGGCACGTTTCCCACGGGGTGAGGCGGTGCACTACCGCGAGCACGCGCTGGAGCTCGGCGTCCCGGAGGGGGCGGTGCTGGTGGAGCCGAAGGCGGCGAACACCGGGCAGAACGCCATCTTCTCCCGCCAGGTGCTGGCCGAGGCCGACATCGTGCCGGAGTCGGTGCTGGTGGTGTGCAAGCCGTACGAGGAGCGCCGCTCGTACGCGACGTTCAAGAAAGTGTGGCCCGAGGTCGAGGTGCTGTGCGCTTCGGAGCCGGTAGGCCTCTCGGAGTACGCCAAGGGCATTGGGGACGCGAAGCTAGTCATCGACATGCTCGTGGGTGCGCTGCAGCGGGTCACGGAGTACCCCAAGCAGGGCTTCACCGTCCCCCAGGACGTCCCGGAAGAGGTGGCCGCGGCCTTCAAGCGGCTCGCCGACAGCGGCTTCGACAGCCGTCTCCTACCGCGCTGACCTGCCCAGAAAGGTCTGCAAGAGCGGACTGACCCCGCCGTCAGCGTCGGTGAGGCTTCGTTCGGCAGCCCATGGGTCGCGCAGGGGTGCCTCACCGTTGAGGTGCCGGCGGGCCACCCTGCTGAAGATGGCCATGGCCCGTATGACTCGGGTATCCGCCTCCCTGCTCTCGAAGGCGTCCAGGTTCATCTGCGTGAGCTCTTCGGTGCTGCCCGTGCCTATGACGGCGGCGTCATCGTGGACGGCGTGAGCGCGGCGGACGACCTCGCCGGCCACTGCCACCAGATGCGCCGGCCCTTCGAGGGTGACCACGATGTTCGTGAGGTGCAGAGTGCCGATGCTGACGCCGATCCGGAGTTCGGCGGCACGGCGATGGATGCGCTCGGTGTCCGGCGACGTTCCTGATTCGGTTAACTCGCGTTCGGCCCGGGCCACGCAGGACCGCCAGGAAGACAACCTACTGAAGTCATACGCCGCTTCGAGGAACTGGGCGTATGCATCGCGTTGGGCCTGGCGGCGTACGGCGTCGAGGCTGGCGCGTCCCTGTGCCTTCCCCGCAGCGTAGGCAGCTGCGGCGGCCAGAACAGCTGTCGGTGCGGAGACGAGTGCGGCGATGACGGCGGGATCCATGAGGGCTGATCATGCCGCACGACCGCAAATGGCCGGTGCCCCATGAAGGAAACATTCCTTCACAGGGCACCGGTACGTGCAGGCAGCGAGTGCTATCCGGCCAGTTGGAGAGCCTCGGCGCGGTCGGGCTCGTCGAGGCCTGCCGCCCAGGCGGTGTAGGCGACGCGGGCCTGTTCGACGGTGAGGCCGGCAGCCGTGGAGATATCGCTCCAGGTGCGGCCGTGCTGCAGGGCCTGGCGCATCAGGGGCGGCTGCTCGTCTCCGAGCTGCACGGTGATCGCGGTGCCCAGGACTAGGGCGGCGATCGCGTCGGAGCCGTCGGCGGTGGCGGTCTCCTGCGAGGGCAAGCCTCGGACGGTGCCCGCGAGACGGTCCTGGTGCCGCTGGCGGCGGTGAGCCATCTCGACCACGTCGGCGGCGGGCACATCCGCCGGGGTGGTGAGCTCGGCGGTGTCGAGCGCACGGGGCTTTCCTTCACTGGTCATGGTTCCTGCCTTTCGGCCTGGTCACGGGCGGAGTCGGGCATCTGAAAGCTGTAGCTCCAGCTGAAGCGGCTGGCGGCATGGACGCCGAGGGCGTACTCGATCACAGTCTCGTCGGCGGTGTAGGTGGTGCGTTTGAGGATCACGACCGGTTCGCCGGGCGGCAGCTCCAGCTGCTCTGTCTCGGCGGGGGTGGGCATGCGGGCCCGCAGTTCCTCGGTCATGTGGTCGGGTTCCAGGCCGAGTTCGTAGAACACGCGGAAGCCCCCGCCCTTTCCGGCCGGGCCGGGGGTGGGGTCGACCAGCCGGGTGCCCTCCACGTGGCTGGGCCGATAGTAGCTGGTCAGCGTGTGGGTGGGCTGGCCCTTCTCCTTGACCAGGCGGGCGCGTGCATAGACCTCCGAGCCCTCCGGGATGCCCAGGGCGGCGGCGATCTCGCGGGTGGCCGGCACCCGGCTGACGGTCTGGGTCTGGTCGGTGCGGTTGTACTCGCGGCCCGAGGCGACGCGATCGGCGATGAACGCCACCTCGTCGTTGTCGCGCCATTTCGCCTTGTCGTAGCGCTGGATCCCTAGCCGCTTGAGCGGAGGGTGGTCGCGGGCGTAGACGCCGCCGCCCTGCCTGCTGGTGACCAGTCCGGCGTTCTTCAGCCGGAGGATCGCCTGGCGCACGGTCTCACCCGTGACCTCGTACTTCGCTACCAGCTCGCGCGTGGTCGGGAGCTTTTCTCCCGGCTCGATGGCGCCGGATTCGATCTCTGCTCTGAGGTCGTCGGCGATCCGCTGCGCTCCGCGCGGCCTCGGGTCCTTTGCCGTCATGGGCTCAGCGTAGAGCACCTTCACTAGGCAAGTCATCACGGCTTCACTAGTGAAATCTTGACGGGGTTGCCGATCTCCGCCTACGGTCGATCTCACCAACTTCGCTAGTGAAGTCGGCGGGGTGTTGGGGCTGTTTTGCCCTGCCCCCGTAGCACTGCCTTGTCCGAAACGCGCAAAAGGACCCCTGATCTCCTTCCACCGATCTCAGGGGTCCTCGCGCGGAAGGCCCATCCGATTCGAGGAGTGACTTCCGCATGCCCAAGCCTACGAGTACGCCTGCCGCCGCGGCACGGCGTTCGCCCGGTTCATTACTGCGACTGCCGTTCGGTGCGTCGCCCGTGGCCGCGGAGGGCCGGGCCCGGGCCGCGTGCACGGGTCTGGACACGCAGATCTTCTTCGCCCGCCCGTCCGAGCTGGACCAGCAGCCGAACAAGGGCGAGCGGGCGGCGCTGGCCGTGTGCGTGGTGTGCCCGGCCCAGGTTCGTGCGGTGTGCCTGGAGCGGGACCTGGCCCAGTCGGAGATCACGCGTATCAACGGGGTCTTCGGCGGGGTGCGTCAGGAGGAGCGGCGGGAGATGTACCGGGCCCGCCAGCAGGCGCGGAGCGGGGGTGCGGCATGAACGCGCACAACCGTGAACTGCCGCAGCGCACCCGCATGTTGCCGGAGCCGGTGTTCCCGGAGCTGGCCGAGTACATGCGAATGGCGTGGAGCGGCCTGTCCGCCGCATCCCCGGCCACGCGCCGGGTCGAGGCCGCGGAAAGCGCCCGCGATCTGCTGGCGGAGGCCATCGCGCTGCCTCTGAAGGAGATGGACGCCGACGCGCTGGTGATGGCGATCCTGCAGCTGCGTGCGGGCCTGGCCCGGCTGCTGGCCGCCACCATCCCGGCCGCCGTCCCGCCAGCGCCGACCACCGGTGCCGTGCTGGACGATGCCAGCCTGGTCGCGCACCTGCTCGACTTGTTCAGCGACGCGGCCCCGCTGGACGCCGACGTCGCCGTCCACGTCGGACGCCCGCTGCCCGCCCCGCTCATCGACACCCTCGCCCAGGCCATCCATGCCCCCGGGCTGCGGCCCAGCGGCGACTACATGGAGGCCCGCGGCATCTGCGGCAACTCCACCATCCACCTCACCGCGATGACCAGCGGGGGTGCGTGATGGCGATCTTCGGACTCTTCGGCAACGACCGGCAGATGGCCGCCCCCACCTACGCGGGCAAGGAGTCGGCCAGCCAGAAGCGGCAGCGCGTGGAAGCTCAGCGGTCCGCGCGGCGCCGCGAGCGTCACCACCACAGCGCCACCCAGGCAGACCGCGACGGGTGGAAGTGGGCCGACAAGGAGCGCAAACGGCAGGAGGGCCGATGACCCGCGTACGCACCTGGCAGGCGGCCATCGGCCGGGCCGAGCAGGCCCGGCGGGCTGCCACCGACGCCGAGCAGGCCACCGCCCGCATGAAACAGGCCCTGAGCAGGACGGACGCGGCCCAGGCCGCTGACCGCCTCGCCACCACCTGGACACAGCAGGAAGAAGATCCCCGGTGATCGAGCACCATCGCGTACCGAACATCCCGGGTGCCCACCGCGCCCACATCATCGGCACCCCGGCCGCGGAGCCCAGGGCCGCCGACATCCTGGAGGCGGCCCACGCTGAGGCGGCCGACCTGCTGGCCGGTGTCCGCCGCGAAGCCCAAACCCTGCGGCGGGAGGCGGCCACTGCCGCCGCCCAGGCCGAGGCCGACGCCGACGGCGCCCAGCAGCGCAAACTCGTCGCCGACCTGCACACCCAGCAGTCCCACCAGGCAGCCGAGAAGCAGATCGCCGCCGCCCGGACGGTCCTGGACCAGGCCCGCCAGGCAGCCGAGGAGATGCTGGCCGACGCCCGCAGGACGGCCGCGCGGGTGCGGGAGGCCAGCCAGGAGGAGCTCCGCCGTATCGAGCAGGAAGCCGAGATACTCCGGGGGCAGGCCGATGCCCGGGCCCGCCGCCGTGAGCAGGACGCCGAATCCTTCCGCCAGGCCACGGAGGCGGAGGCCGCCCGGCTGCTTGAGGACGCCCGGCGCCAGGCCGAGGCCCTGGTGAACGACGCCCTGAAGCAGGCCGAGGTCACCGGCCGGAAGGCGGACGCCGCCTTGGCCCAGGCCCGCCGGGACAAGGAAGAGGCGGACGAGCTGCTGGAGCAGGCCCACATCGAGGCCGAGACGCGCCAGGAGCGCAGCGAGAAGCTGACGAAGAAGCTGCCGACCTTCGCGCTGTTCGCCGCGATCGGACTGACCGCCTCGGGCGAATGGTCCCTGGCCGTGCTGGTCGGCTTCCCGCTCCTGGTGGCACCGCTGCTGCCGATCGCGATCGACGTGTACGTGATCGCTGCCTTCCGGCGCCACCGCGACACGTTCACCGCCATCAGCCTGATGGTGATCGCGAACGTGCTGGTCCACCTCGCCGAGGCTGGGCTGTTCGGCGTCACCGGCACCGGTGACAACGTCCGGCCCACCTGGTGGCTGGTCGCCCTCGTCGTCTCTATTGGACCGTTCGTGCTGTGGCGGGTCCACGCGCTGCGCGACCACCCCGCCACCGCTGCCGCACCGGCCGCGCCCCCGGCGCCGGAGGAACCGGCGGCACCGGTCGCGCCCACGGCGGCACCGCCTGCTCTGCCGTCCGGTACCGGCACCGGCACCGGCACCGGTAACGAGACCGGTGAAGGCCCGCCTACCGGTAGCGGTAACTCCGCACCGGCTACCGGTATTGCGAGCGGTAACGGCAGCGGTAACGCCGCCGGGCCTGCAACCGGTAACCCCGCCTCCGCTACCGGCGGTGCCCCGCCGTCCGGCAAGCCCGGTGCGGCGGCCGGTGGCCGCCAGCGCCGTACCGAACGCCGGGCCTCGCGCAACGCCGGTGGCCGTGCGTCGCGCGGTACCGGGCGGGAGGAGCTGCGCGATGCGGTGCGCGAACGGATCACCGCTTTGCTCGCCGACGGCCAGACGCCGTCGCCTACCGAGCTCGGCCGCGAGTTCGGCGCGGACGCGGAGTGGGTCCGCAACCAGATCCGCGCGGTGAAGAAGAACCTCCCGGCGCAGCCCGCCACCGTTCCCTCCCGCCCCGCCACGGAAGAGGATGCCTGATGTTCTTCCGGCGCTCCCACCGCCCCAGCGCCCGGCTGATCCTGCCCCGCCGCTGCTCCCGGCCGCTGCCCCCGGTGCCGCCGCTGCCCGAGGGCTGGCAGCCCGAGCCGCTGGCCGGCGCCGAGCCGGACGCGGACGAGATCAAGGTGCGTGAGCGGCTGCTGGCCCTGCTCGGGGAGGCCGTGCGATGGCCCCGCTGAACAAGAACAACGCCGACGAGCCCTGGTGGGCCGACAGGCAGAGGGCCGAGCCGGCCCCGGTGGGCTGCTGTTCCGTCTGCCCGGTGGCCTCCGGCTGCCCGCTGCGCTCGCGGACCGCGGTGCGGTGCGCGGTGACCGGCGACCAGCCGCCCCCGCCGCCGCCCGTCATCACCCCGGACCTGGCCGAGGCCGTCGGTCAGGACCCCGCGGTGGCCATGGCCGAGACGGTGAGCTGGGCGGACGTCACCGCGGCCGTCGCCGAACGGGCCCCCAGCCGTGACGGCAACGGCAACGACCCGGACTGGGGACGGCTGCAGCCCGTCCGCAACCTGCTGTCCATCGCGGTGGTCAGCTTCCTGCCCGTCGGAGGCACGCCCGCCGCCCGCTGGGTCGCGGACAGCATCAGCAGCGGCGGCATCACCGCCCCCGTCCTCACCCCGCTCGGCGCCGTCCTCGCCGGCACCGGCGCCGTCTTCCTCGGCCAGCTCGTCCCGGGCTTCCCCGGCTTCGTCTGCGAACTGGCCTGGAAGGCGCTGGCCCTCACCGGCCGGGGCCTTGTGCGCCTCGTGCGCTCGCCCCGCGGCTGGATCATCACCCGCCCCGCGCTATGGGCCGCCGGAATCGGCGTCCTGATCGTCTCCTGGCGCGCTGCCACCCACTTCCTGACTGGAGCCTCCTGACCATGTTCGACAACTCCCCCGCCAACGCCGGTTTCGGCGCCCTGGTTTTCGGTGCCGTCGCCACCGTCGCGATCATCGCCGGGTTCAAGTACAAGCTGCTGCGCAACAAGAAGACGCTGATCCTCGTCGGCTTCTTCATGCTGCTGATCACCGTGAACTCCGGCGGCTTCCTCGGCGAGATCGCCGGTGCCCTGCGCCACGGCATGAACGTCGCCGGGCAGCAGGCCGTGGACAAGACCGCCGGAGCGACGGTGACCGCCAACCCGCCCCGCACCGCGGTCACCCCGGTCTCCGCCGGCGGCGCGGCCATCGGCCTGACCGGGATCACCTGGTACGTCATCAAGCTCATCGCGGCCCGCGGCAAGCCCAAGGACTGGAAGGAAATGGTCGGCGGCACGCTCGTGGCCGTCTGTTACGGCACCAGCCTCGGCTTCATGGGGTGGATCGTCAGCGCTACCACGCTGACCGGCAACAACATCGGCCTGTACGTCTTCGGCGCCTGATCTGTCAGGTCTCTCACAGCGCCCCCGCCGCGGGAACCTGTGGCCCCTTTTCCCCCGTTCTTGCCCTCCCCGCGCCCTTTCTGGAGTACCCCGCCATGACCAGCCACGACGAGAGTGGCCTCCTGCCCGAAGTCATCGTCTATCAAGGCGAGTTCGTCGACGACGATGAGCCGCAGCCGCACGCCGGACCGGCACCGGCGGCGGCCCCCCGCCGTGCGGCCCGGCGCATCGCCCACGCGGCGGCCACCGCCGCCCGCTTC
Source organism: Streptomyces nogalater (assembly GCF_039532885.1). Classification (NCBI taxonomy): domain Bacteria; kingdom Bacillati; phylum Actinomycetota; class Actinomycetes; order Kitasatosporales; family Streptomycetaceae; genus Streptomyces; species Streptomyces nogalater. The sequence continues at coordinate 43,083 of NZ_BAAASM010000056.1, read as the reverse complement.
ACCGCCGCCCGCACCCTGCCGGGTCTGCGCAACGCCTGGGCCGTGACCGTGCACTGGGCCGCGCTGCGCTACATGACCGACGACGAGATCCGCCGCCGCATCGTCAAGAAGCAGTTCGACCACTTCACCGAGCGCCACGACGACGCCGTAACCGCCCGGAACACCACGCTCAAGCAGATGTCCAAGCTGGTGGACAAGGCGGCCGAGGACGGCCTGAGCGGCCCGGAGAAGAACCGGCTGCGTGCCCTCGGGACCGAGGCCGACCGCCGCCGCAACGGCCTGGCCGTCCTCAACGCCATGCCGTTCGCCCCGGACCAGCCGACCGCCGAGCAGATCAGCCGGTGGCGCGGGACACGCGGCGCCGTACGGTTCACCTGCGTCGTGGTGCCCTCCCTCGGTGCCCTGGTCACCGTCACCGCCACGGCGCCCGTGTCCGTGCTGATCACTGGCCTGGCCCTGCTCGGCGGTGGCTGGTGGCTGAGCCGCCACCCGATCCCGCTCACCGCCCGGCCGGTCCCCGCCGAGCTGCTCATCCCCGAACTCGACGCACCCGCCGACTACCAGCTCGCCGAACCCCGTTCCACCGCCGAGGGCAGGGACGCGCCCGCCGGACAGCGCCCGGCCGACGGCGCCGAGACGACCGCCGCCGATGAACAGGTTCCCGGCTCGCTTGCCGACGCGCGCACCGGGGAGCAGGCCGCCGCCGTGCTCGCCGGGGCCGTCCGCGCCGAGGGCCGGGACCTGGCCGAGGTCGCCAAGGCTGTCGAGGAGCCGTGGGGCTGGTCGTTCTACCTGCGGTTTTCCACCGGCAGCCCGGACGAGCTGAACAAGGACGACATCTACAAGGCCCTGATCACCCGGCTGCGACTGCGCCGCAACGGTCTGCTGATCGAAGGTGACCCGGAGGCCGGGGACAGCGCGTTCGTCCGCGCGCTGCTGCGTGACCCGTTCGCCCCGGACGTGGTCGGACCGCTGCCGTACCGGCCGCCGCTGTCGATGTCGATCGTGGACGCGGCCGACTTCGGCGTGGCCATGGACGGCACCCCGCTCGTCTTCTCCCTGGCCGGGCTGATGCTGCTGATGGTCGCCGACTCCGGCGGCGGCAAGTCCGGCGTGATGCTCGCGCTCGCCGAGGCCGTCACCGCCTGCCGGGACGCCGTGGCGTTCAACCTCGACCCGGTCGGCACCGGCGTCGGCGCCCTGGGCGAGGCGATCACGCTGTCGGCGTGCATGGACGACGAGCTGATCCAGGACGTCTTGGACTTCCTGCTGGCCCTGTGCTCGGCCCGCGCCCGCCAGCGTGTCCGCTACGGCTGGGGCAACAAGTGGCGCGTCAGTGAAGAGCACCCGGCCGTCGTGGTGTTCGTCGACGAGTGGCCGCAGCTGAGCGAGGAGGCCAAGGCGAAACTGGTGCGCGGGCTGCTGCTCGGCCGCAAAGAGGCCGTGTGGTTCGAGGCCGGCAGCCAGTTCGGCACCCGCGACTACCTCGGCCAGGCCATCGGCCCCAAGCTCTCCGCCCGCCTGCTGGGCGCCTGCCGCCGCGTGGACGTCACCGAACTCCTCGGCGGCGGCGCCATCGCCGAGGGCTACCGCGCCGACCTCCTCCAGGCCGCCACCCACACCCAGGTCAACGACGCCGGCCAGATCTACGCCCAGGGCCTGCCCGGCATGCCCAACCGGCCCATCCGCTACCAGGTCCGCGAGGTCACCGACGCCCATGCCGCCCAGCTCGGCGCCGAACGCGCCGCCGCCGGGCTGCCCGACCTGACCCACACCCTCACCGAGGCCGGGCTGTGGCAGCCGTACCAGGACCTGCTCACCCGCTGCCGCGCCGACAGCACGCCACCACCCGCGCCGCCCGCCATCCTGCTCACTCTGCGCGATGCCTTCCGCGCCGAGCAGGACCCCGACGCGCTGACCGTCGCCCAGCTCGCCGAGCACCTGATCGCCGACGACGCGGACCGATGGAGCCGGTGGGACGAACGCGTCGACCGGCTCGCCATGATCGGCCGCCACCTCCGCAAGGCCCTCACCGACGCCGGCGTGGAGCTGTCCTCCACCCGGCTGCGGCACCTGCCCGGCGAGCCCACCGGCTACCTCCTGGCCGACGTCAAAACGGCTCTGCAGGCGTTCTCGTGACCTGCCCGCGGCCTGCCGCCCTGGCACACCACTGGCAGGCCGGCGGCAGGCCGCCGTACAGAACCTGACCTGCGACGACAGGCCCCGCAGGCCGATCCGCCCCACCTCCGCCTCCGGCCGGTTTCAGCGGCCCCGGACCCATATCCGGGCCTGCCGTGACCGCCCGGCTCACCGGCCCACCACCCCCGCTCGACCAAGCCCCGTCCCCGCTCCGAGGAAACCGTGACCGACCACACCTCCACCGACACCGCGTACGCGACGTGGACGTCGCTCCAGCCCATCACCCGCCCCGGCGACGTACCGATCACCACGCCCATCGCGTGGATGGAGAACCACCGGGCCGATCACTCCCTGGCACTCCTGCTCAGCCGCCACGACCCCGACCGGCACGGCCCCACCGACGCCCTGGCCTGCCTCGCCCTCGGCGAGGCGATCCGCACCGAGCTGGGCCACTACCGCGGCTCGCTCGTCCACGACGCCCGACGCCGCGGCGCCAGCTGGCAGCAGATCGCCGACGCACTCGACACCGACATCCCCACCGCCCAGCAACTCCTGCGCGACTGGGCCGACGGCCAGCACCGCCTCTACCAGTCCGAGCCGCTCAGCGGCCACCGCCTCGGCCTGACCGCCACCGAGCATCAGGCCGTCCTGGACCTCATCCCCGACCACTGACCCCGGATGGAGAACACCGTGAACTCCCGCACCCTCGCCGCCTCTTCGGCCCCCGGCAGCGCCCAGCCGGTCGACGTCCGGCTCATGGGCGACGACCGCGCCGTCCGCGCCCTGGTCGCCGCCCTGAAGCAGGCCGCCGCCTGCGGCCCGGCCACCTACCGGCCCATGCGCGACAGCCACGGCACCCGCGCCTACCTGTCGGTCATCGTCCCCGTCGGCCCCGCACCGGCCACGTGACCCACAGACCGCCCACAGCCACCACCCAGGCCGCCCGGCGACCTTGGCCGGGCCAGCCAACCGCCCCAACCGCGGCATTTGCCGCCCAACGGAAAGGTCCACCATGTCCGAGAACACCACCGGACCCGTCGTCCGCTTCACCCCGATGACCGGCCGCGAACGTGCCTACGACTTCGCCCCGCTGCCCTGCCCGCCGCTGCACGCGCCGCTGGCCGCCGCCCTCACGGCCCGCCTCGCACCGGACACCGGCAGCATCCTCACGCTCGCTGCTGCGGACACCTACTTCGGCACTATCCGCCGTTTCCTGGCCTTCCTCAGCATGCAGGACCAGCCGCTGGCCAGCCTGGACGATGTACGTCCCGGCCACCTGTACACCTACCGGGACGTCGAGGGGGCCACCCGCTCGGCGGCAGGCATCGGGCGTGAACTCGCCCAGTTGTGCCGCCTGCTGCAGGACGCCCCCTACGGCTCGCTCCACTCCAGCGTCTGGGACCTGATCAAGGCACCCCGGAAGATCACCGGACCGCAGCCGCCCCGCACCGCGGTGCAGGTGTACTCGCATCGCGAGTACACCGCGCTGCTCCAGACGGCACGCACCGACGCGGCCGAGATCATCGCCCGCCTCACCGCCTCCGAGGAGCTGCTGGCCGCCTTCCGCGCCGCCGCGGACACGCTCAGCGAAGAAGACCAGGCCACGGCCCGGCTGCTGGACGTCATGGACCGCACCGGCCACATCCCCCACGTCGAAGGCCGGCGCAAGCAGGACACCGCCCGGCTGCTCTTCCTCACCCTGGCCGACGCGGCCCCGCTGTTCGTCTTGGCCCTGGCCCTCGGCCGACTGCGGGTCACCGAGACCGCCGATCTGCCCTCGCAGCACATGGTGAACCACGGCGACGTGGTCTTCCGCATCAACCAGCGCAAAGAGGGCACTGCACCGTGCCGGTGGGAGATCCGGGGCGAGGGCCACGACCCGCTGGAGAGCGCCAGTGACTTCTACCTCCTGCTGCACCGGCTCACCGAGCGCAGCCGCCGCTTCTCCGGCACACCGCAGCTTTGGAACCTGTGGACCGGCCGCAGCGCCAACCTCAGCGGCCACGCCCCGTTCTCTCGCCACGCCGCATCGCCGCTGCTGGCCACCTGGGCCCACCGGCACCACCTAACCGCCGACGACGGCCGCCCCCTCACCATCCAGATGCCTCGCCTACGGGCCACCGCCAAGGCCCAAGCCCAGGCCCAGCCCCGCACCTGACCAACGCGTGCCCGCCTGCGTAGCCCAACCGGCTCCGCTCTCCCGAACAACCCCACGACAGGAACCATGAACGACCTTGCCTGGCGGGTTTTCTACACCCGCTACGAACTGCCCCGGCCCCGCGCCGCCGACCCATTCATCGACACACTGGGCGACCTGGACCCCTGGCTGGACGAGCGCTCCGTTCCCGAAGGACAGCCCTACCTCATCTCGCCAACAGGCCACTACGACATCGAGCTCAACGCCTTCTTCAGTACCGAGTTGGCCTCCGCGCCCACGGACACGCTCAGGGCGTACGCCTCGGACCTGAAGCTGTGGCTGACGTTCTTGTGGGTCAGCCGTGGTCACAAGGACTGGCGGGACGCGGACTCCGACGACCGCGCCGCGTACAAGCGGTGGCGGACCGTCGATCAGCGGGGCCCGCACGTCCAGGCGGTGACCTGGGACAGGGAGGTCGGCACCGTCAATCAGTTCTACCGCTGGGCGCTGCGCAAGACGTACGCCCGCCAGAACCCGATCGTCCAGCGGGAGACTCGCGACCACCGCGGCCACGGGCCACGTTCCGTGCCCGCCGAGCTGTCGCACACCGGCTCCCGCAACCACCTGAAGTGGCTCACCCCCGCCATGTACTGCATGTGGCGTGATGTCGGAGTACGGGGCTTCACCCGGCAGGGTCTGGAGGACCCGTCGTTCCGGGGCCGCTTTGGATCGCGCAACAGGACGTACACGGATTTGATGATCCGCAGCGGGATGCGGCTGTGCGAGCAGACGTCTCTTTCGCTGTTCGAGGTGCCTCGCCCGGTCCCGGGCATGGTGAACGCCCGTTCCTGGCTGCCCGCCACAATCGCGAAGTACGGGTCAGCCCGCACCGTCTACTTCACGCACAGCGACTTGGCCGCCCTGTACGAGTACATCGAGGAGGAGCGAGCCGAGGCCATCGAGCTGGCCCGGAACCAGGGTGTCTACGAGCGCATCCGGAACCCGTTGATCATCACCGACATCAACAGGCCGCTCGTGGACGTCGGTGGCAGGCGGCTCGGCGTCGACCAGCTCGGGCACGCCGAGCGCCGCCGCCTGCTGATCGACACTCCTGACGGCCTGGAGCCCGCCGCGCTGTGGCTGAACGAGCACGGTCTGCCCAGCGCTCGTTCCTGCTGGCAGGCCGTGTTCACCACGGCCAACCAGCGGTGCGACAGGGTCGGCCTGGACGTGACCAGTCACGCCCACCAGCTGCGGCACTCCTTCGCCGTCATCACTCTCGAACTGCTCATGCGGGGTCACATCGCCAGCCTCGGCTCAATGAACCTGGAGCAGCGCGGCGCCTACCAGCGGATCTTCGGCGATCCCGTGAACTGGCTGCGCATTCGGCTCGGTCACAGGTCCCGGACGACCACGGAGAAGTACCTGCACACCCTGCAGGAACTGGAGTGGGAAACCCGCCAGGCACTCATCCCCGACGACTGGGACGCGGCGCACGTCCGCCCCGAAGAACTCGACGACCTCGTCCCCGCCGCCCCGGAGAGCGCTTCCGCATGACCGACGACACCACCGTCCCGTCCCGGCCCGCACGCGCCGGTCGAGGCCGTCCCTCCGTGATGCCCAGCGGACCGTACGAGTCCGAGCCGGCCGCCGAAAGAGCGGCCCGCACGCTGCTCGTGGCGTTCCATGGTGAGGACGGCCGCAGTAAGACCTTCGACTTCAGCAAGCTGCCCCTGCCCGCACTGCGTGCCGAGTTCGCCGTCGCCTTCGCCACCCGTACCGGTGTCGCAGGCGAGCTGCGGACCCTGAACAGCGCCAACTCCTCCTTCACCATTCTCCGACGCTTCCTCCTGTTCCTCGCAACGCTGAAGAACCCGCCCCACGACCTGGCCGCTCTCACCCCCCGTCACCTGGAGCGCCACCGCTTCCACCGTATGGAGGCCGTCAACGAGCACACAGCCGAGCGGGATCTCTCGGAGATCCGCAATCTGCTGCGCGTCATACAGCCTGACGTCCTCGGCTCTGAACTCCGTGACCACCTCACCCAGTACCGCCACAGCACCGGTCTGTGGAAGCGCCAGCACCGCGGCGGGGTCTCGGGATACTCAGACCGCGAGTTCCGAGATCTCATGACCGCTGCCCGCAGCGACGTCGCGGCCATCCGAGACCGGATCGATGCTGCCGAGCGCCTGTTGAACGCCTACCGGACCAACCCTGGCGCACTGAGCGAGGAAGAGCGCGAGCGCGGCGCCGTCCTGGACGCGATGGACCGCACGGCGGTCGTCCCCCGGGTCCATCGCGACCCCGGGTCGGGAAACTGGGACCACGCGGCCGAGACCGAGCTGGCGAGTCAACTCTTCCTGACTATCGCCGACCTGCCCCCGCTCGTCGTGCTGGCCGTCGGACTCAGCGGCCGGAACGTCGAGACCATCAAGGAGCTCGGCGCTGAGCACGAGATCCTTGATGGCCGCGCCGTCCGCGTGCACCTGACCAAGCGGCGCCGCGACAAGCAGCATGTTCACACGACGGTCCTGTGGGAGGTCGGCCCCCATCAGAGCCGCCAGCTGCACACGCCCGGTGGGTTCTATCTGCTGCTGCACCGGCTCACCGCACGAGGTCGGCGCTTCACCGGCGACACCCGGGTGTGGAGCATCTGGCGCGGTGCCGGGGCCCGCTCCGGTTCCTTGTGGGAGAAGACAGCCGCCGCCCATGGCCACCGTGATCCCTTCGCCGTCAGCCTCAAGGGCGGCTACGAACTGAAGGCGTGGGCTCGCCGCCACGGCCTGACGGCGGACGAGACAGATCCGGGAACCGGTGAACCGCTCCCTCTGCTGGTCAACGGCAACCGCATCAAGACCACGGTCGAAGTTCGGACAGTCAAGGCGCTCGGAGGGCACCTGCCGTCGGCCTCGCGGACCAACACCATCGATGTCAGCTTCGATCACTACCTGCGGGGCGACAAGACGGTCAAGGAGTGGGCGGAGAAGGTGCTGGACGCCGCTCTCGCCGACGCCGAGTCGAGCGCTCGCGCCTTCCACCTGCGCGTTCTCAGCGGCGAGATGGAGCAGGAAGCCGCTCGTGCTCCGGAAGTAGTGGCATCCGCGCTGGGCACGACCGCAGCGACGCTCAAGAGTGCCACGGCCGGCGAGCTGGACACCCTCGCCAGCTCGTGCCTGGACTTCGATCATCATCCGGACACCGGAGCCGAGTGCAACGTGTCCTTCCTGACCTGCCTCAGCTGCCCCAACGCCCTGGTCGCGGAACGGCACCTGCCCGCGCTCCTGGCACTGCTGGACGCACTGCAGACGGCATTGCAGGAGCTGACCGTGGACGCCTGGATCGCCCGCCACGGCCGCACCTGGCTGACCATCACCCGCCTGATCCTGCCCCGCTTCACCGACGGCCAACTGAAGAAGGCCGCCCACAACAAGCCCACGCTCCCGCCCCTCGACCTGCTCGACGGCCCGAAGGAACCCCAGTGACAACCGCCACCGCACTGCTCCCCGAACCGCTCGTCCCTAGCATCGCCCCGCACGCCCTTGTCCTGGCCGAACGCCCCCTGGTCCTCGATGCGGTCCTGCAGGAGACGAGTCGTTTCGCCGACGACGTGTGGAACCTGACACCCGCGGTCCACAAACGCCACCAGCGAGCCTGGAACCTGCACTTCGAGTCAATCCCCGACCGCTTCCGCCCCGTCGTCAAAGAACTGATCTACCGGTACTTGACCAACGACCTGCCGCACGGGGTCACCCCGTCGTCCATCGAGACGATCGTCGGCCGCTTCTACGAAGTGAAGGAGTTCATCAACTGGATCAGCCGGCGCGGCGCCGCCTTCCTCTCAGACCTCACCGCCGAGGACTTCGAGCAATGGGGCCAGTACGTCGACGCCCGGCACAAGAGCGACACCACCCGTACGAGCAAGCGATTCGCCGCACGCACTCTGTGGCTGTTCCGGACCAAACTTCCCAGCGGTGGGCTGGCTCTCGATCCCGTCGAGGTCTGGCACCAGGGCTACCGGCCGGCAGCACCCCGCGCCACCGGCGAGAACGCCACGGAGCGCATTCCCGAACAGGTTCTATCCCCGCTACTCATCTGGGCGCTGCGCTGGGTAGAAGACTTCTCCGAGGATGTCCTGCGTGCTCAACAGGAGTGGAACGAGCTGAAGGACCTCCCCGTGTACGGGAGGCAGTCGCCCGCTCCGCCGGGCACACCATCGACGTACGAGCGTTTGGAGGCTGTACTCGACCGCTACCGCGCTGCCGGCCGCAAGCTCCCCCTCGGCTGGAAGACGAACGGTCCCTACAACGACCGCCCACCTGTCAACCACGCCCACCTGGCGAGGCAGGCACAGTGCTTCCGCGGAACGCCTGCCAAGGGGATCTGCGCGGCACTCGTCGACGAGGCGGCGGAGGAACTCGGCATCGATGACGGCACTTACCTATGGACAGAGGTCCGCGGCCAACTCGACGGCCGCCAGTGGCTTCGCACGATCGCCTTCGACGACGTAAAGGTGCTGCTTCGGCTGCTGCATGCCGCCTGCTACATCGTCATCGCCAATCTGTCCGGCATGCGCGACAGCGAGGTCAAGCACATGCGCCGCGGCTGCCTCACGACCTGGCGTGACGACACCGGCCGCCCGGCCCGCCACTACGTGAAGAGCATGGCGTACAAGGGCGAGGACACGCCGACCGGCGTCGAGGCCACCTGGGTGGTCGCGCCCTCCGTCGCCCGCGCCGTCGAGGTCCTGGAAGCCACTCAACCGGCCGGGCAGGAGTACCTGTTCGCGTCCGTCTGGCACGAGCGGGACACTGTGCGCCTGACCGGCCTGACCAACAAGGACATGCGGGACTTCATGCGCTGGGTCAACACCTACTGCGCCGAACACAACCGTCCCGACTCCATCCCGGACGTCGACGGCAAGGCATGGAACATCAAGACCAGCCAGTTCCGCCGCACCCTGGCCTGGTTCATCGCACGCCAGGAGGGCGGCACCATCGCCGGGGCAATCCAGTACCGGCACCACAGTGTCCAGATGTTCGAAGGATATGCGGGCACCTCGGCGTCCGGCTTCCGCCAGGAGGTCGAGGCTGAACGAGCCATCGCCCGCGGAGAGAAGCTCGGCGACATCATCCTCACCGGAGAGTTCCGGCGGCTGACCGGCCCGGCGGGACGGGAAGCCGAGGAGCGTCTCACCCACCTGGAACACCACGTCCAGTTCCAGGGCAAGGTCATCCCCGACCGCAAACGCCTGGAACGCCACATGAAGCGCCACGACCCCCACATCTATCCCGGGGAATTCGTGACCTGCGTCCACAACCCCGACCGCGCCCTGTGCCGCAAGGACAAGAGCGACGGACCGTCCCTGCCCGACTGCCAGCCGCTGCAGTGCCGCAACGTCGCGCTCAGCCACGAGAACATCGACGCTTTCCACCGCTGGATCCGGCGCCTCGACCGGGCCGTGGAACACGGCATCGAACTCGCCCCGTACGTCCGCGCCCGCCTGGAGAAGAAGCGGATCGAGGTGGCCCGATTCCTCACCGCAAACGACATCCCAACCACAGATCTCAAGGAAGCCCAGTGACCCGCCAAGTCCCCAACGACGACGAAGTCCGCGCCGTCATGGACACCGTCCTGAAGGAGTCCGAAGAAGCCGGACGGCACCCCCGTATTTCGGCTGTGGAGAAGCGCCTCGTCATCCCGCACGCCACCTTCTACCGCAACTACCCACACCTCATCGAGGAGTTCAAACTCCGCACGGCAGAGAGCCGCAAGGACAGAGCTGTCACGGTCGACCTGCCACCAACGCCGGCGGAAACGATCGCCCGGCTCCGTCGCGAGAAGGAGGACGCCCGCAGGATCATCGCGGTGTACGCCGAGAGGATCCGGCAACTCACCCTGGAGAACGAGCAACTGCGGTCCCAGGTGCAGAAGCTTGAGGGGGTTACAGACCTCACCCGTCGCCGCACCAACCGCACTTGACCGAACGGCACGTCACGAAGGTGCGGGGCCCGCCTTGGCGGGCCCCGCACCTTCGCCCTCACGATCGTTGTATCACCGCACGAAGCAGTGGCCAGCGATGGAGCCAACGCAGAAGCATCACTGGGATCATCACTGTGATGGTGACGGCGTTGAGACGAGGTGCTCGTGGGAGACAAATGGCGGCTACTGCTGGAGGAGCGGCGGATCCTGTCCGGCAAGAACGAGATTCCGTCCCGGCTCATGACCATCTTCCAAGAAGAAGACAAGTACATGGATGCCGACTGGGCGCTCGGCATTGACCAGCTAAACAGTGTTCCCGCAGGACAAGAGGTCCCGCCGGAGCTACAGGCACTGGCGCAAGGGGACGACGATGACACAGACCCATCCGACCGCTTCGGCTATCGCACAACGGTCGGGACCGTCCTCACGCGGCTGAGGCTCATGGGCTTCACGCCTGAGGCCAGCAGACGGTCGATGGCAGAGATCCGCAGATCAGAGCTCAAGGACGACGGGCAAGAAGAGGACGTACTCCTCGTCAGCCCAGCGCAGGGGGTTCGCGGGACACCTCATCAGATGTCCTGCGAGCAAGTCATCGACACCGGCCTCGCAGCCCACATCAAGGCATGTACCCGCCACGGCTTCGATGACGAGCACCTCGATCTGGTTGAGAGGGCATGTCTGGACGAGTTGGAATTCTATTTCGAGGCCGGCACCGATGATCCGAGGTTCCTCCTTGCCGCACTTCTCTACGGCCAAGAACCGCAAAACACGCTGACGATGGACCTGTCAGATCTTCTGGCGGCCGACTACTGCAGCAGCTTTGAAGATTTGTCCGCTCAGGCGATCCACGAGCTAAGCCTCATGACCGCAAGCACGGGCCCGATCATTGTGATCACTGAAGGAAAGTTCGATGCGGAGGTGATACCGCGAGCACTCAGACTCGTCCGTCCCGAAATCGCCGGATACTTCAAATTCTGGGACCTTGAGACCACAAAGGCCGCTGGCGGCACCGATCAGGTCGTAAAGAACCTAAGGAGCTTTGCAGCCGCCGGAGTTATGAACCGAGTGATCGGAATCCTGGACAACGACACAGCGGGTCGCCAAGCCGAGAAACAGCTTGCCAGCACACCTCTCCCCGACCACTACGCGGTCTGCAAGCTCCCCGACCTGGACTACGCGCACTCCTACCCGGCCCTCGGTCCTTCAGGCACTTCAACTGACGATGTCACGGGTCGCGCCTGCTCCGTGGAGTTCTACTTCGGCCGACACTGTCTGCTCGGGCCAGATGGGAAGCTAGTCCCCGTCCGCTGGAAGAGCCACATCGACTCCATGAACGACTACCAAGGCGAACTTGCCAATAAACCCTACGTCCAGGAGCGCATCAAAGAGACGCTCCTGGAAGCCGAAACGGGTGAGAAGCCTCTCGGGAGTGAATGGGACCCAATGCGCCGCCTGGCCGAGACCCTCATCAGCTTGGCTGAGCCTGAGCCCGAGTAACGATCCGCCACCCAGGGACTGCCGGTGATGGTCACCCTAGATCCTTAGGTACTTCCCCACGCCGAAGAAGCGCACGGCCAGCCGCCAAAGTAGCGTGCACAGCTGGAGCGGTGATCGGGATCGATGATTCACCGCGACGTCGAACGACGCTGATGAAGGCGCCTTCAACCTTCCCATCCACTATCGCTCCGTGAACAAGGAATGGCTTGTGCTCCTCGGGCTGAGGCGGGATATGCAGAAGTACCAGGTTCCCTCCATCAGTTGACACTGCCTCGATGTCGAGATAGTCCGGCGGTGGATACAAATGCTGCTCGATGGCGGTCTGATACCTGCGGAGTGTTCGGCCATCCACCGGGACTGGACAGACGCTGCTAATGATCTCACCGCCGGGTACCTTCTTGCCGCGCATGCCGACCACGACGATCCCGCCGTGCTCAGCATTAGCGAAGCGGGCGACGGCTTGCGCGATGGAGATCTTCCCCGAGGGAGACTGGAGGTCGTAGTGGGCGCTTTTTACATCGAGCCAAGGGCCCTCCTCCTGTCCGATCAAAACCTGCGCATTACCAGAACGAAGTAGGTCGAGGGTCGTCTCTCGGGTCAACTCTCCGCTCTCAAATGCCTGCAGGAGAGCGAGGGCACCTTTGCCAATCTGGAAAAAGTCCGCCATATCCCGCCCACGCGGCGAGCACGATATCTCGATATTCCAAACAAGCGGATGGACATAGTGTGAATCCATCTCCACCTTCGCCACCGAGGCTCGGCAACGCTTCAGGTAGGGGCTCAGGAGTGATGAAAACGCTGTGGCCGCCGTTTCATCGTCATCATAGTCATCAGAAGCATGACCAACTGAGACTTTCAGTTGGCCCGCAAGAAACCTGAAGGAGATGGGTTCCGCAACGGAATACTCCTCATCGACGCTATCGTCGTAAGTGACATTAACCACGACCTCGCCGCCGTCCGCTACCCGCTGCAGAGCGCCCTTGAGATCGGTGGGGCGCATACCCTTCAGGTCATCGGAGTGGACAAGGAAGTCATCGAAATCGACTCCACGACGGGACTCACCATTCGCCAGGATCAGCTTGTGCCGATCCCGGTCGAACACCACTGACTCGATTGCGGCCACGCGACGCATCCCCCTCCTGCTCCAACCAGAGCACACCCCACCGCCATTTCTCAATGGTAATCACTTCCAGATTCACCCAAGAGTGACAGCTGTGTGAGCGATGTCGTTGATCCAGTCGGGGGCGCGTGCAAGGGGCTACGTCGCGGACCTCGATGAGGAGATCGACACCCTTGAGCTTAGGAGATGAGCCCGGGCGAGGTCGTAGGACCTGGCGCCCGGTCATGCACATCATGGGTGCCGCTGCCGTCGCAGCTGGCTCCGAACAGGCCGTCCAAGCGGCCATCACAGTCACCCCTACTACTTCTGGACCCACCACACGAGCGCGGAGACAGCAGTGGCTCCGAGGCCACTGAAGACGCCGTGGACGATGCCGCGGCGGGCGTCAGCCAGATGCGCGCGGATCAACTGCTTGGCCCGGTCACTGAGGTCACGAAGTGCGCCCCTGACTCGTTCGGCGAGCCCCTGTCCCATGTTTCTGGTCCTTCCGGGTTGTTGGAGGACCCCAGCTTCGGATCGGGTCGGGATGTTGCGCCCGGCGCACCGTGTTGACATTGGCCCGCAACACCTCGCCTGGACGCGTTCCTGCAGGTACAAACGTTCCCGTGTCTATGACTACGAATGCAGGGGGAGACACCCCAGACAGTTCGGCGCAGGTTGAGCTGGCGGAAGCGTTGTGCGCCCTGTTCGCGGAACTCGGCTGCTCTCAACGGGAGTTCAGCGCCCGCATCCATATGGACCACACGGGAGTGAACCGGTACCTGCGCGGCGAGCGACTGCCGCCGCGACCGTTCATCGAAGCGCTGCTCCGCGAAGTGCGAAAACTCCCTGGAGCCACCGTCACGGCCGAACTCGAGACGCGCATCTTCGCCCTTCACCGACAAGCCTTGATGGACCGTGAGGGCTGGTCGGCGTTGATGAAGATGGTCCATCGGGAGGCCGACGTACTGCGGCGTGATCGTGATGCAGCCCTCTCTCGGGCGCAACTGGCCGAGTCCCGACTGCAAGTCATGGAGTTGGTCTCGTCGCAAGGGCGCTGGTCTGCGTTCACGACGTTCCTGACCGATCGCGGAGCTCCTGAGATGCAGATGGAGATGCTGGACAGGGTCTGCTGGCGTGCGGTGGCGGGCTTGGCCCCTCCCACAGCGGAGCGCGCTCAGCGATCCAGTGGGGTTGTGTTGGCGCCACCAGGTACGGGCAAGACACTGATCGCGGCAGGAGTCATCGCGCAGGCGCTGGACGCCGGCTACCGCTTGGTGATCGTCCTGAGCGGCCTGATGAACATGTACCGGATGCAGACCCAGCAGGTGCTCGACGAAGCCCTCGACGACGGGTACAACAGCACGTCAGCGGAAGTGGCACCGCGTGGACAGCCAATCCTCCGCCTCACCACGCAGACTTCAGAGTTCCGGCCGCCACCGATCAAAAGCAGCCTTCAGTTCGAGAAGGTCAATCCAAATCTGCCGCTCTACGACGCTCGAAATCTGCATCGGTCGATTCCCCGACTGCTGGTCATGAAGCAGAACGCAGTGGTCCTGAAGCGACTAAGGGACACGCTCCGGTACATAGAGTTGCCTCTGGAGGAGGTCCCTGCTCTCATCATCGACCTGGAACCGGCGTCTGTCAGCGTGAGCACGAGCAACATCACCAAGTCGGTGACTGAGCAGCTCAGATCGGAGATCGTGGAGTTGCTCCCTCGGGCCCAGTTGCTGCGGTTCGAGAACATGGTGAGGCCTGAGGACACCTACTCGCCCTGGATGCCGGAGCACGTCGCGACCTCCCTGTGGGAGCAGGTCCCCGACTTCATCGTGCCTGTTTCGTTCCGCCGAGACACCGACGCAGAGTAACCAGAGAGGCCAGCTCCCCAATTGCCCTAATGTCCTCACTCGCTGGTGCCAAGCATGGAATGCACGGAGCAGAACACACTCAGAGCATCACCGGACAAGTCCGCGATTGCATAAGCCGCCGCCTGGCCCGACCCGCTGGGCGTGGGCATGCACGCGGTGATCCCGGTGCTGTTCGTGGTGTCGGTGGAGGCGGCCCGGCACGCGGTCGGCCGCATCGCCGACATCACGGCGGACAAGCACATGGAGGGCGTCCGCCTCACCCGCTGGCTGCTCTCCCCGCTCCCGACGTTCCTGCTGTGGCGCCGCATGAAGCTGTGGGAGCTGCGCTCCTACGACCAGGTCATCAAGCTGGAGCAGGAACGTCTCGTCTACCAGGCCCGGCTGCGCTCCCGCTTCGGCCGCGCCTGGCGCCGCAAGGCCCCGGTGGAGTCCCTGATGCCGCTGCGCCTGGCGCGCTACGGCGTCCCGCTCGCGAAGACCGCCCCGGCGGGCCTGGCCGCGGCCGGCATCGACCCGGTCCTGCTGCCCGCGGCCCCGCAGCCGCAGGCCCTCGCCCCCGCTCCCGCCTCCGCCTCCGCCGACAGTGCCGCCCCGGCCGACCGCGCCGCCGCGGCGGCCCCGGCCCGGCAGCGGCCGGCCCCCGCCGCCGGACAGCGGCCCGCCGAGACGCCCCCGGCGGACGAGGAGAGCCCCTGGTTCCAGGCCCCGCGCGAGGTCGAGTACCACGGCGGCTACGACCCCACCTACGACCCGATGCTCCAGGAACCCCAGTACGCCCCCGAGGAGCAGTACGAGGGCTGGTATGAGGAGCAGGCCCCGGAGGACTTCCAGCAGCCCTCCCCCGAGGAGACGGGCAGCTTCCCGATCCCGGTGAGCCCGACCCGCACCCGTGAACTCGGCGAGGGCGGCGGCGGCCCGGAGCCGAACCCGACGGAGGAGGAGTACTACCAGGTCTTCCGCAAGTCGATCGACGGCAGCTTCCCCACCCCGCACCAGTACGGCGAGGCGGTCGAGGCGACGTACGGCATCACGCTCGCCCCGCGCGACGCCGACCGCATGGTCAACCGCTTCACCAACCGCTTCAACGCGGAACTGGAGGAGGACCACATCGCCTAGCTCCGGAGCGTCCCGCCGGCCGGCGGGATGCTCCGGGGCTCAGGCGCCGGTGGTCAGCTCCGCCACCAGCGCGTCGAGTACCTCGCGGGTGAAGGGGCCGTAGGTCCGCGTGCCGTCCGCGGCCCGCAGGGACATCAGGTGCCCCAGGCCCGGGTGGAGCCGGACGCGCACGTCGAGGCCTTCCCGGGCGGCCTGCCGGAACAGCCAGGCCTGCCGCGGCGGAGTCGTCCAGTCGTCGTCGCCGACGTGCACCCGGACCGTCCCGCGCACGCCGGTGATCCGCTCGAAGGCGTGCGGCTGCCCGCACCAGTCCCGCCAGTACGCGGCGGGCGCGTCCGCGTCGCCCCGCGCGCACGCCTCGGTGACGATCTCCTGATGACGGGCGACCAGCAGGGCCCGCACCTCCTCCAGGGCGGCGGCGGGACCGAGCCGCTCGTGCAGGTCGAAGTCGTCCCACCAGCCGGACCGGCCCACCCGGTCGGCGGCCGCCGCGGCCAGGTCCGTCCGGCCGTCGGCGCCGACCAGGCCCCGCAGCGTCAGCCACTCGGTGCGCCGCTCCACGTTCAGCCAGCGCCAGCGCACCGGGTAGTGCTCGGCGACCGGCGCCACCAGCAGCAGGGTGTGCTCACCGCCGAGCCGCTCGGCCGCCGCGACGGCCACCTCGGTGCCCAGCGAGACGCCGAGGAAGGCGACCCGGCCGGCGTCGACGGCCGGATGGGCGCGGACGGCGGCGAAAGCCGTCCGCGCGTCGTCCACCAGTCCCCGGAAGGTGACCCGCTCCGGGTCCCAGCCGGTCCCGTCCCGGCCGGTGACGAACCGGCAGTCGAACCGGGCGACGGCCACCCCGGCGGCGGTGAACGCCCGCTCCAGGTCCACGAAGAGACGTACGTGCCCGGTGCCGGTCGCCTCCGGCGGCAGGCTGCCGTCGCGGTCCCACGCCCCGAACGGGTGCAGCAGGACGACGGCGGGCACCGGGCCGGTGCGGCCGGCGGGCAGGGTCAGCGTCCCCGGGAGCCCGCCCGTCGGGTCGAGCGGCTCCCGCAGGGCCGCGTCCGCCTCGCCACTCGCCTCGGACATGTGCCGGACCATGGTTTCCTTTCCCCCGCTCGCAAGCGTCCTCGCCGTGGCGGGCACCCGAAAAGGGGCCCCCTCCTTTCGGAGAAGGCCCCTTTTCCCCTACGGGTTACTCCCCGAGCAGCGTCCGTACCCGCTCCTGGCCCACGGCCAGCAGCAGGGTGGGCAGGCGGGGACCGGTGTCGCGGCCGACGAGCAGGTGGTACAGCAGGGCGAAGAACGCCCGCTGGGCCGTCTTGATCTCCGGCGGCAGCTCCTTCGGCGTGGCGTCGGCGGAGAACCCGGCCTGCACCTTCGGCACGCCGTACACGAGGTGGGTCAGCCCGTCGAGGGACCAGTGGTCGGCCAGCCCGTCCAGCAGCAGCCGTACGGACTGCCGGGACGCCTCGTCCAGGGACTTCAGCAGCTCGGCGTCGGGCTCCTCGCGCACGATGGTCCGCTGGTCGGCGGGCACGTACGTGTTGATCCACGCCTCGGCCCGGTCGTAGCGCGGGCGCGCCTCGTCCAGCGAGGCCAGCGGCTGCTCCGGGTCCAGCTCGGACAGGATCCGCAGCGCCTGGTCCTCGTGGCCGGCGGTGATGTCGGCGACGGAGGCCAGCGTGCGGTACGGCAGCGGGCGGGGCGTCTTCGGCAGCTCACCGGCGGCGGTGCCGACGGCGCGGGTGTAGGCGGCGACATCGGCCGGCAGCGCGGAGCCGTCGGCGACCTTCGCGGCCAGCTTGTCCCACTCGTCGTAGAGCCGCTGGATCTCCTGGTCGAAGGCGATCTTGAAGGACTGGTTGGGCTTGCGGCGGGCGTACAGCCAGCGCAGCAGCTGCGGCTCCATGATCTTCAGCGCGTCCGACGGGGTGGGCACGCCACCGCGCGAGGACGACATCTTCGCCATGCCGGAGATGCCCACGAACGCGTACATCGGACCGATGGGCTGCTTGCCGCCGAAGATCGGCACGATCTGCCCGCCGACCTGGAAGCTGGAGCCGGGCGAGGAGTGGTCCACACCGCTGGGCTCGAAGACCACGCCCTCGTACGCCCAGCGCATCGGCCAGTCGACCTTCCACACCAGCTTGCCGCGGTCGAACTCGCTGAGCCGGACGGTCTCGGCGAAGCCGCAGGCGGTGCAGGTGTACGACAGCTCGGTGGTGTCGTCGTCGTAGGAGGTGACGGTCGTCAGGTCCTTCCCGCAGCCGCCGCAGTACGGCTTGTACGGGAAGTACCCGGCGGAGCCGGAGCTGCCGTCGTCCTCGGACGCGGCGCCGGAGCCCTCCTCGGCCTCCAGCTCGGCCTCGTCCACCGCCTTCTGCTGCTGCTTCTTCGGCGCCTTCTTCGTCCGGTACTGGGCGAGGATCGCGTCGATGTCGTTCCGGTGCTTCATGGCGTGCAGGATCTGCTCGCGGTAGGCGCCGGAGGTGTACTGCGCGGTCTGGCTGATCCCGTCGAACTCCACACCGAGCTGGGCCAGCGCCTCGACCATGGCGGCCTTGAAGTGCTCGGCCCAGTTCGGGTACGACGACCCCTTCGGCGCCGGGACCGAGGTCAGCGGCTTGCCGATGTGCTCCGCCCAGGACTCGTCCACACCGGGGACGCCGGCCGGCACCTTGCGGTAGCGGTCGTAGTCGTCCCAGGAGATCAGATGCCGGACCTCGCGGCCGCGGCGGCGGATCTCGTCGGCGACCAGGTGCGGGGTCATGACCTCGCGGAGGTTGCCGAGGTGGATCGGGCCCGAGGGGGAGAGGCCGGACGCGACGACGACCGGTTTGCCCGGGGCCCGGCGCTCCGACTCCTCGATGACCTCATCCGCGAAACGGGAGACCCAGTCGGTGGTCTCGGTGCTCTGAGCCACGATCGGCACGTCCTTCTTTCTGAACGGGGTGAGACTCCATTCTCACAGACCGCCCGTCGGCCGGGAAAACGGCTTTACCCCCCATGGGATACTGGGCGGGTCTATCCATCCACGAGGAGAACGGCACCCACACCCATGGCCTCGGTCACGTCCCTCAGCGACAACGTCCAGCAGCACCTCGCGTCCGCCCTGACGGCCACCCTGCCCGAGGCCGCCGGCGCGGACCCGCTGCTGCGACGAAGCGACCGGGCCGACTTCCAGGCCAACGGCATCCTGGCCCTGGCCAAGAAGGCGAAGGCGAACCCCCGGGAGCTGGCGACCCAGGTCGTCGAGCGGGTGGTGACGGGTGACGTGATCCAGGACGTCGAGGTCTCCGGCCCCGGCTTCCTCAACATCACGGTGGCGGACAAGGCGATCACCGAGAACCTGGCCGCGCGGTACGCGGACGACACCGGCCGCCTCGGCGTGCCCACCACCGCCGACCCGGGCACGACGGTGATCGACTACGCCCAGCCGAACGTGGCCAAGGAGATGCACGTCGGCCACCTGCGCTCGGCGGTGATCGGCGACTCGGTCGTCCAGCTGCTGGAGTTCACCGGCGAGAACGTGATCCGGCGCCACCACATCGGCGACTGGGGCACCCAGTTCGGCATGCTCATCCAGTACCTGGACGAGCACCCGCACGAGCTGGACCACAAGGACGACCGGGTGACGGGCGAGGAGGCGATGTCCAACCTCGACCGCCTCTACAAGGCCGCGCGGAAGCTGTTCGACTCCGACGAGGAGTTCAAGACACGGGCCCGCCGCCGGGTGGTCGACCTCCAGGCCGGCGACCCGCACACCCTCGCCATCTGGCAGAAGTTCGTGGACGAGTCGAAGATCTACTTCTTCTCCGTCTTCGAGAAGCTGGACATGGAGATCCGGGACGCGGACATCGTCGGCGAGTCCGGCTACAACGACATGCTCGCGGAGACCTGCCGCCTGCTGGAGGAGTCGGGCGTCGCGGTCCGCTCCGAGGGCGCGCTCTGCGTGTTCTTCGACGACATCAAGGGCCCGGACGGCAAGCCGGTCCCGCTGATCGTGCAGAAGTCGGACGGCGGCTACGGCTACGCGGCGACCGACCTGTCCGCGATCCGCGACCGCGTCTTCAACCTCAAGGCGGACACCCTGCTGTACGTGGTGGACGCCCGGCAGGCCCTGCACTTCAGGATGGTCTTCGAGACCGCGCGCCGGGCCGGCTGGCTGGGCGACGACGTCACGGCGACCCAGCTCGCCTTCGGCACGGTCCTCGGCAAGGACGGCAAGCCGTTCAAGACCCGCGCGGGTGAGACGGTCCGCCTGGTCGACCTGCTGGACGAGGCGATCGAGCGGGCGTCGGCCGTGGTCCGGGAGAAGGCACAGGACCTGTCCGAGGAGGAGATCGCCGAGCGGGGCGCCCAGGTGGGCGTCGGCGCGGTGAAGTACGCGGACCTGTCCACGTCGGCGAACCGGGACTACAAGTTCGACCTGGACCAGATGGTCTCGCTGAACGGCGACACGTCCGTCTACCTCCAGTACGCCTACGCCCGTATCCAGTCCATCCTCCGCAAGGCGGGCGAGGTCCGCCCGGCGGCCCACCCCGGGCTGCCCCTGGCGGACGCCGAGCGCGCCCTCGGCCTCCACCTGGACTCCTTCGCGGAGACGGTCCGGGAGGCGGCCGCCGAGTACGCCCCGCACAAGCTGGCGGCGTACCTGTACCAGCTGGCCTCGCTGTTCACGACGTTCTACGACAAGTGCCCGGTGCTGCGCGCCGAGACGCCGGAGCAGGTGAAGAACCGCCTCTTCCTCTCCGACCTCACGGCCCGCACCCTCCACCAGGGCATGACCCTCCTGGGCATCCGCACCCCCGAAAAGCTCTGACACCCACCCCTCGGGGTCTCACGAGACGCCGTCGAGTGCGACGCGAGGTACGTCTGGGACTGCGCGGAGGCGAGGGAGAACGGCGACGCCGCCGTCGGCGAGGGGGCGCACCCGCGCCTCGCCGGCATGCCGGGCCGGTTCGGCGGCCTGCGGGTGGTCCCGGCCCCCGGTGCCCCTCCTTCTGCACCACCCATTCCAAAACAACCTTCCTCACCTCCCGGCCCCACCGGGCCGCAAGCCGCTAAGCCCACCCGGCGTGCGGGCGAGGCGCGAGCGCGCATCCCCGAACCCACGATGCGAACGCAGCCGACGGTAGGGGCCAAGGAACCTGAGCCGGCCACTTTCTCCGGGCGGCCCCACGGCCACCCGGACAACCCCGGCCCGGCCGGGCGCCGTTGTCAGTGCCTGCCCCTACAGTCGGCGGCATGGCGACTCTTCCCAACCCGCTGCCCAGACTGGCCACCGATCCCAGCGGGCGTTCCCTGGGCCTTCAACTGCCGCCCGGCAGGCTGGTGGACGCGACGGACGACGGCCCCTGGCACCAACCTCTCCTGTGGCACGCGGAGAAGCCCTCCTCCCCCGGCACCTGGAAGGCCCTGGGCGCACCAGCGGCCCGTACGGGGCTGTTGCCGGTTCTCGTGGACCTGGCCGGCTGCCGGGTCGGCGTGGACGACTGGGGACTGCTGCCGGGCGACGCCTCGTACCCGGGGGATCACCTGGCCGACGACGTGCTCTCCGAGTACTGGGAGGAGGAGACCGACGGGCATGCCGGCAAGGAGATCGAGCCGTTCGGCACCGAGTGGCCGGGGCTCGCCTCCCCCGGCACGCCGAACGCCGATCCCGATACCCGGGCCGCGACCGTCGCCGACGCCTTGCACCGGGATCCGGCGCGGTGGTCGGAGTGGATAGAGGAACCCCACCTCGCCCTCGTCCCGGCGCGCCGGTCCGCCGACATACCGGCGGCCATCGGCTGGACCGGGGCCCTGAACTACGACCACGACGTGGCCCGTGTCTGCGCCGTCCTGCGGTCCTGGGAGGACCGGTTCGGCATCCGGGTCGTGGCGCTCGGGCTGGACGCCCTCGTGGTGTCCGTCGCCGCCCCGCCCGCCACGCTCGCCGACGCCGAGGTCCTCGCCGCCGAGCACTACGCCCTGTGCCCGCACGCCGTCGTACAGAGCGGTCCGGGGAGCGTGCGGGCATACGCCGAGACGCTGCTCGGTGCCACCAGCTGGGCCCTCTGGTGGGATTGAGACGGGCGGCGTCACTCGAACTCTGACGCCGGTTTCCACGCCTTACCGCCCAGCGGGAACGCGTACGCCGGCCGGCTGTTGTTGCCGCTGGTGCGGAACGGGTGGCCGGCGTCGTCGATCACCAGCGTGCCGTGGCGGCCGCCACTGGACCACGTGAGCTCCAGGAACCAGCTGACGTCGTACGCCGACGCGTCCGCCGTGACGTAGAAGACCTCCGGGTCCGACTGGCTCACCTTGAAGGGGAAGTTGTCGCTCCCGGCCTCCGGGACGGGTGACGGGCGCATCGCGTCCAGGGAGACCGTGAAGGAATGCGTCGGCACGCCACCGCCGCAGCCGACACCCGGGTAGCCCATGGCGTAGTCGTTCCAGGGGAGCGGCGAACGCTTGCCCGCCATGTGGACCGACAGCCGCTCCAGGACGACCGTCTGGTTTCCGGTGCCCTGAACGGTGAACGTGATGAACTGCTCCCCCGCCGACACCGCCTTGTTGACGGCCACCCACGCGGGCGCCTGCTGCTCCGTCGGCGGCGGGCCCACGGCGGTCGGCGGCCGGTCGATCAGGTAGTGCTGCGAGCAGGGACTCAGCCAGCTGTAGGGGTTGGTGTTGACCGTCAACGGCGCTGCTCCGGACGCTTCGTGGCGCGCGGTCGCCGACGGCTTCCCCGTGTGCTTCCCGTCGGTGGTGTCGGGGGCCAGGTCCCGCGCCTCGGCGGATGCGGAGGCGGAGGCGGAAGGGGAGGCCGAACGAGTGGCCGACGGGCTCGGGCTCCCGGACTTCGACGGCCGGGGGGCGGCGCTGTCCTGGACGAGCGCGGAGCCGACGGTGGCTGTCGCGGCCTTCGCGTCGTCCCGCCGCTCGCCCTCGTCCGACGGCCGGTTGAGGGCGAACACCGTGCCTCCGACGACCAGCGCGGTGACCGTGACGGCCGCCAGGAGGGCGGTGCGGCGGCCCGCGATCAGGGACCGGCTCCGCCGCCACCGGCTCGCCGGTGAGGATTCGGGTTCGGGTACGGATACAGGTACGGGCACGGGTGCCGCCCTCGGCTCCGGTTCCGGCACGGGTGCCGCCCTCGGCTCCGGTTCCGGCCCAGCCGCCGCCACCGCCTCCGGGGCCGCCTGAGCCGCCGCCACCGGCTCCGGGGCCGCCTCCGGTACTCCGGCAGGCTCCGCTCCCTTCCGTCCCCGCCCCGCGTCCGCCAGGACCCACCGGCGGTGCAGTTCCACCAGTTCCCCGGGCGTGGCCTTGCAGAGCCGGGCGAGCCGCTCCACGGGGGCGTAGTCCGTCGGTACGGCGTCCCCGTTGCAGTAGCGGTGGAGTGTCGACGTACTCATGTGGAGCCGCTTGGCGAGCGTGCCGTAGCTGTGCCCGGAGCGATTCTTCAACTCCCGCAGCAGCTCGGCGAAACCGCTTTCAGGGATGCCCTCAGACACCGTTCCTCCAGTCCCCCTCGTCCCACCCCGGCGTTCCAGGGAGGTGTTGTTTCCGCAGGTCAAAGCCGGTTCCAGCGTTCCAGCATCCCGGATTGGCGGCCAACGCTGGCCACCGGGACGAGTCCGCCCACAGGCTGTTGGTCATCCAAGCACGACAACCGGCCCAGCCCGAAAGAGGACTTGCCATGCGTATGCGCCACATTCGTCTGATCGCCGCTACCGGAACCGCCGTCGCCGCCCTCGCCCTCACCGCGTGCGGCAACGGCACGGGCACCGAGGACGAGGGTGCCGCCAGCCCGAAGGCGACGGTGGCGGCGGCGGAGACGGACGTATCGAAGTCGCCCGAGAGCAGCTCCCCGGCGAAGGAAGCCACCGGCGGCGGCACCACCGACGCCTCCCCCCTGTCCCGTACCGACGCGTCCAGCGCCAAGTCGGCCGCCCCCACCACCCGCAAGGGGCAGAGCACCGGACGCTCCGTGGTGCTGTGCAACGGCACCAACACCGCCGTCACCGCCCAGCCGCTCAACCGGCCGCTGAACCACATGCTGCTGACGGTGAAGAACACCGGGAGCAAGAGCTGCGACCTGCCGTACTACCCGGTCCTGCGCTTCGACCAGATGCAGTGGGTGCCGCAGGCCGACGAGGGCACCGAGCCGCAGTCCGTGGTCTCGCTGGCACCCGGGGAGTCGGGGTACGCGGGTGTGCTGCTGTCGGCCGCCGACGGCAGCGGCAGTGGCGGGATGACCGCACACAAGCTGACGGTGGGCTTCCAGGGAATGACCCCGAACAGCGACGGCGGCCCGTCCGCGACGCCGGCCCTGCCCGCCAAGGGCGTCTACTACGACAGCACGCTGAAGGTGACGTACTGGCAGCGGGACCTGGACGCCATCTCCAACTGGTGAAGAAAACCGGTGATATGACCGTAGGTCCGGAATGGCAACGCTTTCACCCGCGTATCACCTGTACAGGCGGTTTGCCGCATCGGGGGGCGGGGCCGGGGAAAGCCTCCCGGCGCATGCCCCCAGGGAGTCCCCGGCCGATGTCGTCGCACGGCGGCACGGCCCCGGTCTCCACGACTCGCAGGATGAAAGGCGACCCCTTCATGGCTTTCGCGTTCCGCAAGTCCCTCGGCGTCCTCGCCCTCGCGCTGACGGCGGCCGTCCTCCCGACGGCCACCGCCACGGCCGCACCGGACTCCAGCGCCTCCAAGATCGGCAACTACTGCCTGTCGAACACCTGGGGGACGCCCGAGGTCCGCACCAGGGTGTGCGCCAACGAGTCCGGGCAGCGGTGGAAGGTCGTCGGCGAGCACGTGGTGCTGGCCGCCGACCCCCACTACTGTCTGGCCAACACCTGGGGCACCCCCGAGGTCCGCACCAGGGTCTGCGCCAACGAGCCCGGACAGCGCTGGAAGGCCGTCGGCGACCACTTCGTGCTGGCCGCCGACCCCCACTACTGCCTGGCCAACACCTGGGGCACCCCCGAGATCCGCACCAGGGTCTGCGCCAACGAGCCCGGACAGCGCTGGGCCGTGCCGGGTGACCACATCACCCTGACCCAGGCCTGAGGGCTAGCGGAGCTTCTGGGCCACCTCGGTGGCCCAGTAGGTGAGGATGTTCCGGGCGCCGGCCCGCTTGATGCCCGTCAGGGTCTCGAAGATGGCCCGGTCCCGGTCCACCCAGCCCTTCTCGGCGGCGGCCTCGATCATCGCGTACTCGCCGGAGATCTGGTACGCGGCCACCGGCACGTCCACGGCGTCCGCGACCCGGGCGAGGATGTCGAGGTAGGGGCCGGCCGGCTTGACCATCACCATGTCGGCGCCCTCGGCGAGGTCCAGCTCCAGCTCGCGCAGGGACTCGCGCCAGTTGGCCGGGTCCTGCTGGTAGGTCTTGCGGTCGCCCTGCAGCGAGGAGGCGACGGCCTCGCGGAAGGGGCCGTAGAACGCCGAGGAGTACTTGGCGGTGTAGGCGAGGATCGCCACGTCCTCGCGGCCGATCTGGTCGAGCGCGTCGCGGATGACACCGATCTGGCCGTCCATCATCCCGCTGGGACCCACGACATGGGCGCCGGCGTCGGCCTGGACCTGCGCCATCTCGGCGTACCGCTCCAGGGTGGCGTCGTTGTCGACCCGGCCCCCGGCGTCCAGCACCCCGCAGTGGCCGTGGTCGGTGAACTCGTCCAGGCACAGGTCGGACATGACGAGCAGGTCGTCGCCGACCTCGGCACGCACGTCCCGGAGGGCGACCTGGAGGATCCCGTCCGGGTCGGTGCCGACCGTGCCCCGGGCGTCCTTCTTCGACTCCTCCGGCACGCCGAACAGCATGATCCCGGAGATCCCGGCCTCCACCGCCTCCAGCGCGGCCTTCTTCAGGCTGTCCCGGGTGTGCTGCACGACCCCCGGCATGGAGCCGATCGGCACCGGCTCGCTCACGCCCTCCCGGACGAACGCCGGGAGGATCAGGTCGGCGGGGTGCAGCCTCGTCTCGGCGACCATCCGCCGCATGACGGGCGAGGTCCGCAGCCGCCGGGGACGCGTACCGGGAAAGGATCCGTACTTCGTCATGCCTCCTACGCTACGCCCGCCCCACCCATGCCTTTGCCGACGCCGAGTCGGCCCGACGACAAGCGGCAGGACGGCCGGGGGCCGGCGGGACTTCCCGCCGGCCCCCGGCCGTCCTGCCGTCCTCAGGTCGTCGAGCGCCGCCTGCGTGCCCCCGGGCGGCGTTCGCTCGGCCGGGTCACCGGGTCGCCCGCCTCCAGCGCGGCGGCGCGGCGCTTCATGCCGAAGGCGGCCAGGGCCTCCGCCAGCTTGTGGACGGACGGCTCGGGAGCCATGACGTCGACGCGCAGGCCGTGTTCCTCGGCGGTCTTGGCCGTGGCCGGGCCGATGCAGGCGATCACCGTCACGTTGTGCGGCTTGCCCGCGATGCCGACCAGGTTGCGGACCGTGGAGGAGGAGGTGAACAGGACCGCGTCGAAGCCGCCGCCCTTGATCGCCTCACGGGTCTCCGCCGGCGGCGGCGAGGCGCGCACGGTGCGGTAGGCCGTGACGTCGTCCACCTCCCAGCCCAGCTCGATCAGCCCGGCCACCAGGGTCTCGGTGGCGATGTCGGCGCGGGGCAGGAAGACGCGGTCGATCGGGTCGAACACCGGGTCGTAGGGGGGCCAGTCCTCCAGCAGGCCGGCCGCCGACTGCTCGCCGCTCGGCACCAGGTCCGGCTTCACGCCGAAGGCGACCAGCGCCTTGGCGGTCTGCTCGCCCACCGCGGCCACCTTGATGCCCGCGAAGGCACGGGCGTCGAGACCGTACTCCTCGAACTTCTCCCGGACCGCCTTCACCGCGTTGACGGACGTGAACGCGATCCACTCGTACCGGCCGGTGACCAGTCCCTTGACCGCCCGCTCCATCTGCTGCGGGGTGCGCGGCGGCTCCACCGCGATCGTCGGGACCTCGTGCGGCACGGCGCCGTAGGACCGCAGCTGGTCGGAGAGCGAGGCCGCCTGCTCCTTGGTGCGCGGCACGAGCACCTTCCAGCCGAACAGCGGCTTGGACTCGAACCACGACAGCTGGTCGCGCCGGGCCGCGGCGGAACGCTCGCCGACCACGGCTATCACCGGCCGGCCGCCGTCCGGCGACGGCAGCACCTTGGCCTGCTTCAGCGTCTGCGCGATCGTGCCGAGCGTCGCCGTCCAGGTGCGCTGGCGGGTCGTCGTACCGGCGATCGTCACCGACAGCGGGGTGTCCGGCTTGCGGCCCGCCGAGACCAGTTCGGCCGCCGCGGCGGCCACGGCGTCCAGCGTCGTGGAGACGACCACCGTGCCGTCCGACGTGCCGACCTCCGACCAGCACCGCTCGGAGGCGGTACGGGCGTCCACGAAGCGGACGTCCGCGCCGTCGGCGTCACGCAGCGGCACACCGGCGTACGCGGGCACGCCGACCGCCGCCGCGACCCCGGGGACGACCTCGAAAGGCACCCCGGCCGCGGCGCACGCGAGCATCTCCTCCGCCGCGTACGTATCCAGTCCCGGGTCCCCGGACACCGCACGGACGACCCGCCTGCCGCCCCGCGCGGCCTCCATGACAAGATGAGCGGCATCCCGGGCAGCACCCGGGACAGCGGCGGGTGTTGACGTGCCGTCAACTACCGTCAGCTGGGGCGTGCCCGTGCCCGGCGGCGAGACCGAAGAGGGATCGGCGTCCGTCTGCACGACGGAGACGCCCTGTCGGGCGTGCGTCCGGATGACGTCGAGCACCTCGTGCTCGGCGACCAGGACGTCCGCGCTCGACAGCGCCTCCACGGCGCGCAGAGTCAGCAGTCCCGGATCCCCGGGTCCGGCACCCAGAAAGGTGACGTGCCCGTGTTCCGGACCGGCGGCAGGAAGGGTGGTGGGGCTCAATGTGCTCGCTCCCCCATCAGACCGGCCGCGCCCTGGGCGAGCATCTCGGTGGCGAGTTCGCGACCGAGTGCCCACGCCTGGTCGTGCGTCTGGGGCACGGGACCGGTGGTGGACAGCTGCACCATGCGGGTGCCGTCGGTCGTGCCGACGACGCCGCGCAGGCGCATTTCCTTGACAATCTGCCCGTCGGCCAGAAGGTCGGCCAGCGCCCCCACGGGTGCGCTGCAACCGGCCTCCAGGGCGGCGAGCAGTGACCGCTCGGCGGTGACGGCGGCCCGCGTGAACGGGTCGTCCAGCGCGCCGAGCGCGGCGATCAGTTCCGCGTTGTCCGCGGCGCACTCGATCGCCAGGGCCCCCTGGCCGGGGGCGGGCAGAACCGTGTCGACCGACAGGAAGTCGGTCACCTCGTCGATGCGGCCGATCCGGTTGAGGCCGGCGGCGGCCAGGACGACCGCGTCCAGCTCGCCGTCGCGGACGTACCGGATGCGGGTGTCGACGTTGCCGCGGATCGGGACCGTCTCGATGTCCAGTCCGTGCGCGCGGGCGTACGCGTTCAGCTGCGCCATACGGCGCGGCGCGCCGGTGCCGATGCGGGCGCCGCGCGGCAGGTCGGTGAACTTCAGCGCGTCGCGCGCGACGATGACGTCCCGCGGGTCCTCGCGCACCGGTACGGCGGCCAGGACCAGCTCCTCGGGCTGCGCGGTGGGGAGGTCCTTGAGCGAATGAACCGCGAAGTCGACCTCGCCCTTGAGCAGCGCGTCCCGCAGCGCGGTGACGAACACACCGGTGCCGCCGATCTGGGCCAGCGCCTCCCGGGACACATCGCCGTACGTGGTGATCTCGACCAGCTCGACGGGCCGGCCGGTCACCTCGCGGACGGTCTCGGCCACCTGCCCGGACTGGGCCATGGCGAGCTTGCTCCGCCTGGTCCCCAGCCGCAGTGCCTTCTCACTCATGCTGGCCCTCGGTTCTTGTTCCGCGTGCTGTCCCGGCCCCGGAGACGGCGGCGGCCGTCTCGGGGTCGAGGTCGAACAGGGTGCGCAGCGCGTCCGCGTACCCGGTGCCGCCGGGCTCGGCCGCGAGCTGCTTGACCCGTACGGTCGGCGCGTGCAGCAGCTTGTCGACGACCCGGTGCACGGTCTGCCGGATCTCGCCGCGCTGGCGTTCGTCCAGGTCGGGCAGGCGGCCGTGGAGGCGGGCCAGCTCACTGGCGACGACGTCGGCGGCCATGGTGCGCAGCGCGACCACGGTCGGCGTGATGTGCGCCGCCCGCAGGGCGGCGCCGAAGGCCGCGACCTCGTCGGCGACGATGCGCCGGACCTGGTCCACGTCGGCGGCCATCGGCGCGTCGGCGGAGGCGTCCGCCAGCGACTCGATGTCCACCAGACGGACCCCGGCCAGCCGGTGCACGGCCGCGTCGATGTCGCGGGGCATGGCCAGGTCGAGCAGGAAGAAGAAGGGCGCGGGGCGCTCGGCCACCGGCTCCGGCCGGCGCCGCTCGGGGATCCGGCCGACGGTGGCGGCGGTCGCGGCGAGCGCGGTGATCAGCTCGGCGTCCGCCTCGGGGCTGCGCCGCTCCCGGCGGTCGGCCGTGCTGCCGCCGGCGACCCAGGCCGCGTGCTGCTCCAGGGTGGCCGCGTCCATGCCGGCCACGGCGGCCTCGCCCATGACGGAGAAGCCGGGCTGTACGGCGGCCAGGTCCAGCGGGCAGTTGTCGTCGGCGCCGAGGGGGGTGTGGCGCTGCGGGGCCGCGGGCTTCACGGCCGGGGCGCCGGTGTCGGCGACGGGGTGCCCGGTGCGGCCCTCGACCGCGTGCGCGACCGCCTCCGCCGTGAGCACCAGGCCCGTCGCCCCGGTACAGGAGACGACGACGTCGGCACGGGTCAGCTCGTCGGCGACGGCGTCCATGGGCACCGCGCGGGCGGTGACCGCGTTGTCGTCGGCCTCCAGCAGGATCCGGGCGAGCCGCTCGGCGCGCTCGAAGGTGCGGTTGGCGACGACGACCTCGGCGA
Source organism: Streptomyces nogalater (assembly GCF_039532885.1). Taxonomy (NCBI): domain Bacteria; kingdom Bacillati; phylum Actinomycetota; class Actinomycetes; order Kitasatosporales; family Streptomycetaceae; genus Streptomyces; species Streptomyces nogalater. Next base: position 13,345 of record NZ_BAAASM010000056.1, on the reverse strand, counting down.
CCCCGGCGCGCGCCAGCGTGGCGGCGGCCAGGGACGACATCGATCCGGCGCCGATGACCAGCGCCTTCTTGCCGCGGGCCCAGTCCGGCACGGCCGCGCCCACGGCCAGCTGCTCCAGGCCGAAGGTGACCAGGGACTGGCCGGCACGGTCGATGCCGGTCTCGGAGTGGGCGCGCTTGCCGACCCGCAGGGCCTGCTGGAACAGGTCGTTCAGCAGCTTGCCGGCGGTCCCCAGCTCCTGGGCACGGGCCAGGGAGTCTTTGATCTGGCCGAGGATCTGGCCCTCGCCGACGACCATCGAGTCCAGCCCGCAGGCCACCGAGAACAGGTGGTGGACGGCCCGGTCCTCGTAGTGCACGTAGAGGTACGGCGTCAGTTCCTCCAGGCCGACCCCGCTGTGCTGGGCGAGCAGCGTGGACAGCTCGGCGACACCGGCGTGGAACTTGTCCACGTCGGCGTACAGCTCGATGCGGTTGCAGGTGGCGAGCACCGCGGCCTCGGTGGCGGGCTCGGCGGCGACCGTGTCCTGGGCCAGCTTGACCTGGGCGTCCGCGCTCAGCGCGGCCCGCTCCAGCACGCTGACCGGGGCACTGCGGTGGCTGAGGCCTACGACGAGGAGGCTCATGCCGGCATCACGGCGGGGACGTCCCCGTCGGGCCCTTGGTCGGCGGAGGTCTGGCGGGGGGTGGCGGCGGGCAGGGCGCCGTCGCCCGCGGGGGTCTCCTCGCCGGCCTTGCGCTGCTCGTGGAAGGCGAGGATCTGCAGCTCGATGGAGAGGTCCACCTTGCGCACGTCCACGCCGTCCGGGACGGACAGCACGGTCGGCGCGAAGTTCAGGATGGAGGTCACGCCGGCGGCCACGAGCCGGTCGCAGACCTGCTGGGCGGCGCCCGCCGGGGTGGCGATGACGCCGATGGAGACCCCGTTGTCCTTGATGATCTTCTCAAGCTCGTCGGTGTGCTGCACCGGGATGCCCGCGACCGGCTTGCCGGCCATCGCCGGGTCGGCGTCGATCAGCGCGGCGACCCGGAAGCCACGGGAGGCGAACCCGCCGTAGTTGGCCAGGGCGGCGCCGAGGTTGCCGATGCCGACGATCACAACCGGCCAGTCCTGGGTCAGGCCGAGTTCGCGGGAGATCTGGTAGACGAGATACTCCACGTCGTAGCCGACGCCACGCGTTCCGTAGGAGCCCAGGTACGAGAAATCCTTGCGCAGCTTTGCGGAGTTGACCCCCGCCGCCGCGGCCAGCTCCTCGGAGGAGACCGTGGGGACCGAGCGCTCCGACAGTGCGGTCAGGGCTCGGAGGTACAGCGGAAGCCGGGCGACGGTGGCCTCGGGAATCCCTCGGCTACGGGTCGCCGGTCGGTGTGTTCGGCCAGTTGCCACGGTGCTCCTGCGGGTAGAGCGGGGCTGTAGGCGGTCATACGTCCCCAGACCGCCCCGTCGACAGCAGGCTATGTCTTTGTGAACGCGTGCACAAAGATGGTGTCCGATTTGCCCGGCAGAAGTGACCGGGGTCACGCCGGTTTCACGCCCGGAGCGGGAACCAGCGCACACGCACCGCCGCTCCTTCGTTACTGGGGGCAAAACCGCACACACTCCTCACGAATCCCGCCCCCGAGACCAAACCGCCGTCGATCCTAAGCGACTTTCCGTCCGGTTTGGACTACTCGGTCAGTGCCCGGCGCAGCCGCTCCTCGTTCACGCGCCAGAAGGTGTGCTGCTCACCGTCGACCAGCACGACGGGGATCTGCTCCCAGTAGCGGTCGTGGAGGTCGGGATCCCGCGTGATGTCCTTGGGCTCCCACGGCACTCCGAGGTCGCCGCACACCCTCTCCACCACCACCTGCGCGTCGTCGCACAGATGGCAGCCGGGCTTGCGGATCAGCGTCACCAGCCGCGCTCGCGGCTCTGCCTTGCGTCGGAAGAGCGGACTCATACCGGCCATTCTCGCGCGCCCCGGCGAGCCCTTCGCCCGGCGTTCACACCACGCCAACCTCTCGACTCCGGAACCTTCGGACACAGTGGCTATGCTCGCGTCATGGCCGCTCTCGGATGGCTCACTCCCCGTAGGCGCTCCGCCACGGCGCGGAGCGTGTTGGCAGGCGAGGCTTCGGCGGAGGCCGCCCGCAAGTCCTCGCAGGAGACCGCCACGCCCGCGGAACCGCAGTTCCCGGTGATCGGCGACGTCGAGGCCGCCGCCTTCTTCGACCTGGACAACACGGTGATGCAGGGCGCCGCGCTCTTCCACTTCGGCCGGGGGCTGTACAAGCGGAAGTTCTTCGAGACCCGCGACCTCGCCCGGTTCGCCTGGCAGCAGGCCTGGTTCCGGCTGGCCGGCGTCGAGGACCCCGAGCACATGCAGGACGCCCGGGACTCGGCACTGTCGATCGTCAAGGGCCACCGCGTCGCCGAGCTGGAGTCGATCGGCGAGGAGATCTACGACGAGTACATGGCCGACCGCATCTGGCCCGGCACCCGCGCCCTGGCCCAGGCCCACCTGGACGCGGGCCAGAAGGTGTGGCTGGTCACCGCGGCCCCGGTGGAGATCGCGCAGGTGATCGCGCGCCGCCTCGGCCTGACCGGCGCCCTCGGCACGGTGGCCGAGTCGGTCGACGGCGTCTACACCGGCCGGCTGGTCGGCGAGCCGCTGCACGGGCCCGCCAAGGCGGAGGCGGTGCGCGCGCTGGCCGCCGCCGAGGGGCTGGACCTCTCCCGCTGCGCGGCCTACAGCGACAGCCACAACGACATCCCGATGCTGTCCCTGGTCGGCCACCCCTACGCCATCAACCCGGACGCCAAGCTGCGCCGGCACGCCCGCGAGCAGGACTGGCGGCTGCGGGACTACCGCACGGGCCGCAAGGCGGCGAAGGTCGGCATCCCGGCGGCTGCGGGCGTCGGCGCGGTGGCCGGCGGCACGGCGGCCGCGATCGCCCTGAGCCGTCGGCGCCGGTAGCCGCGACCCGTCACGGAACCCCCGTCCGCGCGCACGAGTATGCCGCGGCCATTTCAACACGCCTCCTACTTCACCGAAACACGCCTCTTTTCGTTCAACAACCGATCAATTTCATGCACGCGATCCGGCATCAAACAGCAAGAGAAGCGACGCAATCGACGATTTGAGCAACTCGGCGTAGCAGCGCCTATACGAAGCGTTATTCTCCTCAGACGCAAACCGGTACCCCTCCGTCGCTACGACGGGTGAACGGTCCCGCACTGCACGTGATGGAAGCTCTGCCTCTGGGAGTCCCGTGTACCCACACGTCGGGGTTGACGCCTCGGGCCTGGCTACGCTGCGCGCAACGGTCGCGACGGTCAAGGAAACACTGCGCGGCTTCGTCCCCACCGCGTACGCCGTCCCCGCCTTCGCAGCCGCCGCGCCCACAGGCCCGTGCTACGCACTGGCCGACGGCAGCGCCGCCGTCGGCAGACGGGGGCGTGCCACCGGCCCGGCCACCGCCCGCCGGCCGGCCGCCGACAGCGACAGCGCCCGCATGATGGACCTCGTCGAACGCGCCCAGTCCGGCGAGGCCGAGGCCTTCGGGCGCCTCTACGACCAGTACAGCGACACCGTCTACCGGTACATCTACTACCGCGTCGGTGGCCGGGCCACCGCCGAGGACCTCACCAGCGAGACCTTCCTGCGGGCACTGCGCAGGATCGGCACCTTCACCTGGCAGGGCCGCGACTTCGGCGCCTGGCTGGTCACCATCGCCCGGAACCTGGTCGCCGACCACTTCAAGTCCAGCCGCTTCCGGCTGGAGGTCACCACCGGCGAGATGCTCGACGCCAACGAGGTCGAACGCTCCCCGGAGGACTCCGTCCTGGAGTCCCTGTCCAACGCCGCCCTGCTGGACGCCGTACGACGGCTCAACCCACAGCAGCAGGAGTGCGTGACGCTCCGCTTCCTCCAGGGCCTCTCGGTCGCCGAGACCGCCCGGGTCATGGGCAAGAACGAGGGCGCCATCAAAACCCTCCAGTACCGCGCCGTGCGCACCCTCGCCCGGCTGCTGCCCGACGACGCCCGCTGACCGGGACGACGGCGGGCGAGGCCCAACTCACGCTCCGTGACAGCGTGTTGCCTTTTCTAACCGTCCGCCCGCCGTCCGTAACCCAAGTGCCGTGCCAGTCGTTGTGCGGGATACAGGCTCCCTGTGGTCACGTCCCGGCCCTCCCCGATCACCCGATCCGGGGAACCGGCCGTGGGCGTGCAACCCTCAGGACCCCCTGGGGAGTCGACCGTCATGACGAGAGGAGGTGCCGCCAGTGATCGCGAACGTATCGGCGCACCGGCGGGCGAACGCCTTCGCCCAGGCCCTGGAGGAGCAGTCCGACCGGGACACGGCGGCCGAGCAGTCCGAAGACCCGGCGGGTTCCCCGCCGACCGCCGAGGAACCGACCGGACAGGGCGAGCTGCTGGCCCTGGCGGCGGGACTCGGCGCGCTGCCCAGGCCACAGCTCGACCCGGAGGTCAAGGCCGTCCAGCGGGCCCAACTGGTGGCCGCGATGGAGGCCATGCTCCAGGAGGGGACCGGGGCGGCGGCCACGTCCGTACCGGAACAGCGTTCCCACCGGGCCAGGGGCGAGCACCGGGCGGGCCCGCTCGGCAAGCTCCGCCCACGCACCCGGCTGACCAAGGGACTCGCGGCCGGCGGGCTCAGCGTCGGCGTGGCCGCCGGGGCCTTCGGCGGAGTCGCCGCCGCCAGCTCCGACGCCCTGCCCGGCGACTCGCTGTACGGCCTGAAGCGCGGCATCGAGGACTTCAAGCTCAACTACCTGACCGACGGCGACGACCAGCGCGGCCAGACCTACCTCGACCAGGCCTCCACCCGGCTCGGCGAGGTCCGCCGGCTGCTGGAGCGCGGCCGGGGCGACCACCTGGACCACGAGTCCATCGGCGAGATCCGCCGCACCCTGTCCGGGATGCGGCACGACGTCACCGAGGGCCACCGGCTGCTGCACGCGGCCTATGAGGCCGACCCGGACTCCCTGGGCCCCATCCAGGCACTGGACGCCTTCTCCCGGTCCCACCGCGAGGCGTGGAGCGCGCTCAGCGACAAGCTGCCCGTCCAGCTCGGCGACGTCAAACAGGAGGTGTCGTCGGTCTTCGACGCCATAGACGAAGAGGTCGCCCCGCTGCAGTCCCTGCTCCCGCGACAGCCGGCCCGGCCCGGCGAGAACGGACACCGGGGCGGCTCCGGCCCGTCGTCCACCGGCTCCGCCGACACCGGCCGGACGGCACCGCCCGGCACCGGCGGCCACACCCCCTCCCCCGGCCGGCACTCCGGCACCGACGCGCCGAGCGACCCGGCCACCGGCAGCGGCGGCGAGGGCCTCCTCGGCGGCGACACCGGCGGCCTGCTCGACCCGCCCAAGAGCGGCACCACCGGCAGCAGCCCGTCCGCCGGCAAGTCGCCGTCGGACCAGCCGGACGTCACCATCCCGCCGCTCATCCCGGACCTGCTCCCCGGCCTCGGCATCGACGGCGAGAACGCGGACTAGCCCGGGTGCGGCCACGGCCGTGGGGGCGCCTCTTTCCGAGCAGGGGCGCCCCCACGGCCGTACGTCTCCTCGAAGCCGGCGTAAGGCTTGTCAGAAGAACACCGACCGCCGCTGCACCAGCAGCTTGTACAGCGTGTGCTGGATCTGCTCGCGCACCTGGTCGGTCAGGTTGAACATCAGCATCGGGTCCTCGGCGGCCTCCGGCGGATAGCCGTCCGTCGGGATCGGCTCGCCGAACTGGATCGTCCACTTCGTCGGCAGCGGGATCGCGCCCAGCGGACCCAGCCAGGGAAACGTCGGCGTCAGCGGGAAGTACGGGATGCCCAGCACCCGGGCCAGCGTCTTGGCGTTGCCGATCATCGGGTAGATCTCCTCCGCCCCGACGATCGAGCACGGCACGATCGGCACGCCCTGGCGCAGCGCCGTGGAGACGAAGCCGCCCCGGCCGAACCGCTGGAGCTTGTAGCGCTCGCCGAAAGGTTTCCCGATGCCCTTGAAGCCCTCCGGCATCACCCCGACCAGCTCGCCCTGGCCCAGCAGCCGTTCGGCGTCCTCCGCGCAGGCGAGGGTGTGGCCCAGCTTGCGGGCCAGCTCGTTGACCACCGGCAGCACGAAGACCAGGTCGGCCGCCAGCAGCCGCAGGTGCCGGCCGGCGGGATGGTGGTCGTGCACCGCCACCTGCATCATCAGGCCGTCCAGCGGCAGCGTCCCGGAGTGGTTGGCGACGATCAGCGCCCCGCCCTCCGCCGGGATGTTCTCGACGCCCTTCACCTCGACCCGGAAGTACTTCTCGTACACCGGCCGCAGCAGCGACATCAGGACCTGGTCGGTCAGCTCCTCGTCGTAGCCGAAGTCGTCGACCTCGTAGTCCCCGGTGAGCCGGCGCCGCAGGAAGGCCAGCCCGGCCGCCACCTGCCGCTCCAGGCCACCGCCCGGCCCGTCACCCCGCTCCTCGTCCTGCCCGTCGGCCCCCGGCGGCTCCACCGGCTCGTCCTGCCCTGCCGACTCGCGGCCCGGCAGCGGCTGGACCGCGCCCATCCCGCCCGGCTCCCCGGGCGCGCCGCGCCGCCCGCCCCCGCGCCGGCGCGCCTGGCGCTGTGCGGCACTCCCCCGGGACCGGTCGTCATCGAACGGAATGACCTTGGCGTCCGCCATCGTTGCCGCTCCTCAGTTGGCGCTGTGCGTCTGGGGGTGGCCGGCCGCTCTCGCGGACAGCTCGGCGACCCGGTCGACGGCCCCGGCGAGGGTCTGAGGCGGCAGCAGCCCCGGGCCCAGCGCGTGCGCGAAGTCCGCGAACGTCTCGGCCGTCGTGTAGCGGGGGGTAAAGCCCAGCGTCTCGCGCATCTGGCCGGTGTCCACCACCCGCCCATGGGTGAGCAGCCGGATCTGCTCCGGCGAGAAGTCCGTCATACCGAGCGTACGCACCAGGGACCCGGCCCAGGTGACGGCGGGCAGCAGCAGCGGCACGGTGGGCCGCCCCAGCCGCCGGGAGCACTGCGAGAGGAGCAGCACACCGTCCCCGGCGATGTTGAAGGTGCCGCTGTTGAGGCTGCCCCGGCGCGGCTCGTGCGAGGCGATCCGCAGCACCTCGATCACGTCGTCCTCGTGCACGAACTGCAGCCGTGGGTCGTAGCCGAACACGGTCGGCAGGACGGGCAGCGCGAAGTAGGAGGCGAGCGGGGTGTCCACGGTGGGACCGAGGATGTTGGCGAACCGCAGCACGCACACGGCGACGTCCGGCCGCCGCCGCGCGAACCCGCGCACATACCCCTCCACCTCGACGGTGTCCTTGGCGAAGCCGCCGCTGGGCAGCGACTTGGGCGGGGTCGTCTCGGTGAACACGGCCGGATCGCGCGGCGCCGAGCCGTAGACGTTGGTGCTGGACTTCACCACCAGCCGGCGCACGGCCGGCGACTTCTGGCAGGCGCCGAGCAGCTGCATGGTGCCGATGACATTGGTCTCCTTGACCGTGGCCCGGCTGCCGCCGCCCAGCGCGGTGCCGGTCACGTCCAGGTGGACGACCGTGTCGGCGCCGGACTCGGCGAGTACACGGGCGATGGTCGGCTGCCGGATGTCGGTCTGGACGAAGTCGGCGCCGCCCAGATGGTGCTCGGGCGGCACGGCGTCCACGGCGATCACCCGGTCCACCTCCGGGCCCCGCAGGATCCGCCGCACGAACCGGCCGCCCAGCTGCCGGGCCACTCCGGTGACGAGCACGACCCTTCCCAAGACCGGCCCCTCCTTCCGCGTATCCGGTATCCCGCGTTCCCCGTGTGCGGCCAACCTAGCCGGTCGGCGGCGCGGTGTGAGGACCCCGATGGCGCGGAGGGACGGATTTTCCCCCGTCGGCTCCCCGCCGGCACCTGTCCGGCTCGCCCGTCGGCTCCTGTCCGGAACATGCCTGTGGCCCCCCACCACTGCTGGTGGGAGGCCACAGGTGCCACGCTCTCGCGGCGTCGCTCGCGGACACCCCGCTTGCGCGGGGACCGCTTACTTCTTGTTGCGACGCTGAACGCGCGTGCGCTTGAGCAGCTTGCGGTGCTTCTTCTTGGCCATCCGCTTGCGCCGCTTCTTGATAACAGAGCCCACGACTACCCTCGCTCACTTCTCATCACTCGGTTGTTTGGGCGCCATGGGCCCACACGACCTACGAGGGGCTAGCCTACCCAACCGAGCGCCGAGGTCGTAATCGAGGGGGTCTCCCCCGGTCACCCGGGGGTCGCCGTCAGGCCGTCTCCACCCCCACATAGCTGTCGCGGAGGTACTCGTGTACCGCTTGTTCCGGGACGCGGAAGGACCGCCCCACCCGGATCGCGGGCAGATGACCGCTGTGCACCAGGCGGTACACGGTCATCTTGGACACTCGCATCACCGCGGCGACTTCCGCCACGGTCAGGAACTGAACCTCGTTCAGAGGCCTCTCGCCAGCTGCAGCCATGACACACCTGAACCTTCCGCACTCGACGGCCACCGGCTTCCCCTTCCGGTGACTCTTCGTCGTTGCGTGCTCACTCCCCAGACTAGGGGCGGGTGATGCGAGTGGGGAAGAGGTGCACCCATCGGCGGCCTACTGTGACAGACAGGCCCGATTGAGCACGTAGCGGGTCAGCGGCCGGTAGTGACCAGACCGCACTGCGTCATCAACCGGAACGACGACGGCCACCCGTCCCTCGGCCTCCCCGACGAACGGCGCCGGGTCGTCGGTGTCGGCCAGCCCGATGGCCTCGAACCCCAGCTGACCTGCGCCGCAGACCCATCCGTGATCACCGACGACCAGCTCGGGCAGCGGTCCGCCGGCCCCCGCCGCGGCCTCCAGCGCGACCCGAACCGGCAGCGGCGAATGGCTGTGGGCACCCGGCTCACAACCGGGGCGCCCGCTCGCCGGTTCCCGCATCAGGGCAACCCCTCGTACGTAGTCGAGGCGATGGGGACGTAGGCCGAACCGGGTCAATATGTCGACACAATGACCCTGCGCCGGGGTGAGGACCTCACATCCCGCCGTTGACAGCGCGTCCGCCAGAGCGGCGTAGAAACCCAGCAGCCGCCGCGGGTGCCCGGTACCCAGCAGCACGGGCGCGCCGCGCCGGGCCGCCTCCCGGAGCCGCCCGGCGAAGGCGTCCAGCGCGGCGAGCGTCCGCTCCGGATCGATCACGTCGGGTCCGCTCGTGTGGCGCGGGTCGGCCGAGACCCCGCACGTCCGCGCCATCAGGGCGAGCAGGTCGGGGAACTCCCAGGCGCCCTCGGGATCGATTCCGATCAGCACGCGCGGATCCCGGGCCGCGAACAGCCGGTAACTGCGCAGGCTTTCCTCCCGCGAGGTCGCCACCACCCCGGCCAGCCGGGCGGCCACCAGGTGGGCGCGGAGCCGGGCGGAAGACGACACGGATGCGATGGTGGCCCATCGGGGACGGGGACGGGGCGAAAACGACGGGATTCGCGCGGATGGCCTAACAACTCCCCACGCGGCCGCGGAAAGTCGCGCCGCCGGGGGCGGGCGCCCCTTCCGGCCGACCGCGGCGGGCCGCGCTACGGCAGCAGCCCCCGCAGGGGGAACACCGCCCGGCGGGTGGCCAGTACGGCCTGGTCGATCCGGTCGGCGGGGTCGTAACCCGCCTCCCACTCGCCGTACTCCACCGGCCACCGCCCGTCCGTCATCCGCCGCGGGCCCGGTTGCCGGGTCCGGGCGTACACGTCCCGTCGCCAGCCCTCGGGGACCTCCGCCTCCGGTGCCACCGGCCGGCCCGCCACGATGCCCACCAGATGCGTCCACGAGCGCGGCACGACGTCCACGACCGCGTATCCGCCCCCGCCGAGCGCGACCCACTTGCCGTCCGCGTACGCGTGCGCCAGCTCGTGGCACGCCAGCTGTACGGCCCGCTGCGCGTCCAGCGAGACGGCCAGGTGGGCAAGCGGGTCCTCGAAGTGGGTGTCGGCACCGTGCTGGGAGACCAGGACCTGCGGCCGGAAGCCGGCGAGCAGTTCCGGTACGACGGCGTGGAACGCCCGCAGCCACCCCGCGTCCCCCGTGCCGGCGGGCAGCGCCACGTTCACCGCGGCGCCCTCCCCCGCGCCCGCGCCCGTCTCCTGCGGCCACCCGGTCCCCGGGAACAGCGTGCCGGGGTGCTCGTGCAGCGAGATCGTCAGCACCCGCGGGTCCTCCCAGAACGCGGCCTGCACCCCGTCCCCGTGGTGCACGTCGACGTCCACGTAGGCGACCCGCTCGGCGCCCAGCTCCAGCAGCCGCGCGATCGCCAGCGCCGCGTCGTTGTACACGCAGAACCCCGACGCGCCGCCCGGCATCGCGTGGTGCAGCCCGCCCGCGAAGTTCACCGCGTGCTCGGCATCCCCCCGCCACACCGCCTCGGCGGCCCCCACCGACTGCCCCGCGATCAGCGCGGACACCTCGTGCATCCCGGCGAACGCCGGATCGTCGAGCGTGCCGAGCCCGTACGACCCGTCGGCCCCCGCCGGGTCCTCCGACGCGGCCTTCACCGCGTCGATGTAGTCCTCCCGGTGGACCAGCCGGAGCGTCGACTCGCCGGCCGGTTTGGCCGCGACGACCGCCAGTTGCCGGTCGAGCCCGAAGGAGCCGACCAGCCGGTGGGTCAGCTCCAGCCTGACCGGATCCATCGGGTGGCCCGGACCGAAGTCATAGCCCGTCACTGCCTGGTCCCACATCAGCTGTGCGCGGCCGCTCATGCCCGCCACCGTATCGGTCCGGTTGAGCCGCGAACGACCTGGCGTACGCCAGGGTCACCAGTATCAGCACCATCGGCACGAGCATCGCGCCCCGGTGGTTCCAGGCGTCCCCCAGCGCGCCCACGAGCGGCGAACCGATGAGGAAACCCACGTAGTTGAAGAGGTTCAGCCGCGCGATCGCCGCGTCCGAGGCCCCGGGACCGTGCCGTTCGAAGGCGTGCCGGCCGGCCGCCGCGAAGGTCTGCGGCACCAGCGCACACAGCCCCAGCCCCACCAGCGTGAACCCGAGCATCCCCACCCACGCGCCGGGCGCCAGCGCCACCACCGCGAACCCGCCGGCCGCCACCAGCGCCCCGAGCCGGACGACCGTCACCGCCCCGAACCGCCGCACCCCGAGGTCCCCGACCGCCCGCCCGGCCAGTGTGGTCACCATGTACACGTTGTACGGCACGGTCGCCAACTGCTCCGAGCCGCCCAGCACGTCCTTCAGGTACTTCGCGCTCCAGTTGGAGACGGTGGAGTCCCCGATGTAGGTGAAGGTCATCACCAGGCACAGCGGCAGCAGCAGCGTGGAGGCGGCCCCGCCGCCGTCCCCCGGGACGTCCCGCACCGGCGCCGGCTCCCCGTCGACGTACCACCGGCTCCCCAGCAGCCCCGCCGGCAGCAGCACGGCCACCACCGGCAGGTACGACGCCCACAGCGCGAGCTGCCAGTGCGCCCCGGCCCAGGCCAGCGAGGCTCCCACGATCCCGCCCAGGCTGTAGACGGCGTGGAAGCCCAGCATGATGCTGCGCCCGTAGGACCGCTGGAGGCTGACGCCGAGCATGTTCATGGACGCGTCCAGCGCGCCCACCGCCAGGCCGAAGACGCCCAGCGCCACCGCCGGCGCGGCCACCTGCCCGGCTCCGCCCGCCCCGGCCCCGAGCAGCGCCAGCAGCACCACCGGCTGGGACCAGCGCAGCACCCGGCTCGGCCGCACCCGCCTCACCAGCCGCCCGGTGGCCACGCTGCCGACCCCGGCGAGGACCGGTACGGCGGCCAGGAAGACCGGGAGCAGCGCGTCGGAGACGCCGTACCGGTCCTGGACGGCCGGGATGCGCGTGACCAGCAGGGCGAAGGCTGCGCCCTGCGCGAAGAAGGCGAACGCCAGCGAGGCCCTGCCGCGCCGCAGCACATCGGTCATGGCGGCGAGGGTAGGGGCCCGGACTACCTGTGGGTAGATCCGGCCAAAGGTGAATTCGCTTCAGCTTCGGTCCCCCGGGCAGCCACCGACCGCCTGGCGGTGGCTGCCCGCCGGGCGGCGACCGCGGCGGCCTCGGTCTCGGCGGTGATCAGCCGGCCCATCGGTACCGCGGCCAGACCGCCGCCCCACAGCAGGGAGAACAGCCGTTCTTTGCGCCGGAACCGCTCCGAGCCGACCGCCGCGCCCGAGCCGAGTCGCGCCCAGGCGGCCTCGCGGGCCGGGTCGCCCTTGACCAGGAAGGCTTCACGACGGTGCTCATCATGGGCCTGCCGAGCAGTACGGAGACGAGGATGCCGACCGCCACCGTGCTGCTGACCGCGCCGTCCTTGGCGAGCATCAGCCGCGGGTCGCCGGAGACGCAACTCAGCACCAGCGAGACGGCGTTGACGGCGAGGATCAGCACGGCGAGCGCGTTGATCCGCCGCTCCCGGACCACACCGGACACGGTCCGCGCGGCTGGTAGGCGCCGAGCGGCGCGGCGATGTCGATGAAACAGCGGCTTGACATGGTCCGCCGCGCCCGGTCGCCGGTCCTGGGTCCCCGTGGTCTTCGTCATGTGCTCAGCTTCGCCGCCGGGCGGGGTCCGGCGGTAGAAACGATCGTCCGGAGGCCCGGGTGACAAATGTCAGCCCGGCCCGCCGACGAGGGTCACATCAGCAGGGCGGCCAACTCCTCCATGCGGGCGAAGAGTTGCCCGGCGCCGACGAGCCGCTCCGGCGGTGTCATCGCGGTGAACCCGTACACGTCCATCCCGGCCGCGACGGCGGCCTGGACGCCGAGCGGGGAGTCCTCCACGACCACGCACCGCCCGGGGGCCACCCCCATCCGCTTCGCCGCGTACTGGAACAGGTCCGGCGCCGGCTTGCCCCGGCCGACGTCCTCCGAGCTGAAGATCCGCTCGTCGGTGAACCACCGGTCGAGCCCGGTCGTGCGGTGTCCCACCCGTATCCGCTCGTGGCTGCCGGAGGAGGCCACGCAGTACGGCACCCCGTCAGCGGCCAGCTTCTCCAGTACGTCCGTCACCCCGGGCACGGGCCGCAACTCCCGCTCGAACGCGGCGAACACCCGCGCGTGGAAGACCTCGTCGAAGTCGTCCGGCAGCCGCCGGCCCGTGCGCTCCAGCACCAGATCGTGGACGCGGTGCATCGCCGAACCCATGTAGTCGCGGATGGAGTCCTCGTACGACGTCGGGTGCCCCAGCTCGGTGAGATAGCCGGCCAGGAGCCGGTTGGATATCGGCTCGCTGTCCACGAGGACACCGTCGTTGTCGAAGATGACGAGGTCATAGCGCATGCGGTAGACCCTAATCGACCCTCATGGGCCCTGATGGACCCGTGACGCAGAAAACCCCCGCACCATACGATGCGGGGGTTTTCCCTAAAAATTGTTCGGCGGCGTCCT
>NZ_BAAASM010000055.1:0-17114 GCF_039532885.1 Streptomyces nogalater | reverse complement strand
GGAACGCGCCCTTGACTCACCTCGCGGAGGCACGACACTGACCAAGAAGCGGGCGGCCCCACGGTCACTTCACGAGGAACTCACACCACACGATCTTTCCCGGGTTCCGCTCCCCCACGCCCCACTTGTCCGCCAGGGCTGCGACGAGTAGCAGTCCTCTGCCGTGTTCCGCGTCCGCGTCCGGAGTCGGGTCCGGGCAGCCGACCTCACCCGGACCACTGTCGTGCACCTCCACCCGTAGAGCGCCCTCCGTATGCAGCACCAAGCGGAGGAGGAAACCACGGCCTGCGGGGACGCCGTGCAGTAGAGCGTTCGTCGCCAACTCGCTCACGCAGAGCAGAACGTCGTCGCCGCGCTCGGCCGCCGCCCAGTCGGTCAACGTCTGCCATGCGAACTTCCGCGCGAGCCGTACCGATCTGCGGTCCCGACGGTAGAACGCCTGGCGGGTGTGGGGGTGTTGGGTTTGCGCATTCACGAGGCCACTGTCACTGTGCGTCACTACAGTGGGGCAGTGAGTGAAGTCGTAGTTCTGATTACTACGAGTCCACTACGACAGATCGGCGTGCATACGGGGGAAAGGAACGGCCATGCACGAGGCACCAAGGCCCAAGAAGGTCGGTTCGTGGTACGCGGTCGGCGCGCTCGTCGCCCACTACCGCAAGAAAGCACGCCTCACCCAGGAACAGTTGGCCGAGATGGCCAACATCTCCGTCGACACGGTGAGGTCCATCGAGCAAGGGAGGCTTGCCCTACAGCCCGACCGAGCGGAACAGTTCGATGAGCTGCTCAACACCGGGGGCGCGTTAACGGTAATCGTCGCTCGGCTGCCGGTACGGGATCGGATCGTCCAGTTCGCACAGGGGCTGGTGGATCACGAGCAGGAAGCAGTAAGCGTCCTCTCGTACGAAAGTCTGCTCGTTCCAGGACTCCTCCAGACCAGGGACTACTGCCGAGCAGTGTTCGACTACCGCTATCCGGCGATCGGAAGCGAGAAGGCCGAGCAGTGGGTGAACGCCCGCATGGAGCGGCAGGCGATCTGGCAGCGGGAACGGCCGACCGTGGGCCACTTCATCTTGGAGGAGAGCATCCTGAGGCGGGAGGTCGGTGGTCCTGAGGTCATGCGGGCGCAGATTCGCCAGATCCTGGAGTACACCGAGCCCGCCCACATGAGTTTTCAGATCATGCCCATGAACAAGACCCCGCACCCTTGCCTGGACGGTCCCATGGTGCTGCTGGAGACCCCCGAGCACGAGCGGCTTGTCTACCTGGAGGTACAGCGCGCCAGCTTCCTCGTCGATGATCCCGGCGAGGTCAGCGATTACCACCTCAAGTATGGAATGCTGCGGTCCCAGGCCCTCTCACCCGACAAGAGCGTGCGCCTGCTGAAAGGACTGCTAGGAGAGTCATGAACACCGCAGCACTGGCATGGTTCAAGTCCAGCTACAGCGGCAGTGAGGGCGGCAACTGTGTCGAACTCGCCTACACGTGGCGCAAGTCCAGCTACAGCAGTAACGAAGGCGGCAACTGCGTAGAGGTAGCCGCCCACCCCTCCGCCATCCACATCCGCGACTCCAAGACCCCCACCGGCCCCGTCCTCAACCTCTCCCCCGCCACCTGGAACGACTTCCTCAAGGGCATCTAGCGTCAGAAGTTGCCCCCACCGAAGTCCCCGCCGCCACCGCCACCGAAGTCGCCACCTCCGCCGAAGCCACCCCCGTCACCGAACCCGCCCCCGAAGTCCCCGGAGTCGAAGTCGGTGCCGGATACGTCTCCGCCCTCGTAGCCACCGCCGCCGTAACCGGCCTGGTCACCGAAGTCGCCGTACCCGGCTCCGTAGTCGGCGGCGTACGTGGGCGTCGCCATCAGGCCGCCGAGCATGGTGCCGACGAGGAGGCCCGGCAGCAGGCCGCCGCCGAAGTAGCCGCCTGCCCAGGGACCGTAGGCGGGGCCCGCGTCCCAGTAGGGGCGGCGGCCGTAGTCGGTGTCGACCTCGCGGATCACCGGGTCGCGGCCGTCGGCCAGACGGGTGGCGTCCGCCGCGCAGACCGGGACCTGGCGGGACGCGCCGCCGGGCGGGGTCCAGGTGGCGTCGGAGACCGAGGGACCGTGGCGGGGGTCGAAGAAGCACGGCGGCCGGCGCTCCGGGAGCGGGCGGCCCTCGCGGCGGGCTGCCAGCCGGGCCAGGGAGAAGCGGCCGTCCTCCAGCGCCTCGGTCACCCCGCGTACGTCCTCCGGGCGCTCCGCCATGGCCATGCGCTGTTTCGCCGTGTCGTAGGCGTCGAGCGCGTGCTCGTAGTCGGCGCGCATGGCGTCGTCCGCGCCGGGGGCCGAGGGCTGGAAGTCGAGGCGGTCCAGTTCCTCGCCGAACGCGGTGATGTCCTCGTCCACGACCACCCGGAGCCGGTCCAGCGCGGCCCGCTGCTCCTCCTCCCGGCGGCGGCGGTTGCGCCGGACGAGGGTGTAGGCGCCCGCGCCGGCGATCACGAGGACCGCGGCCGTCGTGATCAGGGCCGTGCCCGACACGCCGTCGCCCGTGCCGCCCCAGCTCTTGGGGGCGTGCCCGCCCATGTTGAGCAGGGCGCGGTCGGTGAAGTCGGCCAGCTGGGTCTTGGCGTCCTCGCCCTGGACGCTGCGGACGAGGTTCTGCCGGGCCGTGGGCGACATGACGGAGGCGTCGGCGCGGGCGTCGAAGCGGTCGCCGAGGCGGATGCCGTACAGGCCGGTGATGCCGGTCGCCGCGCGCAGGTCGGTGAAGAGGCCCGCGGTGGGGTAGCCGGCCGGGAGGACCGCGATGAAGAGGGGTTTGTCCGCGCGTTTGATCCGGGCTTCGAGCGCCTCGGCGGTGTTGGCGGGCAGCTCGTCACGGGCCGCCGGGTCGACGTAGACGGGGCTCTTGCGCAGGGCCTGGGCGATCGTGGAGACGCTGGTCTCCGCGCTCGCCGGCGGCGCGTACAGGGTCGCCAGCACCAGGGCGAGGGCGGCCAGCAGCAGTGCGGGGAGGCTTCGGGTCCGTGGAACGGCCTTCATACCTAAAAATTACCCGAAACCTCCCCGAAGCGGGCATTCGCCCGTGACCGGATCAGGCGGCCCGGTAGGCCTCCGCCAGCTTTTCCACCGCCTTTCCGTACCGGCCGGTCAGCAGCAGGTGGTCCGCGTCGGCGAAGGGCTTGGACACCGCCTGGGTGAGGTGGCCGGCCGCCTTCTGCTGGACCAGGTGGCGGGCCCGGGTGACCAGGGCGCGGCCGGTCCGTGAGTCACCGTGGCGTTCGGCCGCCGCAGCCCGGGACGCCAGGGCGCGCAGGGTGGACGTACCGCCCCGCGGGGGCTCGGCGAGGGTGGTCAGGCCCCAGCCGTAGGGGAACTGCGGGTCGTACGCCGTGTCGCCGACGTTGATCGGCAGCTGGGATTCGGACTTCGGCCAGCTCACCGGGAGCTGTCCGGTGAAGGGGCGCTTGCCGTACAGCACGTCCGCGACGCCGTCGCCCTCGGTGCCGGGCAGCCAGGAGGCCACCAGGGCGTCGATCTCGTCCAGCCGGTCCCCGATGAGCTGGGGGCGGCCGGAGACGATCAGCACCGCGCACTCCATGGCCGCGCAGACCTTGTCCACGGCGGCCCGGTCGGCGGCGGACAGGGTGAGGTCGTGGCCGTTGCCCACGTCGCCGGCGCCCTCGGCGTACGGGGTCTCGCCGACGACGACCACGCCCACGTCGTGGCCGCCGGTCGGGGCCGAGGCGTCCTTGGAGTAGGTGACCTGGCCGCCCGCCTTGCGCAGGCCCTCCAGGATGGTCGTGCCGGGGACGATGTTGCCGGAGGAGCCCTGCCAGGTGACGGTCCAGCCGCCGGTCTGGTTGCCGATGTCGTCGGCGTTGGAGCCGGCGACGTACACCTTCTGGGTCTTCTTCAGCGGCAGCAGCCCGCCGGTGTTCTTCAGCAGCACCTGCGACTCGGCGGCGGCCCGGCGGGCGATCTTGCGGTGTTCCGGGGAGCCGATGGCGGCGGCGCGGGAGGTGTCGGCGTAAGGGTGCTCGAACAGGCCCAGCTTCATCTTCTCGGTGAGGATGCGGGCGACCGCGTCGTCGATCCGCTTGCTCGTGACCCGGCCCGCCCTGACCTCGTCGGCGAGCGTGGTACTGAACTCCTTGTACGAGTACGGCACCATCATCATGTCCACGCCCGCGTTCACCGCCGCGCGGACCTGGGCGGCCCGGTCGCCGGGGAGCTGGTCGGTGGCGTTGTAGTCGCTGATCACGAAGCCGTCGAAGCCCATCCGGCCCTTGAGCACGCCGTTGATCATGTCGCCGCGGGCGTGCATCTTCACCGCGCCCTTGCCGTCGCCGAGGTCCAGGGAGGAGTACGACGGCATGACCGTGCCGACGCCCCGGTCCACGGCCTCCTGGTACGGCGCGAGGTGGATGTCCTCCAGCTGCTTCCGGGTGACCGTGGTGACGCCCTGGTCGATGGTGTACGTGCCGGTGGTGGAGGAGCCGTACGCGGTGCCGCCGTCGGCGACGAAGTGCTTGGCCGTGGCCAGTACCTTGTCGTTCCGGCTCAGGTCCTTGCCGTTCGCGCGGCCCTGGAGGCCCTGGATCACCGTCTCCATGGACTCCACGAGGGCCGGGTCCTCGCCGTAGGACTCGTAGGCGCGGCCCCAGCGTTCGTCGCGGCTCACGCACAGGCAGGGCGCGAAGTCCCAGGGGACGCCGGTCGCGCGGACCTCGGCGGCCGTCACGACGCCGGTGCGGTAGGCGAGCTCGGGGTCCCGGGAGGCGCCGATGCCGATGTTGTGCGGCAGGATCGTGGCACCGGTGAGGTTGTTGTGGCCGTGGACCGCGTCGACGCCGTAGATCAGCGGGATCTGGTAGCGGGTGGCCTGGGCGCGCAGCTGGAAGGCGTCGATCATCCTCGCCCATGCCTCGGGGGTGTTGGGCGTGGGTGTGGAGCCGCCGCCGGACAGCAGTGAGCCGAGGGCGTAGGCGGTGATGTCGGCGCCCTGGCCGACGGCGCCGCGCTCGGCCTGGGTCATCTGGCCGGTCTTCTCCGCCAGGGACATCCGGCCGAGCAGGTCCGCGACCCGCTCGCGGATCGGCAGCCTGGCGTTCAGGTACGGCAGTCCGTGCGCGTCGATCACGACCTGCGGGGTGTCGGCGGGGGCCTTGGCGCCGGTGATCGTGAGCTTCAGGGGGATGGTCTCGGCGGGTTCGGCGGCGCGGTCGCGGCGGGTGGGCACCTCGATGGTCCGGGTGGTGCCGGAGGCGGTGCCGGCCGGGAAGGTGACGGTGCCGGAGACGGGGGTGTAGTCGGTGCCGGAGGCCGCGGTGCCGCCGGCCGTGGTGTAGGCGACGGTCACCGGGTCGGCGAGGGGGGCCTCGCCGGTGGTGGCGACCGACACCTTCACCTTCGCCGTTCCGCCCTCCTCGACCGGGTGGACGGGCGCGTCGGTGGTGACGGAGGCGCGCAGGGCCGGGTCCGCCGTGCCGTACAGCTCCACGCCGTCCATGGCGAAGTCGCCCTTGGCGCCGGGCGGGAGGGTGACGGAGTAGCCCCACATCTCCTTCAGACCCAGGATGTGGTCGATGCCGCCGACGGGCTGGTAGTCGGTGCGGTAGGCGAAGTCGGTGAAGGGGAGTTCGACCTGCTTCCAGCCGGTGAAGTCGTCGGTGAAGGAGGCCGTCCACAGTTCGGAGGCCTCGCCGTGGGCGCCGCCGTCCTTGATCTCGACGGTGATCTTCCGGCCGTTGTTCCGGCCGTCCCACCACAAGCGGATGCCCCGGTGGGCGGACCAGTCGTGGGCGGGGGCGGTGGCGGCGTAGTCGTGGGTGAAGCCGCCGTAGCCGCTGATGTCGTAGGTGCCGGTCAGGACCTTGGCGCCCTCGGGGGCGTCGGCGCGGTCGGCCAGGCGGAGCGCGGGCGGGTCGTCGGTGTCGCCGCCCCAGGCGAAGATGCCCTCGGCGGGCTGCCTGGCGAAGGGCACCTCGCCCTCGAAGCGGTCGACGGTGGTGACGGGCGGCTCGTCGGCGGCGCGGGCGGTGGCCGCCCAGGGCAGCAGACCGGCGAGGAGCGCGGCGGAGGCGAGCAGGGCGGTTCTTCGCATGGACCTTCCCTTGACTCTCACGGTTCACTCATGGACTCTCGTGGTTCACTCAGGGCTTAGCTCACGCCGTGAGTTAACTAGGGCCTCACACGCCCGTCAAGACGACCCGTCAGCCCTCACCCTTCCCCCGCAGAAAGGGCGACGCACATGAGGAGAACCCCCCGCGCGGTCCGGCTGCTGCTGGCCGGACTGCTCTCCGCCGCCGGATACGGCGTGGCCGCCTCCCCCGCGCACGCGGCCGGTGAGCAGGTCACCGCCTGGCTCACCACCACCGACGACCCGGCCGGCCGGCATGTCGTACGCGGCCTGGCGCCGCAGACCCCGTTCGCCTTCCAGTCCGGCGCGGGCGGCGGCGGCGAGAACATCACCGTGGACGAGAACACCCGCTATCAGACCTTCACCGGCGGCGGCGCGTCCTTCACGGACACCGCCGCCTGGCTGATGAACGGCAGCGGGGCACTGTCACCCGCGACCCGGGACGCGGCCATGCGCAAGCTGTTCTCGCCGACGGACGGCATCGGCCTGTCGTTCCTGCGCAACCCGATGGGCGCCTCCGATTTGGCCCGCTACGGCTACACCTACGACGACGTGCCCGCCGGGCAGAGCGACCCGGGGCTGGCGAAGTTCTCCATAGCGCACGACCTGGCGGACGTGGTGCCGCTGACGCGGCAGGCGCTCCGGCTGAACCCGTCGCTGACCGTGATGGCCTCGCCGTGGACGGCGCCGGCCTGGATGAAGGACAGCGGCTCCCTCAACGGCGGCTGGCTGAAGGCGGAGAACTACGGCGTGTACGCCTCGTACTTCGTGAAGTACCTCCAGGCGTACCAGGCGCAGGGCATCGACGTCCGGTACGTCACCGCGCAGAACGAGCCGACCTGTTGTTCCGGCTATCCGTCGATGAGCTGGAACGCGAGCGGACTGGCCTACTTCACGAAGAACGAGCTGCTGCCCAAACTCCAGGCGGCGGGGCTCGGCACCAAGGTGCTGGCGCACGACTGGAACTGGGACGTGTACGACTCCTACGCCGCCCAGACCGTGGACGACCCGGCCGTGCGCAGCCACCCCAACTTCGGCGGGATCGCCTGGCACGGGTACGGCGGCGACGTCGGCAAGCAGACGGCCGTGCACGACCGGTACCCGGCGCTGGACGCCTTCGGCACCGAGCACTCCGGCGGCACCTGGATCGCCAACCAGCAGCGCGAGGACATGTCCGACATCATCACCTACACGCGCAACTGGGCGAAGTCGGTGACCAAGTGGTCGCTGGCCGTGGACCAGAACATGGGCCCGCACAACGGCGGCTGCGGCACCTGCACCGGGCTGGTCACCGTGCACAACGGCGACGGCGCGAGCGGCACCGTGGACTACACCGTCGAGTACTACGACATGGGCCACCTGACCAAGTTCGTCCGCCCCGGCGCCCAGCGCATCGCCTCCACCGCGTCCACCGCCGTACCGAACGTGGCCTGGCGCAACCCGGACGGAAGCAAGGCGCTGATCGCGTACAACGACTCCGCCACGGCACGGACGGTCACCATCAACTGGGGCTCCCAGCACGCCACGTACTCGCTGCCGGGGAAGACCTCGGCGACCTTCACCTGGTCCGGCACCCAGTCCGGCGGCGGCGACCGGTCCGGGGCCCTCGTGGGACTGGCCGGCAAATGCCTGGACGTGGCGGGTGGTTCGAGCGCCGACGGGACGGCGGTGCAGCTCTACGACTGCAACGGCAGCGCCGCCCAGCAGTGGACCGTCCAGGCCGACGGATCGGTCCGGGCGCTCGGCAAGTGCCTGGACGTGACCTCGGGTTCGACGGCGGACGGGGCCAAGGTCCAGTTGTACGACTGCAACGGAACCGGTGCCCAACGGTGGTCGTACGACGCGGCCACGGGTGATGTGGTGAACACGGCGGCCGACAAGTGCCTCGACGTCACCGACAACTCCTCGGCGAACGGGACCCGGGTCCAGATCTGGTCGTGCACCGGGGCCGCCAACCAGAAATGGGCACTGCGTTAGGCGGGACATGCGACACACGGGGGCCGTGGCGGCGGGGATCGCGGGCGGGATGCTGGTACTGAGCGGCTGCTCGGCCGTCGAACTTCCGCTCGCCGGGGTGCGGGCCGCGCCGGACGGGACGCCGTACGCGGTGCTCCGGCCGTGCGGCGGCGACGACTACGGGAACCCGTCCCTGGACGGGTGGCCGCGCGGCGCCAACGACGGACCCGTCACCACCGGCTGGGACGTGCGGAAGGAGGGGCTGCGCGGCGCCGCCGACTTCCCCCTGTTCGTGCCGCCCGCCGGCTGGGCCGCCCGGCACCGGGGCCCGCAGCGGCTGCTGCCCCGGCACCACTACGTCCTGAGGTTCGGGCAGTACACCGGCGATGACTCCCGGACCGGGACGGTCGAGTTCACCGCCGAGCAGGCCGGGCGGCTGAGGCCCGGACAGGTGTGGGCGGACGGGCGGGTGATGAGCGGGCCGGAGTTCGAACGGCTCGCCGCGGACTCGTGCTGAGGCCGTGACGGTGTGCCGTGCTGCGGATCGGGCGGACGCGGACCAAGGTGGAGGGCATGACCACACCTCAGGATCTTTTCCTCGTCAGCCTGGACGTCCCCGGCGAGCACCCCGTCGAGCAGGGCGATCTGTCGCTGGCGCTGGCCGGGGCCGAGCTGATCGACCTGCTCGGCGCGCGGGCGCTCACCCTGGACGGCGAGCTCATCGTGCCGGGACCGGTGCCGGCCACCGGTGACCGGATGCTGGACGAGGCCGGGGCCCGGCTCAGGCGCGAGGAGCCGTACGAGACGGTCGCGGACTGGCTGTGGCGGCGCGGCGAGGGGCTGGCGGTGGCCTACTACGACGTGCTGGAGGCGGCCGGGCAGCTCACCGGGGAGCGGCGCCACCACTGGCTGCCCCGGCGCAGTGGCCGGACCAAGGCGCACGCCGACACCGCCGCCCGGCGCCACGCCACCGACCGCTGGGAGTCCCGCGAGCCGGTCCTCACCGACCTCGCGGCCACCCTCGGCCTCGGCGCCGACCGCCCGGCCGGGGACGAGCCCGAGGACGAGGCGGTCGTCACCGTGCTGATCGCGGTCGGCGACGCGGTCACCGAACTGGAGGCCGTACGCGAACGCCGCCGCATCGAGAACGCGGCGTTCGACAACATCTGGCGGGCGCCGTGAGCGCCCGGCGGGGCTACTCCGCCGGTTCCACGCCCGCGCGGAGCAGGCCGTAGGTGTAGGCGTCCTCCAGGGCCTGCCAGGAGGCGGCGATGACGTTCGCCGCCACGCCGACCGTGGCCCACTCACCGGAGCCGTCGGAGGTGGAGATCAGCACGCGGGTGGTGGAGGAGGTGCCGTGCTTGCCCTCCAGGATGCGGACCTTGTAGTCGACCAGCTCCAGCTTGGCCAGCTGCGGGTAGATCCGCTCCAGCGCCACCCGCAGCGCCCGGTCGAGGGCGTTGACCGGGCCGTTGCCCTCGGCGGTGGCGACGATCCGCTCGCTCTTGGCCCACAGCTTGACCGTGGCCTCGTTGGCGTGGGTGCCGTCGGGGCGGTCCTCCACGATGGCCCGCCAGGACTCCACGTCGAAGTACTTCAGCGGCTTGCCCTCGACCTCGGCGCGCAGCAGGAGTTCGAAGGAGGCGTCGGCGGCCTCGTAGGTGTAGCCCTTGAGTTCGCGTTCCTTCACGCGCTCGACCACACGCCCGACCAGCTCCCGGTCGCCGCCCAGGTCGATGCCGAGCTCCTTGCCCTTCAGCTCGACCGAGGCGCGGCCCGCCATGTCGGAGACCAGCATGCGCATGGTGTTGCCGACCAGCTCGGGGTCGATGTGCTGGTACAGGTCGGGGTCGACCTTGATGGCGGAGGCGTGCAGCCCGGCCTTGTGCGCGAACGCGGAGACGCCCACGTACGGCTGGTGGGTGGACGGGGTGAGGTTGACGACCTCGGCGATGGCGTGCGAGATGCGGGTGGTCTCGCGCAGCCTGCCCTCGGGCAGCACCTTCTTGCCGTACTTCAGCTCCAGGGCCGCGACCACCGGGAACAGGTTGGCGTTGCCGACCCGCTCGCCGTAGCCGTTGGCCGTGCACTGCACGTGCGTGGCGCCCCCGTCCACGGCGGCCAGGGTGTTGGCGACCGCGCAGCCGGTGTCGTCCTGGGCGTGGATGCCGAGCCGGGCACCGGTGTCGGCGAGGACGGTGGCGACGACCGCGTGCACCTGGGCGGGCAGCATGCCGCCGTTGGTGTCGCACAGGACGACGACGTCGGCGCCTGCCTCGGCGGCGGTGCGGACGACGGCCTTGGCGTAGTCGGGGTTGGCGCGGTAGCCGTCGAAGAAGTGCTCGCAGTCGACGAAGACCCGGCGGCCCAGGCCCTTCAGGTACGACACGGTGTCGCGGACCATCTCCAGGTTTTCGTCCAGGGTGGTGCGCAGGGCCAGTTCCACGTGCCGGTCGTGCGACTTGGCGACGAGCGTGATCACCGGGGCGCCGGACTCCAGCAGCGCGGCCACCTGCGGGTCCTCGGCGGCCGTGGTGCCGGCGCGGCGGGTGGCGCCGAAGGCGACCAGCTGGGCGTGGCGGAAGTCGATCTCCTGGCGGGCGCGGGCGAAGAACTCGGTGTCCCGGGGGTTGGCGCCGGGCCAGCCGCCCTCGATGAAGCCTACGCCGAAGTCGTCCAGGTGCCGGGCGATCGCGAGCTTGTCCGCGACGGTGAGGTTGATCCCCTCGCGCTGCGCTCCGTCGCGCAACGTGGTGTCGAAGACGTGGAACGAGTCGTCGAGCTCGCTGGTTGCCGTCTCGGTCATGGTCTCAAGACTCCTGTTATGGATCTTCGGTCTTACCGGAATGACCGGCTCCACCATCCCCCCAATCCTCCCGCGCGCTCCGCTCCCGGCTGAAGGTGGGCCGGAAAACGAAAAAACCCCTCGCGGGTGCGAGAGGTCTGCGCGCGGGTCGAGGACGACGATGGCCACCCGCACCTGGTCGTACGAGGTGGTCACTGCGGACCGGCGCGCCTGCTGCCAATAATCATGGCGAACGAGAGCACGGGGGCAGTCTGGCACAGCCCCGCCCCCGGCTCACCGCCCGTCTCAGGATGCGGTCGTCAGGCTGGACTCCCCGTCGCCCGCCCCGGTTCCCTCGCCGGCCTTCACCCGGGCCAGGTCCAGGTCCTTCGTCTCGCGCATGGTGACGTACACCACGAGGGAGACGGCGGCGCAGGCGGCCACGTACCAGTAGAAGCCGGACTCCATGCCGCCCTCCTTGAACCACAGGGCGACGTACTCGGCGGTGCCGCCGAAGAGGGCGTTGGCGATGGCGTACGGCAGGGCCACGCCGAGCGCGCGGATGCCGGTGGGGAACAGCTCGGCCTTCACACAGGCGTTGATCGAGGTGTAGCCGGTGACGACGACCAGCGCGAGCAAGGCGAGGCCCAGGGCGGACCAGTAGCCGTCCACGCGCCTGAGCAGCGTCATGATCGGCACGGTGAGGAAGGTGGAGCCGACGGCGAAGGTGATCAGCAGCGGGCGGCGGCCGATGCGGTCGGACAGGGCACCGGCGAGCGGCTGGAGGCAGGCGAAGACGATCAGCGCGGTGAAGGAGACCAGGGTCGCCGTCTGCTTGGACAGGCCCGCCGAGTTGGACAGGTACTTGGTCAGGTAGGTGGTGTACGTGTAGTAGGCCACCGTGCCGCCCATGGTGAGGGCGATGACGAGGAAGGCCTCCCGCTTGTGCTGCCACAGGGCGCGCAGGGTGCCGCGCTCGGCGCTGTGCGAGGTGTCCTCCGCGTACACCTCGGTCTCCAGCATGTTGCGGCGCAGATAGAAGACGACGGCCGCGCCGAGCGCGCCCACGATGAACGGGATGCGCCAGCCGTAGCTGTGCAGGGCGTCGTCGGACATGGTCCGCTGCAGGATGATCTGGAGGCCGAGGCCCAGGATCTGGCCGGCCGTCATGGACACGTACTGGAAGCTGGAGGCGAAGCCGCGCCGGGCCGGGTCGGACGCCTCGGTGAGATAGGTGGCGCTGGCCGCGTACTCGCCGCCCACGGACAGGCCCTGGAGCAGGCGGGCGACGAGCAGGACGAGGGCGCCGCCGTAGCCCGCGACGCCGTAGGTGGGGGCCACGGCGATGAGGACCGCCGAGGCCGACATGAGGGTGACGGTCAGGGTGAGTGCCGCCTTGCGGCCCTTGCGGTCGCCGACCCTGCCCAGCAGCCAGCCGCCCACCGGGCGCATGAAGAAGCCGACGGCGAAGATGCCGGCGGTGTTCATCAACTGCGCGGTGGGGTTGCCGCTCGGGAAGAACGCGCCAGCGAAATAGGTGGCGAAGCTCGCGTACACGAACCAGTCGAACCACTCGACCATGTTCCCCGCCGAGCCGACCCAGATCTTCTTCCAGTGTTGACGTCCCATGGGCCGGTACATGCCCGGAGCGGGAGTGAACGATTCCTGTGCGGCGCCCCGAAGGGGCGCGGGGAACCGCGCGAGCAACCACGACGGACCCGCGGCTAACCGACGAGCAGCGCGTCCGCGAAGAACTCCCGCACATGCGCAAGCACTTGCTCACGATCGGTACCGCGCAGCCCGATGGCCACATGAATCGAGAACCCGTCGAGCAGCGCACGCGTCCTCGTGGCGAAGCGGTCCGCGTCCACCCCCCGGAACTCCCCCCGCGAGACCCCCTCGGCGATCAGCGCGACCAGGTCCCGGTGCCAGGCGCCCTCGATCGCGGCCTGCCGGGCCCGCGCGTCGTCGTCGGCGTTCTGCGAGCGGTTCCAGACCTCCAGCCAGAGCGTCCAGTGCGGGTCCCGGTGTCCCTCGGGGACGTACAGGTCGACGTACGCCTCCAGCCGCTCCCGGGCGGTTCCCGGCCCGGCGAGCAGCCGGCCGCGCTCCGTGCCGAGCCGGCCCTCGCTCCACTCCAGGGTCTGCAGCAGCAGCTCGTCCTTGGAGCGGAAGTAGTACAGCAGATGGCCGCTGCTCATCCCGACCTCGCGGCCGAGCCCCGCCATGGTGAGCTTCTCCAGACCGCGCTCGGCGATCATGTCCATGGCGGCGGCGAGGACCTCCTCGCGCGGCGGCGCGTTTCGGCGCGCCCGGCCCGCACCGGCCATCTGCTGCTCCTGCTCCTCGGTGGGTCAGACCTTCGGCTGCTGCTGGGTGATGCAGTGGATGCCACCGCCACCGGAGAAGATCGTACGGGCGTCCACCAGGGTCACCGTCCGCTCCGGGAACAGGCGGCGGAAGATCCCCGCGGCGATCTCGTCGCGCGGGTCCTCGAAGCCGCACAGGACCAGGCCGCCGTTGCAGATGTAGTGGTTGATGTAGGAGTAGTCGGCCCAGTGGCCGTCGGCCTCCAGGACGGTCGGGGCGGGCACCTCGACCACCTCCAGGGCGCGGCCCCGGGCGTCGGTCGCCGACCTCAGCAGGCCGACGACCTCCTTGGTGACCTCGTGGTCGGGGTGGGCGGGGTCGGGCTGGTGGTGGGCGACGACGACGCCGGGGCGGGCGAAGGCGGCGACGATGTCGACGTGGCCGAGGGTGCCGAAGCCGTGCGGGGGGTAGTCGCCGGTCAGGCCGCGCGGCAGCCAGATCGCCTTCTCGGTGCCGAGGTGGGCGTGGATCTCCGCCTCGACCTCCGCCTTGGACCAGTGCGGGTTGCGCTCGGGGCCGAGCTGCACGGTCTCGGTGAGCAGGACGGTGCCCTCGCCGTCGACGTGGATCGCGCCGCCCTCGTTGACCAGCTTCGAGGCGTACGTCTTCGCGTCCGTGAGGCCGGCGACATACGCGCCGACCTTGGAGTCGTGCTCCCAGCGGGCCCAGTGCTGGGCGCCCCAGCCGTTGAACGTCCAGTCGACGGCGGCGAGGCGGCCCTTGCCGTCGGTGAGGAAGGTGGGGCCGATGTCCCGCATCCAGGCGTCGTCCAGCTCCCGCTCGACGGTGTCGATGCCGGGGCCGAGCAGCTCGCGGGCGTCGGCGGACTGGCCGGGGCCGCACACCACCGTCACCGGTTCGAAGCGGCGGATGGCGCGGGCGACGGACGCCCACGCGGTGCGGGCGGCGGCCAGGTCGGCCGGGTCGTCGAAGGTGGGGTTGGGTCCCGGCCACGCCATCCAGGTGCGCTCGTGCGGGGTCCACTCGGCGGGCATGCGGAAGCCGTCGGCGGCGGGGGTGCTCATGCGAGGAGGTCCTTAGAGGAAGTAGAGGCGGTTGAGGGAGACGGAGTCGGCCGGCTGCGAGCGCAGCGGCTCGCCGTCGAGGGTGACCAGGCCGGTGCGCTGGTCGACGTCCACCGCGCCGGTACGGGCGTTCAGGCGCAGGTCGGCGGGGCCGATGCCGCGGGTGCCGCGCACGGCGACGCGGCGGCGCCGGGTGGGCATCGTGTCGTTCCCCTGGTCGACGGCGGCCTGGGCGACGAACGCCACGGAGATGTCCGCGGCCGTGGCGCCGTACGCCCCGAACTGCGGACCGAGCACGAGGGGTTCACAGGTGTCGGTGGCCGCGTTGGGGTCGCCGACCACGCCGTACGCCGGGAAGCCGGCCTTCAGCACGAGCTGCGGTTTGGCGCCGAAGTACTCCGGGCGCCACAGCACGATGTCGGCGAGCTTGCCGACCTCGATCGAGCCGACCTCGTGCGAAAGGCCGTGCGCGATGGCCGGGTTGATGGTCAGCTTGGCCATGTAACGCAGCACGCGGGCGTTGTCGTCGCCCTCGCCGTCGCCCTCCAGCGGGCCCAGTTCGGCCTTCATCTTGCCGGCCATGGCGAAGGTGCGGCGGACGGTCTCCCCGGCCCGGCCCATGCCCTGGGCGTCGGAGGAGGTGATGCCGATCGCGCCGAGGTCGTGCAGCACGTCCTCGGCGCCCATGGTGCCGGCCCGGATGCGGTCGCGGGCCATGGCGGCGTCGCCGGGCAGGTCGGGCTTGAGGTCGTGGACGGAGACGATCATGCCGTAGTGTTCGGCGACCGCGTCCCGGCCGAAGGGCAGGGTGGGGTTGGTGGAGGAGCCGATGACGTTCGCAACGCCCGCCATCTTCAGCACGTTGGGCACGTGTCCGCCGCCGCAGCCCTCGATGTGGAAGGCGTGGATCGTGCGGCCCTCCAGCACCTTCAGGGTGTCCTCGACCGACAGGCACTCGTTCAGACCGTCGCTGTGCAGGGCCACCTGGACGTCGTGCTCCTCGGCGACCCGGAGCGCGGTGTCCAGCGCGCGGGTGTGGGCGCCCATGTCCTCGTGGACCTTGAAGCCGCTCGCCCCGCCCTCCGCGAGGGCCTCGATCAGCGGCGCCGGGTGGGAGGACGAACCCCGGCCCAGGAAGCCGATGTTGACCGGCCAGGCGTCGAAGGCGTTGAAGGCGTGGCGCAGCGCCCAGGGCGAGTTGACGCCCACGCCCCAGACGGGGCCGAACTCCTGCCCGATGATCGTGGTCACGCCGGAGGCGAGGGACGCCTCCATGATGCGCGGCGACAGCAGGTGCACATGGGTGTCGACGGCGCCGGCGGTGGCGATCAGCCCCTCGCCGGAGACGATGGAGGTGCCGGTGCCCACGACCACGTCCACACCGTCCAGGGTGTCCGGGTTGCCGGCCCGTCCGATGGCCGCGATGCGTCCCTCGCGGATGCCGATGGACACCTTGCGGATGCCCTGTACGGCGTCGATCACGACGACGTTGCTGATCACGACGTCACAGGTGTCGCGGACGGCGGCGGCCTTCAGGTGCAGTCCGTCGCGGGCGGTCTTGCCGAAACCGGCCAGGAACTCGTCGCCGTACTTCTGGGCGTCGGACTCGACGCGGATCGTCAGCCCGGAGTCGCCGAGGCGGACCCGGTCGCCGGCGCGCGGGCCGTGGGTGGCCGCGTAGGCGCCCGGGGCGATGTGGATCGACCGGCTCACCTCTCGTCCCTTCGAGCGGCTCATCGCTCCTCGTCTCCTTCCGGGGTCACTCCCAGGTAGCCGCAGGCGGCGGCCCTGCGCAGGGCCTCTTCCTTCGCGCCGGGCGCGTCCAGCGGCCCGTCCACCAGGCCGGCGAAGCCGATCGCGATCCGCTCGCCGCCGATCGGCACGAGTCCGACCTCCGCACTCTCGCCGGGCCCGAAGCGGACCGAGGAGCCCGCGGGTACGGCGAGCCGCATGCCGTAGGCGGCGCGGCGGTCGAAGTCGAGGCGCGGGTTGGCCTCGAAGAAGTGGAAGTGGGAGGTGACGGAGACCGGCACGCCGGCGGTGTTGGTGACGCGCAGCCGGACGGCGGGCTCGGGGTCGGCGTGCCCGGGGCCGGGCAGCAGGGCGCCCGGGCCGTCCGCGCCGAGGCCCCCGCCGATGGGGTCGGAGACGACCGCGAGCCGGGAGCCGTCGTCGAAGACGGCCTCGACCATCACCTCGGTGACGACATCGGCGACGCCCGGCAGCACGTCCTCGGGGCCGAGCACGGACCGGGCGGCCTCGATGGCCTCGGCGAGCCGTCTGCCGTCCCGGGCCGCCTCGCAGACGGTGTCCGCGATCAGCGCGGTGGCCTCCGGCACGTTCAGCCTCAGGCCGCGCGCCCGGCGGGCCCGGGCCAGCTCCGCGGCACCGAAGAGCAGCAGCCGGTCACGCTCGGTGGGGGTCAGTCTCACGACGCGGCACCTCCTTGTCCTCCACCTCGTCCACAGATTAGAGCACCACTCTAAACAGAGAAGTCGTGAAGTCGAAGGCCGACCCGACGATCCGTGTCGCATCTCATTGAACGTTGCTCTAATGCCGGGACGGCTGGTCCGGCGGGTATGCGAAAGGGGCGCCGGGCGACCGCGCGATCCCTACGATCCCGCGGTCGCCCGACGCCCCTTGAGCGGCACGTCGGACCTGGCGCTTAACCGACCTTGTGCATCCATCCGTGCTTGTCCTCCGTGAGGCCCCGCTGGAGGGAGAGCAGCGCCTCGCGCAGCCGCATGGTCACCGGCCCGGTCGAGCCGTCGCCGTGGGACCACTGGTCGGTCTTGGTCTTGACGTGGCCGATCGGCGTGACCACCGCCGCGGTGCCGCACGCGAAGACCTC
>NZ_BAAASM010000054.1:0-263418 GCF_039532885.1 Streptomyces nogalater | reverse complement strand
CCCCGGACATCGTCACCGTCTCCAAGTCCATCAGCGGCTACGGCCTGCCCATGGCCCTCACCCTTTTCCGGCCCGAACTGGACGTGTGGGAGCCGGGCGAGCACAACGGCACCTTCCGCGGCAACAACCCCGCCTTCGTCACCGCCACCGCCGCCCTCCACATGTACTGGCGCGACGACCAGCTGGAGAAGCACACCCGCGCCCGCGGTGAGCAGGTCGGGCAGGCCCTGCCGGCCCTCTGCGACGAGAACCGCGCCGGCCGGGCGCGCTACCGCGGCCGGGGCCTGGTCTGGGGCCTGGAGTTCTCGCGCGCCGGTCGGGCGGCCGAGATCTGCCGGCGGGCCTTCGGTCTGGGCCTCCTGCTGGAGACGTCGGGCACCCGCGGCGAAGTCGTCAAACTGCTGCCGCCCCTTACCGTCTCCGCCGACGAGACGGACGAGGCACTGCGCACACTCGCCCGCGCCGTCCGCGACACCGCCTGAGGCAGCACTGGCGGCGCGCCGCCCTCGGCCCGCCGCCAGGACGGGTGCACGACTGCCGTGACCGGTGCGCGGCTGCCGGTCGCCGTACGGCGACCGGTGGCGATCCGAATCCGGAGCGGGTACCCAACGACTGCCGGACGCTGGCGAGTTGGCGATACTGGCTCGGTGGGAATGCGGATAGCGCTGCTCGGGCCGGTCCAGGCCTTCGACGGGGACGGCAGGCCGGTCGGTATCGGGGGGCCGAGACCGCGCATGCTGCTGGGCCGGCTGGCCTTGGCGGCGGGCGACATCCTGACGCCCGGCGTGCTCATCGACAGCCTGTGGGGCACGCGGCCTCCCGCGGACGCGCTCAACTCGCTGCACGCGCTGGTCTACCGGCTGCGCAGGGCGCTGCCCGTCAGTGCCCTGCTGGAGTCGGCGGAGGCCGGCTACCGGCTCGCGGTGCCGAAGGAGCGGGTGGACGCCGCTCGCTTCGAAGTGCTGGCGGCGCGGGGTGCCCGGGAGCTCGCCGCGGGGGCTTTCGAGGAGGCGGACGCCCTGCTCGGCGAGGCGCTCGCGCTGTGGCGCGGGCCCGCGCTGGCCGACGTACGGCAGGCCCCGTTCGCCGGTCCCGCCGGGACCCGGCTGGAGGAACTGCGGCTCGCGGCGCTGGAGGACCGCTGTGAGGCGCGGCTGCGGCTCGGCGACCACACCGGGGCGCTGGCCGATCTGGAGACGGCGTCGGCAGACCATCCGTCGCGGGAACGGCTGGCCGCGCTGCGGATGCTGGCCCTCAAGGCGGCGGGCCGGCAGTCCGACGCACTGGCCGTCTTCGAGGACGTACGGGGCCGGCTCGCCGAGGAGTTGGGTGTCGATCCCTCGGCAGAACTGCGCGAGGCGCACCTGGCCGTGCTGCGCGGCGCGCACGGGCCGGCCGCCGTACGCTCCGGGCCGGCGCCCGGCCGCCTGCCCGCGCCGCTCACCTCGTTCGTCGGCCGGGACGGTGAACTGGCCCTGCTGGACGGGTTGATGGCTTCCTCCCGGCTGGTCACGGTCATCGGTCCCGGTGGCGTGGGCAAGACGCGGCTGGCCCTGGAGGCGGCCACCGGGCACCGCACCCACCGGCAGGGCCGGCTGTGGCTCGTGCCGCTGGCCGCGGCGCACGGCCCGGACGGCGTGGCCGACGCGATGCTGGGCGCGCTCAGCACCCGGAACGCGCCGCGGCCGTCCGCCGACGGCCGCGCGGAGCCGCTGGAACAGGTGGCCGAGCTGCTCGGGGGCGGCGAGGCCGTGCTCGTGCTGGACAACTGCGAGCATGTCGTCGACGCCGTCGCCGAGGCGGCGCGCTACCTGCTTGAGCGGCGCCCGCGCCTGACCGTCCTGGCCACCAGCAGAGAGCCCCTCCAGGTCCTGGGCGAGGCGCTGTGCCGCATCGGTCCGCTGTCCCTCCCCCGTCCGGGCGCGGACCCGGCCGAGGCCGCCGCGTCGGCCGCCGTACGGCTCTTCGTGGACCGGGCGACGGCCGTACGGCCCGGCTTCACGCTCGACGGACCCGCCATGACGGCGATCGGCGAGGTGGTGCGACGGCTGGACGGGCTGCCGCTCGCCCTGGAACTGGCCGCGGCCCGGCTGCGGTCGATGGACGTCGAGCAGATCGCCCACCGGCTCGACGACCGGTTCCGGCTGCTGGCCACGGGCAACAGGGCGGCCCAGCCCCGGCAGCGCACGCTGCACGCGGTGATCGAGTGGAGCTGGGAGCTGCTGACCGGCCAGGAGAGAACGCTGGCCCGGCGCATGGCCGTCTTCCCCGCCCCGACCGGGGCCGACGGCGTCGAGGCGGTCTGCTCGGGCGGGACGCTGCCCGCCGGTGATGTCCCCTACGTCCTCGGTTCGCTGGTCGACAAGTCGTTCGTGGAACGGATCGGCGACGGGTACCGGATGCTGGAGACCGTCCGGGCGTACGCGGCGGAGCGACTGCTCCGGGCGGGCGAGCGGGAAGCGGTCCGGGCCCGTCTGGTCCGTCACTTCGCCGACGTGGCCCGGGAGCACGAGCCGCTGCTGCGTTCCGCCCGGCAGCAGGCGTCGTTCGCGCTCTTCACCGCCGAGTACGACAACCTGGTGTTCGCGCTGCGGGCGGCCGTCGACGGACGGGACGCGGACGCCGCGGCCCGGCTTCTCGCTCCGCTGTACTGGTACTGGGCCTCCCTGCGCTACGACGCACGCGCCGAAGCCCTCGTGGCCGGGGTCTGCGGGCTGGGCGAGTCGCTGCCCGGGGACGCACGGGCCGCCTTCACCGCGCTCCGCCTCCTGGCCGGCGACGGCGGGCCGGCCCCCGACGCCGACCGGGTACGCGCCGTCATCGAGGACTGTGCGCGCACCGGCGCTTTGGAGCGCTATCCGATGCTGCTCCTGGTGACGCTTCCGATGGGGTCTCTGCTCGGTCTGGACGATGTGGTCCGGCGCCGGATCCACGAGGTGCGCGGGCGCCCGGACCGGTGGGCCGTGGCCTGCACGTTCCTGGTGGAGGCCTTCGCGCGGCACGAGCGGGGCGACTGGGCGGGCCTGGTGGGCGCGACGGCCGGCGCCCTGCGCGGGTTCGAGGCGGCTGGCGACCGCCTGTACACGGCGATGGCACTGGCAGGCGTGGCACGGGTCCGCTCCGTCCAGGGCAGGCATCACGAGGCGGTCGCCGCCTACCAGCGCGCGCTCTCCCTCGTACCCGGGGACGGCGTCGAGGCCCGGCTCGGACTCGCCGCCGAACGGATCCGCGGCGGCGACCTGGCCGGCGCCCGGCACGACATCGACGCGGCCGAGCAGTCCGCCCTCGACCGCGGCGACGACCTCGTGAGGCTCGCGGTCCTGGCCTGCCGGGCCGAGTGGCACCGGCGCGCCGGGGAACCGGAGCGGGCCGGCCTCCAGCTGGACCGGATGGAGGCGCTGGGCCGGGAAGCCGCCCTCTGCGACGAGACCGTGCGGGACTGGGTCGCGCCGGCACGGGTGGCGAACCTGCTGGCGGCGGGCGATGCCGTGCGGGCGCGCGAGCTGCTGCCCAGGGCCGTTCGAGGAGCTTTCGCCCAGCGGGATGCCGCTCCGGCCGCCCAGCAGCTGGCGGGGGTGCTGCTGGCCGAGGGGGATCCGGCCGGCGCGGCCACGGCGCTCGGGATGAGTGAGGTCGTCCGTGGGGCCTTCGACGCCGGTGACCCGGAGCTGCGGGAGCGCGCCGCCGAACTGGCGCGACGGCTGGGCCGGGCGGGGTACGCCGAGGCGTACGGCCGGGGTGCCGCCATGCCGCGGCAGGAGGCGCTCGACCGGCTGCGCCGGGTGGCCGACGGCTCCTGACAGCGGGCCGTCCGCACTGTCAGGACACGATCAGAGCTTCGTCACCGCCGGTCGGCACCGTTGTCCGCGTACCGAGAAGACGGGCGGGCGGCGGGGCCCCGGCAGGGGGGCCTGGCGGCGCCTGTGAGGAGAGAACGACATGACGAACTCCGTGAACACCGGGCGCGAGAGGGTCCAGCGGATGCTGGACCAGGCGGTGGCCGAGCTGGGTGTGCCCGGCATCGTCGCCGAGGTCCGCGACGCGAACGGCACCTGGTTCGGCTCCGCCGGGGTGGCCGACCTGGAGTCCGGCCGGCCGCGCCGACAGGGCGAACACCTGCACGTCGGCAGCGCCGGCAAGGCCTTCACGGCGGCCGCGATGCTGCGGCTGGAGGCCGAGGGCAGGGTGAGCATCGAGGATCCGGTGGAGAAGTGGCTGCCCGGCGTGCTGGACGTCAACGGCTACGACGGCCGCAAGATCACCCTCAGGCATCTGCTCGGCAACACCAGCGGGCTGTTCATCACCGGACTCGCGCCGGAGCTGACGCGCCGCTACGCCAGCCGCTCCGCGTTCGACGAACACCGCTACGACGTGTGGACCACGGACGAACTGCTCAGGCTCGCGGTGTCCCAGCCCCCGGTGCACGAACCCGGCGCGGCATTCGCCTACTCCAACGGTGGCTTCTACCTCGCCGGCCGGGTCATCGAAGAGGTCACCGGCAACAGCTACGCGGAGGAGGTCGCGCGTACCGTCATCCGCCCCCTGGGCCTGACGCACACCTACGTGCGCGCGGCTGAGGACACCGGTTACCCGGAGCCGCACCCGAGGGCGTACTCGAGCCTGTTCCTGAAGGACGGCGCCGACCCCGCGGACGTGACCACGGAGAACTGGCAGTCGATGCTGGAGGAGCCCGGTCTGCCTCCCCTGGACATCACCGAGTTCAACACCTCCTGGGGCTGGTCGGCCGGGAACGTCGTCTCCACCACCGGCGAAATGATCGAGGCGTTCAACGCACTCGCCTCCGGCGGCCTGCTGCCGGCCGCGCAGCACCATGAGATGTGGGCCACGGTCCCCACGGACGGCGGTCATTGGCTGCCCCACTCCGCGTACGGTCTGGGCGTGTTCGAGCTGGACCAGGCGGTGACCGGCGGACTGCGGCTGCGTGGCATGGCGGGCAGCATGCCCGGGTCCCACCTGGTCGTCGTCGGCACCTCCGACGGCGAGCAGACGATAGCCGTGCACACGAACACCGAGGCCAAGGGCTGGGAGGTGGTGTTCCGGGCCGTCGAGGCGCAGTTCGGCATCCCGCCCGTCGAGCGGCTGTAGCGGCGGGGTCCGCCCCGGGCCGTGGGCAGGGCCGACAGCACCGGGGCGGACGCCTCGTCAGTGGGCACGCCCGGGCCGCCTGTCGTGCCGGGACTCCTCGTGCCGGGTGAGCGCGGCGATCAGGTCGTGCGGTGTGGGACCGCCGGAGTCGCTCCCGTGGGCGCCGCCGCCTTCGAGGGCGGCGGCCTCGGCGCTGCGGGGGAACATGGCCCGCTCGTACGCGGTGAGCGCGGCCTCGGTGTCGTCGGGGTGCGCGGCGAGGGCTTCGCCGAGTTCGGCACCGTCGAGCATGGCCAGGTTGGCGCCTTCGCCGTTCGGGGCCGCCAGGTGGGCGGCGTCGCCGATCAGGGTCACTCCCGGTACCCGGTCCCAGCGGTGCTCGTCCGGCAGGGCGTAGAGGTGGCGCAGGACCGGTGCGGTGTCGCTGTCGGTGATCAGCGCGGTGAGTTCCGGGGCCCAGCCGTCGAATTCCCGGGCGATCCGCGCGGTGGCCGCGGCGGTGTCGGTGAAGTCGACGGCGGCGAACCAGTCCTCCGGTTCGGTCAGTCCGACGTAGGCGTGCAGGGTGTCGTGTTTCTCCCGGTGGGCGAAGATCTCCCTGCCCGGCGTGTGCACGATCATCGTCCCGCCGCCGACCGCTCGCGCGGCGGCCGGGTGGCGGGTGCCGGCGTCGTACAGGTAGGTCTCGACGAGCGACTTGCCGGTGTACCGGGGCGTGGCGGTGGACAGCAGGGGCCGCACCCGTGACCACGCGCCGTCCGCGCCGACGAGCAGGCTCGTGACGACGGTGCCGCCGTCGGCGAACGTCACCTCGTGCCGGCCCCCGCCGAGGGAACGGACGCCGACGGCCTTGTGTCCCCACCGGACGGTTCCGGCCGGGAGCGAGCCGAGCAGCATCTGCCGCAGTTCGCCGCGCTGCACCTCCGGGCGTCCTC
The DNA here is from genome assembly GCF_039532885.1 of Streptomyces nogalater. Lineage (NCBI taxonomy): Bacteria > Bacillati > Actinomycetota > Actinomycetes > Kitasatosporales > Streptomycetaceae > Streptomyces > Streptomyces nogalater. The sequence continues at coordinate 257,377 of NZ_BAAASM010000054.1, read as the reverse complement.
CCGTACCGTCGTCGGCCTTGTCGAACAGGACGGTGCCGTCCGGGGCCAGGAACCGCATCGCCTGACGGCCCTCCAGGACAAGGCCGTCGAACTCGTCCATCAGCCCGGCCGTCTTCAGCGCGAGCTGCCCGTTGTAGTCGTGGATGTCGAGCATCCCGCCCTGCGGACGCGCGGCCGGGGAAGGCTCCGCCTCGTAGACCGTGGCCGGTATCCCGTGCACATGCAGGACACGCGCCAGCACGAGACCGCCGAGCCCGGCACCGATGATCGTGACATCAACAGCCATGGGAGGGTTCCTTCCCGATTCCGGACCGCCGGTCGGACATCCGGCGGTCACTTCGCGAGCACCGCCGGGCACGGGGCCGGGACGATGCGGTACCGGCGGCCGTCCCCTGCCGGGAACCCGCCGCCGGTCACCAACCTCCCCCCGCCGACCGACAAACCACCGACAAACCGACCATGGCCACCGACAGACCGCCTTCGGATCGCCAGGCGCCGGAGGGCGGAACATGGGCACGGGTACTCAGCCGGCATGGGTGACCGGCCACTGGGACGGCGGCGGGCCGAACCCGTACGCCCGCCGCCCGTCACATGGCCGAAGTCATGTGATGTGTGCTTCCATCCCGCTGCTGGTCGATCTTTTCTGGAGCACTGGATGATTGCGATAGCGGCGGTCCTCGCGGACATCGCGCTGATTCTGACGCACCGCGTACGTACCTCGCCGGAACCCGTCGAGTCCACGCCGTGGCGGCACATGGCCGCCGGGCTGGCGGGTTGCGTGGCGGGATGGCTGGCCGTCGGCCGGCCGGAACTCGTCTGGGACGACCTGTCCCTGACACTCGTCTGCGGAGTGGTGCTCGCGTCGGGGGCGGCGCACGCGGCCCGGAGCCTGACCGGACGGACCCGGGCGGGCTGGGTGACGGCCTGTGTGAGCGGAGCGGCGGCGGCCACCTGGCTGCTGCCCGGCCCGCTGCCGTTCTCCTGACCCGCTCGGCGGGCAGCCGCACCTCCTGTCGGGGCGGACCTAGCGTTCCGCCTTCTGCCACGGCCTGACGCCGAGCTTTCCGGTGGTGCCGAGGTCCAGGTGCGGGGTCACCGTCACGGGGTCGGCGCCCTCCCGCGCCCGGACCCGCACATAGGGCACGTTCACCGGTGTGCCGGCCCCGGTGGTGTTGCGCCAGACCAGGCCGGCGGTCGCCGACTCGCCGGGCTCCAGCCTGACCGGGCGGGGCCGTTCGTCGGGCCCCGCACCGGTGGTGATCCCACCGCTGCCGTGGAGGATCTCGACCCCGTCGACGGGCTGGAGGGCGTCGTCCAGGAGTTCCAGCAGCGGGTAACCCTCCACGGTGTAGGCGCGCTTGCCGCAGTTGTCGAGGTGCAGGCCCACGACGCGCAGTCCCATGGCCGCATCGCCCTTGTCGGCGCTGACCCGGATCCCGGAGGCCGGACACGTGCCCGGTTCGGCCGGCGCCTCGCCTGCGGGGACCTTGGTCACTTCGAGCACCTTGGCGCCCGTCACCGGCGGCGCGGTGGACGGCAGCCACCCGGCCCGGACCGTGCCCCGTACGGTCTGTCCCGGGCCGACGACGCGCACGGTCTCGGTCTGGTTGGTCACGGCTCCGCCGTCGCCGCTCATGAAGGTGAAGACGATCGAGTAAGTCCACGTCCCGGAGCCGTCGTTGGTGACCTCGTACGTGGCGACGATCCCCGAGTCCGAGTCCGTGGGGAGCCGGTCCGCGGAGACGGAGTGGTCGCGGGTGGGCGAGGGGGCGGCCGGGGGAAAGGTCAGCGAGGTGACTCGTACGCCGTCCTTGCCCGGATCGTCGATCCGCGTGCCGTCCCGGGAGGCCGCCGGGCGGGAGTCGGTGCTTGTGCCCGCGGCGTGTTCGGTGCCGCACGCCGTGAGCAGCACGGCGGAGGCGGCCAGAGCCGACAGCAAGAAAAGGGGCGCGGCGGAAGCGGGGCGGAGCTCAGCGGGTCTGCGCATCGGGCCATCCCATCAGGGGACGCACCCCGCGCGTGTCACAGAGGTCACAGTTCCGGTCACAAGGGTGTCACAAGTGGCGGGGAGGGGCCGAGGGTTTTCCCGTGAGTGCCGTTGTCCCGTCTCAGCGAGGTGCAGCCGGTGCCGTCGAGGGCGCGCGGGTGCCGAGCGGCGAAACCAGGTCGACGTGGTGCGGCTGGGTGTCCGATCATGCGTGCATGTCCCTGAGAGAGACCCTTGCCCGAGTCGACGCGGACCTGGCCGCCGGCCGGGTCCCCCTCGCACGCCAGCGTCTGCGTGGTCTCGTCTCGTCCTTCCCGTACGATCCGACACTCCGTCGGCGTCTGGCCGAGGTGTACCGGCTCTACGGCGACCCCGCCGAGGCCGGACGCTGGATGTACCTGGAAGAGGACCGCGATGCCGACGAGACGGCCGCCTTCGAGGCGCGGTACGGGTCCCCGGCGCGGCGGATGAGGGCCCTCGCCTGGCGCGGTCCCGAGGCGATGGCTGCCACCGCCTTCGCGCAGGCCCGGCTGGTCGCGGTGCGGACCGCCTGCGCCGAGGAGTTGGGGCACCCCGTCGACTGGGACGACCCGGCCTCCTACCGGGACGGTTTGGAGCAGGAGCACGAGGTGCCCTCCGAGCCGTGGTCGGTGAGCGGTGTACTGGCGGGCGCCGGCTGCCTGGTGGGGGCCCTCGCGTTCCTCGCGGTCTGGGTGAACGGAGTCATCGCCCTCTTCGACTGACCGGGACCGGACCGGGAGGCCGCAGTGCCCGGCGAGGGTGGCGAGGAGCCCCTTCGTGATCCAGAATGCTCGGATGGTCACCCTGGAGACTCCCCGTTTGATCCTGCGTCGCTGGCGCGAGGAAGACATCGAGCCCATGGCCGCCGTCCATGCCGACCCCGAGGTCATGCGGTGGATCCGCGACGGCAGCGTCCTGGACGAACAGCAGACGCGCGACAGGATCCGGGCGTGGGAGAGCGAGTGGGAGTCACAGGGCTTCGGCCTGTTCGCCGTGGAGATCCGGTCCACCGGCGCGCTGGCCGGGTTCACCGGTCTTTCGGTGCCCCACTTCCTGCCCGAGGTACTGCCGGCGGTCGAGGCCGGCTGGCGGCTGGGTCGTTCCCACTGGGGGCAGGGCCTGGCCACCGAGGCCGCGGCGGCCGCCGTACGGTTCGGGTTCGAGGAGCGGGGGCTGGAGCGGCTCGTCAGCATCGCACAAGTGGGCAACGACGCCTCCGAACGGATCATGACCAAGCTGGGGATGCGTCCGGTCCGCGAGACCGTCCACCCCTCCTGCGGCCGGCGAGTGCGGGTGTTCGAGTTGTCGTCGGACCAGTACCTCACGACTACGCGTTGACGGCGACGACGAGGACGGCGAGGACGGCGACCCCGCACCTGGTGGGGGCGGCCCGTCACATGCGGCTGGGCGAGATCGGCGACTGCCGAAACGCGTCGCCGACGGCGATGAGCCCCCGGGGAAGCGCCTGAGGCGGGTGAAGTCGCGCCGCCGGCTCTCGGGGAAATGGAACGTCTCGATGTCCCCCTCCAGCCGGCAGCGGTCGGCCACTTCACGCAGCGGTAGGACGCATCGGCGCATGCGCCGCAGGAACGCCTCGGGGTCCCGTCCGGGCCGGTGGTCGCCGTAGCCGGCCATCACCACGGACCACCGGTTCCCCTCGACCGCCACGAGGGCACCGGGTTCGCTCAGGTGCTGCTGGTAACCGCTGGCAGGGCCCGGTGTGGCATGGACGACCACCGTCCCGGGAAGTTCGTCCCCGCGGTGGAAGGTGGCGATGGCGTAGCCGAGGTCCACCTTCATCCGGGCCATGGGCGGGCTCTCCCACCCGTCCGCACCGTCCGGGTCGACGACGACCACTTCCTCCGCGTGGTCGGCCAGCACGCGAGCCGCGAGCAGCCCGGCCGAAACTCCCGCCCATCACGATGGCTCGTCGCACCCCGGCCCCCTGAAGCACGCGCAGACCCGGCTGGTTCGTCGCGTCGAGCCCCGGCCGATGCCACGACCGGCAACGGCTCCGGAAGCTCGCCGGCACCTTCACCCTAAGGGCTCCGCACCGCACGCGTATGCCCGTTCCCGCGCCGAGTCCGGAATGCACCGGCACGGCGTGAGCGGAGCGGCCGCCGGTGCGGGCCGGTGCCGGCACGCCGGCTACTGGCCGTGCCGCTCCAGGTAGATGGTGGTGAACACGGCGACCTTGGCGCGCAGGGCCCAGGGGTCGAAGGGCTTGCTGATGTAGTCGACGGCGCCTGCCGCGTATCCACGGGCGGAGTGCTCGGATCCCGTGCCCATCGCCGTCAGGAAGATGATGGGCACGTCTCGTGTCCTCGGGCGGCGTTTGATGTGGGCGCAGGTTTCGTAGCCGTCCATCTCCGGCATCTGCACGTCCATGATGATGACGGCGAAGTCGTCGTGGTCGAGCAGGGCCTTGAGGGCCTCCCGGCCGGAGGAGACGGTGACGAGTTCCTGTTCGAGCGTCGCCAGAACGGCGGTCATCGCCAGCAGGTTGTCCGGCTGGTCGTCGACGACGAGGATCTTGGGCAGGCCCTGCCGTCCCGCCGGCAGCACGGCCGTCGTGGTCTGCTCGACGGCGTCCAGCTGGCGTTCGAGCAGATCGCAGCGGTCCTCCGCCGCGGCGCGCTGGGCCTGTGCCTCCTTCAGGGCCGCGCCGAGCCGCTCGACTTCCAGCTGGAGTGCGTCGCGCTCCTGGAGGAGGCCGTAGACGTCCGGATGCGCCTTCGCGAACTCGTCCGCTCGCCTCTGCTCCGCGATGCGGTCGACTTCCAGCTGGTTGAGCCGTGTCTCCAGGTCGGCGATGCGCTGTGTGCGGTCCAGCAGCGCGTCGCCGAGGACGTCACCGCGGACGCTGGACCGCCGGGAAACATGGTCGGCGTCGGCGAGTTGCTGTTCCAGGATCTCCACCGCGTGCTTGGGCGACGAGGCGGCGTCCACGGCCGATCCGTACAGGGCCCGGACCAGCTCGATGGCCTCGGTGGTGACCGCGGTCCCGCGATGCTCGGCGACATCGGTGAAGAGGTCGCTGATCACCTGCCAGGGCGGTAACCGGGTGCCGTTGAGGTAGCGCGAGACCGTGCCCGGATCGAGTCGGCGCCGGGCCGCGTACCGGCGGACGGAGACGTTGAGGCTCTCGAACAGCTCGCGCAACGCCTCGGCCAAGGCCCGGGACGCCTCGTGCAGGTCCGCGCCCAGTGGCCGCAGTTCACCCATTGCTCTCCCTCTCGGCCGTGCCGGCGCCGACGGAGGCCGGGGGCCGGTGGGCGGCACTGTCCTCGGCGGCGATGAGCCGGTTGAAGAACGGCACGGCCAGTCCCGTCGCCGCGAGGCCCGCGAGCAGGCTGCGCGCGGCCCCTTCCCCGGCGACGGCCGTCAACCCGCTCGCCGCCGCGCCGGTGAGCAGGGCGAGCAGGAGTACCAAGGCTGATCTCGGTGTCAACAAAGGACGGTCCACCGCGCGCTCCATTCATGCGACCCGCCGCTGTACGACGGGACATGCCCTCCCCCATCCGGCCGATCGCGGACGGTGGAACCAGGATGGGGGAAGCCGGGGGTGTTGCGGTCCGCGATCCGCGAGCGGGGCGGCGCGAACCGCCTGTTGCACGGACGTTGCCGCCCCTCGTACCGCCGTCCTGGCCGGTCAAGGGCCTGGCGTCCGCTCCGTTGCCGGAGTGTTGCTCTGCAACGGTGCGCGCCCCATGCCGTCGGCGTAGCGGTCGGGGTGCCGTCGTCACCGGGTGGAGACGAGACTGACGTTGTGGCCGTCGAACCCGAACGCGTTGGCCGGCGCGGCGGACCACCGGCCGGTACGCCGCTCACCGCGCACCACGTCCAGTTCCACGCGCGGGTCGAGGGCGTCGAGGTTGCGCGTCGCCGGCAGCGTGCCGTCCTTGAGCGCGAACCGGGCGGCCATGGCGCCGACCGTTCCGGACGCGTCCATCATGTGGCCTGTCATCGACTTCGTGGCCGTGACCGCGGCATGGCTGCCGGTCACGCGGCCGATCGCCTCCGCCTCCGCCAGGTCACCGGACTCCGTCGAGGTGGCGTGGGCGTGCCCGACCCCGATGTCGGCCGGGGCCGGAGCGGCGTCACGCAGGGCCAGTTCCATGGCGAAGGCCCGGCCGTCCGCGTGGGAGGCAGTGATGTGGTTCGCGCTCGAACTCGCGGCAGCGCCGGCCAGTGTGCCGTAGGCGCGTGCGCCACGGGCCCGGGGGAAGTCGGCGCGTTCGAGCACCATCATCCCCGCGCCCTCGCCCATGACGAACCCGGACCGCTCGACATCGAACGGGCCAGACACGGCCTCCGGGTCCTCCGACCGCGTCGACAGGGCCTTCATCTGGGCGAACGCCGCGATGGTGAAGGGGTGCAGACATGACTTCACCCCGCCTGCGACGACCACGTCCGCCCGCCCGCCGCGGATCAGCTCCTGCCCGAGGGCGAGGGCCTCCGCCCCGGACGCGCAGGCACTCACCGGGATCCCGGCGCCTCCCTTGGCGCCCAGGTCCATGCTCACCCGAGCGGCCGGGCCGTTGGGCATCAGCATGGGGACGGCGAACGGTGACAGCCTTCGGATCCCGGCGCGTTCGAAGACGTCGTCCTGCCCCAGCGTGGTGAGCACACCGCCGGTCCCCGTACCGATGACGACGGCGACCCGTTCCGGCTCGGCCTGCGGAGCGCCGGCGTCCTTGTCCGCGCGGCGGCCGTGGCGGTCCGCGAGGACCGTCCCGGCGCCCGGTGTCCGGCCGGCCGTAGACCCCGGCGACGGCCCGGCCGGCGGCCGGCCGTCAGTCGGTGCGGAGCCGGTGCGTAGGATCGCCGGCATGGCATTGCGGCCCGTTCAGGTGAACATCAAGGCTCTCGACAGCTCGGCGGTCGGCCGGTTCTGGGCCGAGGCCCTCGGCTGGAGTGCCTACAGCCCCGGCGTGACCACCTACGTCGGGCCCGCCGGCGGCCTCGTCTGGCCGGACCCGGTGAACGTCTGCGTCGATGTCGTTCCCGTCCCGGAACGCAAGACCCCCGCGAAGAACCGTGTGCACCTCGATCTCGCCACCACCTCCGCGGCCCATCAAACGGAGTTGGTTTCGCGCCTGCGGGTTCTCGGTGCGAAGCCCGTCGATGTGGGCCAGGGCGAAGTGCCGTGGACGGTCCTCGCCGACCCGAACACGCCGGACTAGGCATTCTACGGGGAACCCCTGGTCAGCACAGAGAAGTAGCCCCGCCCATGCGCCGGGGGGAAGCACACAGACGGGGCCGTCAGGGGACGTACAGCCGGTCAGCCAGGGGCCCGCACCGAGGCCGTCTGAGCGCGCAAGTCCGCGAGACGACGTTGGTACAGCGGGCCGACAGCATGTGCGCCCCTGGCCTCACTCGGGGTGGCCTGTTCGATCAGGTGATGGGAGACCGCGCGGAGGTGAGCGGCCCAAGCGATCACGTGCTGTTGAGCCGTCCGCCCGCATTCCTGCGGTTCACCAGGGAGGCACAGCGGGAGTTCCGGCCCGAGCTTGTTGGCGGCGTGCCGGACGTACCGCGCGATGGTCAGCCATTCATCCTCGGTTCGCCGAATGGCGTTTCCGTCGCCTTCCCACCCCCACGGGCCGAAGTCGTCCCCGTGATCGTCCATGTGTGCGCTCCCTCATGATCAGCGGATTAGGCCGGTGCGCCGATGGTAGCGGCGCTCTCCGCCTCCCTGGGGTCACAGTGCCCGACCGAGGGAACGCACGGACCGCACGGCCCGCACATGGGCAGGAATTGCGGAGGAGTGCACGACTGGACACCGTCCCCGTGCACCGCCGCGATATCGGCCGCAACGTCGTTCATCTGCGCGCCGCCCCAGATATCGGAGATCGGCTTTTCGAGCACGTTGCCCAGGGTCAGAAATCGACCGAGGACGCACGGCCACACATCGCCGGTCGGGCCGATGGCGCATTTCTCGTGGGCGCAGTGCCCGCACAGATCAGCGATGGTCGGCGCGGCTCCCTGGCTCGCCCGTCCGAATGCGCGGGTACGGTCTCCGCCGACCGTTCCGACTCCGAGCGCCGTAAGGTCCTGCGCCGCTTCCTGTACGCGCTGCCCGTCCCGCACGGCGACGACTCCACCCCGCAGCGGGATACCGAGGGCCAGCGCCCTTTGCACGTTGGCGCGCGTCTTCTTGTGCGCCCCTCGGAGTTGCGTCACCGCGTCGTGTTCCTCGGCGCTGTCCGAGTAGTACGACGTGGCGAGCTTGACGCCGAACTCCCGGAATGCGTCCCACAGTTCCGGGCGGATGTGGGTCATGTTCGAGAACACCTCGATACCGAGGCCCCGACCGTGAGCGTGCTTGATCAGCGCGGGCAGGCTCGGGTGAAGCGTCGGCTCTCCCCCGATGAACTGAACGTCCACGGTGCCCATGTCGGCAAGCTGGTCAATCACGTTCAACCAGTCCCGCACGGTCATGGTTCCGTGCGTTCCCTTGGGTCCGCTGTCTGCGTAGCAGTGATCACAGAACTCGTTGCAGAGTCCCGTGATCTCAAGCCACGCGAATAAGAGACGGTTTCCGGCAGCGCTCATTGCATCTCCTCGCGCACGTTGGTGATTGATGCCCCGCCCCTGCCGAGATTTCGAATGCGTGGGGGAACGAATTCGGATGCGTCCGGCAGAGGCGGGAGTCAGAGGCGGCCGGTAGCGGCCAGCGTGAGAATCGCCGTACTCGACGCGACGACCATGAAGACGAACACGGACCAGCCGAACCGGCGTACGTGTTTCACGGGCTTTCCTCGTACGGCACGCAGTTGGGGCAGTCCTCGGGGTGGAAGGGCGACGGCGGGTGAGTCGGGCCGGGAAGGTAGACGACTCCCGACCGCTGATCCAGCGCACCGCCGTACTGGTCCCACCAACCGGCCGGAGAGTCCGCGTACGGGCTTCCGGGGCTGTCTATGAGGCTGACTAGCTCAGGGGGCGGGAGAGGTCGCGTACGGCGCTTCTGTGGCTTCACGGGGGCGTGGGTCACGAGTGGTCCGCCCCCAGGTGCCGACGCAACCGGACGTTGCAGTCACTCACGCCGGATGCGTCGCCGTTCGCCTTGGCTCGGTCTCGGTCCTGCGCCACCTTGTCGCAGTGCGCGCACCCGGCAACCGGTCGCGGGTCCGTGAGTGTCGCGGTGCTCTCCTGTGTGGCCATCGGTCCGCCGTTCCGTCTGTCGGCAATTCGGCGTCCAGCGTCCGGCCGGAATTGATCTCCGACTAGCGGCCCCGTGTCGGCCAACTGTCGGCCAGACTGGACACATGAGCAGCGGAATCGAGGCCAACATCCGGCGCGAGCGTGACCGCCTCGGATGGAGTCAGGCCCGGCTAGCGCGTGAGGTGTGCCGCGCGGCCGGTGTCATTGGTGAGCCGGTCGGCCGACAGGAAGTCAGTCGGTGGGAGACGGGAAAGCGCACGCCGCGCGAATGGCTGCCGTTCCTCGCTGCTGCCCTCGGCGTCCCCGTGGAAGTGCTCACGACGCCCGTGACGCCCTCTGAGCCGCCCTTGCCGACGCTGGCTGACTTCCTGCCCGCCGAGGACCCGCTAGCGCCCCTGAGCGTGCGTACAGGCGGCCGGGTCGGTATGGGGCAGGTGGCCGACATGCAACAGCGGGTGCACGGCTTACGGCTCGCTGATGACGTGCTGGCCGGTGGGGATCTCATGCGGCCCGCACTGCGAGAGCTTCGCAAGGCTGTTCGAATCTTTCAGACGCACAGCTATAACGACCTAACGGGCCGTCAGCTACTTGTGCAGATTGGGGAGTTGGCGCAGATCGCGGGTTGGATCGCGTCGGACGCTGGCCAGCACGCCGAGGCCGAACGCATCTACCGGCTAGGTCTCAGCGCAGCGACGCAGGCCGAGGACCGGACGCTAGCCGGGAACCTTGCCGGATCACTGGCCTATCAACTCAGCAACACCGGGCGGGAGTTGGAGGGGCTAGACCTTGCTCGCGCTGCTCTCGACGGGGCGGGGCCGGACGCACCGGGAAAGGCTCGGGCGCTGTACCTCGATCGGGTGGCATGGGCGGCCACGAAAGCGGGAGGTACCGAGAACGCGCAGCACGCAATGCGCGCCCTCGGGGAGGCGTCGGAAGCATTGGCCGAGGACAGCGAGGAATCCGAGGCACCGGCATACCTGTATTGGGTGGATGCCGGGGAATTGCAAGTCATGGAATCCAGGGTCTACACCGAGCTGCGCCGACCGCTCCGCGCTGTTCCGTTGCTGCGGGAAGTCCTCGGGAAATACGACGCGACGCACACGCGAGAAATGGCGCTGTACCTGTCGTGGCTCGCTGTTGCCTACGCCGACGCGAACGAACCCGAGGAAGCGGCGGCCACTGCGGAACGCGTGCTCTCGCTGTCGGCAGACGTAGCCAGCGAGCGGACAGCGGAACGGGTGCGGGTGGTGCTGGCACGGCTCGCGGAGTACGCGGACGTACCCGAGGTGAGGGCCGTTCTCGACGCTGCGGCGTAACGCAGAGTAGCTAAGATAACGGCCGGCTGCGAGCGCGAGAATCCGGACATTGCTACGTATTCGCGGCGTCCGTGCCGACTGCCCATCACGCAATGTGTTGGGAACGCAAAAGACCTCCGATGACCCGAACCCATAGCCGGGCCGGTCCATCGGGGGTCTAGCTCCCCGGAACGTTACGGGGAGGTGCATGCGTGGTGGCGTATCACGCGCTGTGGGCGGCGGAGGGTTGGGCGACTCCAAAACCCGTACACGGAGAGAGCTGCCATCACCTTGCGGTTGGGAAAGGGGCCTTTTTGGGGCCCTCCCCCCAGGGTCCAACGTCATGCAGCGCTACGGTTAGCCTCGCGCTCGGCATTGAATTCCCGCTGAAAGTTGCGCAGTTGCTCCGCTCCGGAACCAGGAGTCGCGTTCCACCGGGCTAGGTATTCATCCCGCCTACGGGCGTCATTCGCTGGCATCTCTACCCCTCGGAAAAGCGGGAGAGTCTGACAGTGACACCCACGGTGGAACTGGTCGGGTTCCATGTACTCAGTGAATGCGCCACCTCGGCTAGCGAGCATGGCGCAGAAACCGCATGGGTCGGCGTCGGTACGGCGGTACCAACCGATTACCTCGGCGTCGTTCTCGCGTGCTTCTGCCAGCGCGTCACGCCCCCCAGACTCGGCTAGTCGGCCCGCATCTAGGGCAAGGTTCCGTCCGGCGCTTTCCATCGTCTCGTCAAGGGACTTGAGGAATTCCGGGTCATCCAACCGGCCCCGCTTCATTTCCTCGCGGAGCGGTGCCGTGTGGACGTAATAGGAAGTCTTTGCCTGTCCAGCCTCGGCGGCCAAGTCTCGGCCGTCCCAAGTGGATTCGGGGGCCGGTTCGCCGGTAGCGGCTTTACACGCGGCATTGTGGAACTTGACGCCCTCGGTGTATGAGCGGCTGCGCGAGGAACTGACGAGAGCCTGAAACTCCCGTACGACAGCGGATGATCCCTCGGCCGCTCGCTGCGGAGACAGGCCACGCCACCAGGACGCGACTCGCTCCAATAGCGATTCGGAGATATCCACCTGTGTCAAGTAGTAAGCCTGTGCAGCCGCGTTGAACTCAGACTGCGGACTCACTAGAACTCCCGCTGTGCACGGAGGATTCGGCCGACTACTCCAACGGAAACCGAATCGTTCGGATCAAGGCCCCCCGTGCCGAGACTTGAACGGCCCGCGCCCATGTGCTTAGCCAGCGTTGCCGCTTCTGCCTCTAGCGCTTCGGCGGTTTCCCCTCGGAGAAATCCAACTAGCTCGGCCGGTAGCCCATGCTTGTGCGCAACCTGTACGCGCTCTAGCGCCAACTCGGCAGCCTTTACGCGTGCTTCGGCGTCGTCCAACTGTGAATTGAGCTGCTGCCGTAGATCCTCGGAAGTGCGGAGGGCCGTAGCGGTCTGCTCCACCTCGGCCCGCAGATCGTCTAGGGACGGCTCAGAAACGCTCTCAGTGCCCGCCTGCGGGGTGGAATCGACCTCGGGGACCGATTCCACCTCTGGGGCCTCTACGAGGCTTGCAGCGGGCTCCTGTGGCGTCTCCGGCGTGCTCTCTACCTCAGCCACAATCACCCTCCTTACGCGGCCGGAACGAACTTGAGGCCGACCGCGCGCTGTGCATCAAGAACAGTCGCACCCACGAACGCCTCAACGACGCTCATTTCCGTACGGGTCTCACCGTTGAAGGAAACGAACCAAGTCATTGCGTAGCCCTGGTTATCGTCGTCAGTGGCGGATGCGCCGGAAACAGACTCGGGCTTGGCTGGTGCCTTGATAGCAGCGGCGAAAGCCTCACGGGTCATGGCAACAGCGCCATCGGTGATGAATGGCGACATGTAAACGTCGAATCCGTGGAGGCGGCCCACAATGGCGTCACGGAGGGCGGACGGCGAACCGGCCGAATCGACGGCGCTTAGGTTCGGGTCCATGAGTAGCGCGCGCTTAACGTTGGGGCTCACTACTAGGACGCGCGACTTAGCGCCGACCTTTCGGGTGTCGAGAATTTCGCCAGCCTCGGTAATCGCGTCGCGTGGGTTGGCCGGATCAATTGTGAGCGTGCCAGCGGTAATGACCGGCTGCATAACGGTGGCAATCTCCTCTTCGATCATCTCGGCCACACCGGCAACCTGTGGCATAAGGACCTGTGCAGAGAAGTTCTCAACCTCTAGCGTCATGTCCTTTGCGGTCAGCTCTAGCGGCTGCATCGCGTGGGTGTTGAGAGTGACGGAAACCGTCTGCTCATTCAGCGGCGTACTGATAGCCGAGGTGGAGCCGGTGAACTTGGACGCCTGGAGAATGCGCGGAATACGGACGCGCACTGTGTCGCCCCGCCCGCCGATGAAATCAGACTCGGCGTCACGGAAAACGAGACGACCCAGAACTAGCTCGGCCTTGAGTAGGGATGCGGCATTACGCGCGACTGCGTTGGAAACGGCAAAGATGTTGGCCATGATTAGAGTTCCTTGGGAAGAGTGTCATTAATCGACTGCTCGGCGCGCTGCCGGGTTGCCGCGTTCAGCGCAGCCACTAGCGCACGCTCAACCTCGCGGCACTCATCCAGTGTTGCGAGTTCGCTAAGCATCAGCTCATAGGCGAAAATGCGATGCGCATCTAGCGCGTCGTAAGGGTCGGCAATGTGTCCCGTCCGGTACTGGTCGAGAGCGTGCCAAGCGTCGTCTTGAAGGTTTTGGTTCACTGCCTATCCACATCTAGAGAAACGGAGTCGGCCAGCATCCGAAGACCGGCCAGTGTTCGAGTAAGAGGCGTCGCCCTGCTAGCTACGAAATCCGCCGCCTGTCCGCGGATGAAACCCTTTGTGAGACGCCATGCGTCGGGATCGTCAGCGAGTAGGGCGGCGGCCACGTCGCGGTCAATGCGGATCGTGATTACGTGCACGTCGAACCTCCTGCGCGAAACCGGCGCTGTCGGATGCGTGTGGAAACCCGCTTGCACTCCGGAGAGCAATGCTCCGACGGAATACCGCCGTGCCGGATATCCAGGAATCGGGAACCACAGATACGGCAGCGGGAACGGGAAAGAGAAATGGCGGTCACACAGCGACCCCCTTTCTGGTCCGTGACTCAAAAGGAAAAAAAGAGGGGCCCAATCGGAGAGCTAAGCCGAAAGGGCCCCGCCACACGTGCGCACGCTCAACCGGCGGAGAGAGGACCAGGAGCGATATAGCGCACGGGCGAGATTGGGAGAGAGGCGGCAGCCCGTAACGTTACGGGGTGGTCGGCGCGAAACCCTGGGACGCCAGGACAACGAATCGCGCGCGAGTGCCTACACGTATGAGTGATCGTGTGGCTTGCGCTCGCTACTTACTACGAGCGAGTTTGTGAAGTGCATACGCGGGCGGAACGGACATAGGCCGCAGCACTGTTACCGATTCGTTATATGGATCGGAAATGCCGCCTATTCCAGCGAGAGGGAATCGGCACGGCTCAGAGAATCGACACAGCGAAAGACCGCCTCTGACCTGGGGTTGTGTTGTGAGTGTTGATTCTGAGTAGTGAATGAGGTTCCTAATGGAGTTTCCACGAGGGGACCCAAAGTGACCCCAAGGAACAGCACTCGACACACTCGCCCCCTGCCTGCTGTGTTACGGCGAATTCCGCCCCGCAGACCTCAAAGGCTCTGTGCGCCTCTCTGACGGCCTCGCTGGGGCACCCTGCTACTTGGTCCCACCTCGGGGCTGTAAGCCGCTCACGGGGCCGCCTGTGGCTTCCTGGGGGTAAAGCAGAGGGCCCCGCTCCCTGGGATGCCAGGTACGGGGCCCTTGCTCGTCGTCGGAACTTACGCGGCCTCAGCGAGAGCAGCAGCGAGGAAATCGCCAGCGTCGGCGTGGTCAGTGTCCCGCAGTGCGAAGGCAACCCGCGATTCGTCCAGCCGTCGCCAACCGCCCCGAGTTCCCCGCTTGACGGTCAGGTGCGCGCCAGCGTCCAGCAGCATTCGACGCTTGCCCGCTGTGTCGGCGTCTACCCATTCGTCGGCGTACGTTCGGCCGGTACTGATGACCTCTCGCCGTGCCTCAACCTTTGGCGTCTCCTCCAATTCCGCCAACCGTGCATCAAGGGCGTCCGCCCGGCGTTGCCATTCTTCCCGTGCGCTGCGGGACTTCTGCCGTCCCTTCTGCTCCTGGTGCTCCTTGAACTCGGCTAGCGTCGCCGCAATCTCGGGGGCCGGGTCATAACCGGGATTTTCGACAACCCGTGTCACGTTCAGCGCGCCTACAGAGGCCAGGAATTCGCGGGTTACGTAGTCGTCCACCCAATCGCCCCGCACGTTGGCGGGTGCCTTGCACACGTCCCCGCGCGCATGACTGTTGCACTTGTACGTGGGCGTTTTCCCTGTCTGCGCATTCAGGTACATACGACCGCCACAGCTAACGCAATGGATGACCCCGAGCAGTAGCGCATTCGTGTCCTTGCGCTCTCGGTTGTCGATACTGCGTGCGTCCAACAGTGCGCCCACCACATCGAATTCGGCGCGGGTGAGGATCGGTTCAGCAGTCGCCATGACCGGCTTGCCCTCGCTGTCACGTACCGGCTTCCCGTCGTGCATCTTCCAGCCGATAAGCGAGTGAGACCGGAGCAGCTTGGTAATAACGTTCGGGGTCCACTTGAACCGCTTGCGCGAAACAGCGCGCTGCCCCTTGGCCCCGCCTGTCTTTCCGCCCGTGTCCCGCCCCTTGACCAGCGACCACCAGTCACGGGGCGACGGGATTTCCTCAGCGTTCAGAGCCTCGGCAATGGAGGTAACCGTCTTCCCGTCCACGCCTCGCGCCGGATCGCCCATCAGGTCACGAATGATCCGCTCAATCACGGCGACGGGGGCCGGACCGCATCCCTCTACCGCTTCCGTGGCCGGTGCCAGCGTCCAGCCGCCACCTTCCAGCGGAACGGGAATGTAGCCGTACGGCGGACGGGAACCGCGCCAACGGAGTTCCATTCCGCGCATGGCCGCTTGCGCCCCGAGGACGCGTTCGCGGATGGACTGTGCCTCGAATTCAGCGGCGAAAGCGAAGATTTGCAGGATCAGTTGCGTGATGAGATCCACGCCGTTGCGGAAGTCGAGAACGAGTCGGCCGCCCGGACCTTCAGCGAACACGATCACCTTGCGGTTTTCGCGCGCCCACTGAACCAGGGCGTTCATGTCGGCCATGCTTCGGACAGCGCGGTCAAAGCGCCAGAACAAGAGCACGTCGAATGCGTCGGGCCGGATCAGCCACGAACCCAGTTCGGGACGCTCGAACGGGGTGGTCTTGCTCGCACTGACCCCGAGGTCCACCGCTTCCGCGATGATCTGCGCGCCGACGAATGCGGCGGCCGTCTCGTTGGCCTCGCGCTGTCGGCCGGGGGAGGTCGTTTCGTCAGTCTCGACCGACAGGCGGATGGCGGACAGCGCGCGTGGCTGGCCGTGGGCGGCGAAGGTTGCGGGGTAGCTCATACCTACCCCGAGTGAGTTTGTTGCATCCCCCGCGCTGACCTGCGGTTTTGTCGCCATCGGGCATGTCTCCTAGAACTGCTAGACATGCGTGTTGGGAGACCCGGAGGGCAACGAGTTCTGTGTGCTGGAGCCCCGGGAGGCCCGCCGGGACACCGGGCCGATCGCCAGGGTGGTGGTCGACTGTGCGGATCCGCGGGCCATGGCCCGGTTCTGGGGTGAGGCGATCGACTGGGCCCCGCTCGAACTCACCGACGAGCAGGCGGTGTTGCGCTCTGCCGGGGGCACGGGTCCGGACCTCGTGTTTGTCCGCACGCCCGACGTGAAGACCGTGCCGGACCGCGTCCATCTCGACCTGCTGCCCCGCCCCGGTGACGACAAGGCGGCGGAGGTGGCCCGGCTGCGGGCTCTCGGCGCCGCCGGCCTCGACCTCGGGCAGGGCGATGTCCCGTGGACGTGCCTCACCGACCCGGAGGGCCACGAGTTCTGCGTCCTCGCCCTGTCCTGACGCGACACCGCGCCGCCCCGGTGGAAGGGCGGCGCGGTGTGGCCCGGGTGTGTGGCCGGCACCCGGACTCGTACCGGAGCGGAGGCGGGCCGGCCGCCCCTGGCGGGCGGCCGGCCCTTTCTCCCCCGCGCGTGAGCCGGGCCGTAGCGGCGACCGGTCGACGGGTCAGCTGACGACCTTGAGCTGCTTCGGCCAGCCGTACCGGTCGGCCGTGCGGAACAGGTCCCTGATGTGGGCCGGCGTGATCTTGATGCAGGCGTAGGAGTAGTAGTCCCTCGCTCCGTCCCAGCGGTACGGGCTGTCCTTGCCGGGCACCTTGGGTCCCTGCTGGCCGTTGGGCTTCATCTCGCTGTGGATGAACAGCTCGGTCCGCTTGGTCCTGCCGTTCTTGCAGACCTTGTCCTGGACGTGGATGGCGTAGCCGAAGATGCCGCCCTCGCCGCCGTTCTTGCGCTTCTCGTGACCGAGCACCTTGTACGAGCCGTTGGGCAGCCAGCCCCTCTTCGGGGCGCACTCGTCCTTGCTGCCGTTGCCGGAGCCGGCCCGGTAGCTCTTGATCACCTTGTCCTTGCCGGGCACGCTCTTCATGAAGTACAGCTTCGACTTGGTGGGGTTGGACTGGTTCTTGTCGAAGAGGAAGTAGTACTTGCCGGTGCTGCCCGCGGCGGCCTGCGAGACCGCCGTCCCGGACACCGCGGCTGCCTGCCGGGCCGGGGCCGCCTGGGTGGGCTGTGCGACGGCCGCCAGGCCGCCCGTCAGCAGAACGCCCGTCAGCGCCGCTGTCGTCAGTCGCTTCACAGTTGAGCTCCTTCCGCGTGGAACCCCCCGTCCGGGGAGCGGTTCCCATCCTGGAAGGCCGGCCGGGTACGAACCTTGGACGGACCTTGCCGGGAACCTTGAGCCGCTGGTCGGGCGATGCGGCGACGGACGACCGCGCGACGGCCCGGCACCGGTCATCGGCGACGTGCGTCCGGCTTCTGCACCAGACCGGCCAGTTCGTCGACCAGGGGCTGGACCCGGTAAGGGATGACCGCGCTCAGTGCGATGACCGTCGTACTGCGGCGGACGCCCGGCACCTCAAGGACGTGGTCGATGACCTGTTGCACGTGCTGATTGCTCGTGCCCGCGATGCGGCACCAGATGTCGCCGGGGCCCGTCACGATGTGGGCCTCAAGGATCTGCGGCACGGCCTGGAGGCGCGCGGCGATCGCTTCGCGGGCGGACTGGTCCACTTCGAACGTGGTGAACGCCTGCACCACATGGCCGAGGGCGGCGACGTCCACGTCCGGTCCGTACCCGGTCACCACGCCGGCACCGGTCAGCCGGTCGAGCCGCGCCTGCAACGTGCCGCGGGCGACGCCGAGTTGGCGGGCGATCTCCAGCAGGCCCTCCCGCGGGCGCTCCCGGAGCAGGCGCAGCATCCGGCCGTCGAGCCTGTCGAGTCCCTGTCGTGGCACCGTACCTGCCGATCTGCAACGCCGGAGACACCTTCACGCCACGTTTTTTATCAGATTGGCAAGGAAATCGAGGGTCTGTTGCCTATTCGGCTGCCGGTGGCCCACGCTGTGGCTCCCCGTCCACGAGGAGCAGTCGTGAGGCAGCACACCCACCCGTTCATCCCCTACCGGCCCGACCGGTACGACGAGACCGAGATGGTCCGGCGGGGAAAGGACTTCGTGTCGTTCCTCGACCGTCGGCGCAGCGTGCGGTTCTTCAGCGACGAGCCGGTTCCCCGCACCTGCGTCGACCTCGCCATCGCCGCGGCGAACACCGCCCCATCCGGGGCTCACCACCAGCCGTGGAAGTTCGCCGTGATCGGTGACGCCGAGACCAAGCACCGCATCCGGGTCGCCGCCGAGGAGGAGGAGCGGGTCAATTACGAGGGCGGGCGGATCCCGCCCGAGTGGCGCGCCGCGCTCGCGCGCCTCGAAACGGACGCGGACAAGAGCTACCTCGACGTCGTGCCGTGGATCGTGGTCTGTTTCGCCGAGAAGAGCACCGCGATGCCGGACGGTTCGCTGCGCAAGAACTACTACGTGAACGAGAGTGTGGGCATCGCCTGCGGTTTCTTCATCGCCGCCCTGCACGCGATGGGGCTGAGCACCCTGACGCACACACCCAATCCGATGGGCTTCCTCACGGAGATCTGCGAGCGGCCCGGCAACGAACGGCCCTACGTCCTCTTCCCCATCGGCTACGCCGCGGCCGACTGCGAGGTCCCGGACCTCGCCCGCAAGTCGCTGGCGGAGGCAACCGTCGAGAGCCCGGGCCGGCGTCAGCCCCGTCCACCGCGCGGGCGGGCCGCCGTCAGCGCAGGCGCACGGCGAGGATGTACCGGTGGCCGTTGACGTCGCCCGGTACCAGGCCGTCGTCGTGGGGGAAGGCGACGGTGCGGCCGGCGGCGTCCGCGGTGACCTCGTACGTCCCCGTGGAGCTCTCGGTGTGGTCCGCGGCCACGTCCAGCCGCCGTACCACGCCCGTGCGCAGGTCCTTCGCGAACACGTCGGTGACGCCGTTGGTGTCACCGGGCACCAGGTTGTCCGCGGCGGAGGTGAAGAACACCCGCCGTCCGCCCGCGCTGAGCCGGCCTCGGCCCGAGCTGTCGCGCGCCTGCGTGCCGTCGGCGGCGGTACTCACCCGCCGGGTGGTACCGGCGGCCAGGTCGCGGACGAACACATCGGCCGCGTCGTTGGTGTCGCCGTCCACCACATCGGCCGACGGGGAGGAGAAGACCGCGTAGCGCCCGTCCGGGCTCAGGTCCGTCGCGGGCGACGCCGGCATGCCGAGGGTGCCGCCGTCGCGGTCGACGGCAGCGGGCACGGTCTTTCCGGTGCGGGTGTCGTGGATGTAGAACCACCAGGGCCTCGGCCCCCGCGGCTGCCGCGTGGCCGCCCCGCGCGGCGGGTACCACATCCGGCGGAACGCGATCCTGGTGCCGTCCGCGCTGATCGAGGGCGCCAGAGAGGTGCTGGTTCCCTGAAGGTGGTCGCTGAAGACGCTGACCAGTCTCGTGGTGGCCCTCGCCCGGTCGTACACGAACACGTCGATCCCGCTGTTGGTGTCCTGCGGCACCAGGTCGTCGCGGTAGGAGGCGTACGCCACATAGCGGCCGTTCGCGCTGATCACCGGGTCGTAGCTGTTCCCCGGGTTCCCGCCCGGGTGGGACACGACGGCCTCGGTGCGCCCGGTGGCGCGGTCGTGCACGAAGACGTCCCAGGCACCGGGCATGTCCCCCGGGGCGAGGTTGCCGGCAGCGGAGTCGAACGCGACGTAGCGTCCGTCCGCGCTCACGGAGACGTGCGAGGCGGTGGCGTCGGCCTGGCTGCCGTCGCCGGCGACGTTGGCCCGGTCCACGGCACCCGTGCGCAAGTCCTTCACGAAGACGTCGGCGAGGCCGTTGGTGTCGTCCGGCACCAGGTTGTCGGCGTCCGAGACGAAGACCACGAAGCGGCCGTTCCCGCTGACCACGGCACCTTCCGAGTCCCCGTTGGCCGGGGTGCCGTCCGCCGCCGTACTCACCACCGCCGGTTCCGGAACCCGCGCTCCGCCGCGCGCTTGCGGTACGGCCGCCGCCGGAAGCACGCCCGCCGCACATGCCAGCACCACCACCGGCAGGACGGCCGACCCCCGGAACCGCATGTTTCCTCCCCTGCCCAGCCCTCGGGTGAAGCGCACGCGCAGTCGAACTGTGAACCACTCCGGGCGTGTTGTCTAGGCCAATATCGGGAGAAGTTCGGGTCACGGCGGGGATTTCCGAAGTGGGCCCGCGCAGCGCGTGATTCGCCCTGTCCAGGCTCTTGACCGGGCCCGGACTGCG
Source organism: Streptomyces nogalater (assembly GCF_039532885.1). Lineage (NCBI taxonomy): Bacteria > Bacillati > Actinomycetota > Actinomycetes > Kitasatosporales > Streptomycetaceae > Streptomyces > Streptomyces nogalater. The sequence continues at coordinate 237,097 of NZ_BAAASM010000054.1, read as the reverse complement.
GATATGGTCTAGACCTAACAGGGTGCTGGTCCAGACCTTTCCGGCCCGCACCTCGCCTCATTCCCGCACGACCGGCAAGCCCGGGCTTCACAGGCGACGGCTCCGACACACACCCGAAGGAAGTGGCACGGCATGAACACAAAGAGACGAGCGGCTCTCACGATCGGTGCACTGGTCGCTCCGGTGCTCGCCGTCAGTCTCCCGGCGAGCACGGCCAGTGCCCACGGCTGGGTGACCATGCCCACGAGCCGGCAGCAGCAGTGTGCCGAGGGCGTCGTCGACTGCGGCCAGATCAAGTACGAACCGCAGAGCGTCGAGGGACCGAAGGGCCTGCGGAGCTGTAGCGGCGGACACGCGGAGTACGCCGAGCTCGACAACGACAGCAAGGCCTGGAAGGCCACGCCGGTCGGCACGACGGCGACGTTCACGTGGCACAACACCGCGCGGCACTCCACCGCCAACTGGCAGTACTTCATCGGCGACCAGAAGATCGCCGAGTTCGACGGACGCAACCAGCAGCCGGCCGCGGACGTCAGCCAGCAGGTGAACTTCGGCGGCTTCACCGGCCGGCAGAAGGTGCTCGCCGTCTGGAACATCGCGGACACCGGCAATGCCTTCTACTCCTGTGTCGATGTCAACATCGGCGGTGGCGGTGACGGTGGCAGCGGCGGCGGTGGAGACACCTGCGCCGCGCCGGCCTGGGACGCCGCCCACGTCTACGGCGGCGGCGACACCGTCTCCTACGGCGGCCACACCTGGCGCGCCAAGTGGTGGGTGACAGGCGACAAGCCCGGCACCACCGGCCAGTGGGGTGTCTGGGAAGACCTCGGGGCCTGCTAGACCACGTCCCCGGGCCCCCGGGGCGCGCGCCGGGCCGTTCCTCGACCGGAAAGTGGGTGGACCGCCGGTCACCGGGTAACCGAGAACCCAACCAGTGCCTCGGAAGAAGCGGAGCACGACGACGGGAGGAGCGTCATGGCCGGAGTTGTCGAACGCATCAAGCAGTTCGCGAGGAGTCCGCAGGGCCGGCGAACGATCGAACAGGTGCGCCGGACCGCCGCCGATCCGCGCCGCCGCGCTCAGGCGCAGGAACTGGTGCGGAAGCTGCGGGGTCGCCGCTGAGCCGGCGAGGCGCACGCGGGCGGCCGGATCGGGCCGGTAAGCGCGTGACCGGCCGCCCGGTGTGGATCCGGTCGCGCCGGTGATCGCCGACGGCCCCCGGTCCGGAGGGCAGGCCCCGACCCGGGTCTGCCCTCCGGACCGGGGGCCTTTGTGCCGCACGGTGCCGCCCGCACGGGCTGGAGGTCCGCGCGCACGGTGAGGGTGGTGACGCGTGAACGTCGGTCGACGTGCGGTTGTCCTGTCCGTGACCAAGTGTCCAGCTCACGGTTCCCTGGAGGCAAAGTTCTCCCCCCAGGATCGGCATGTCCGCGACACCGACCAAGGAAGCGCTTGTGAGAACGCATCGCACTCCGCGTAAAGCCGTCACCCTCGCCCTGGGTGCCACCCTGCTCGCCCTCCTGACCGCCGCCCCGGCCGGGGCCGACGACGAGGGCCTGCCGACGGTCACCCCGACCAGCGAGACCCCCGCCCTCTACGACGACGAGGCGGGCGGCAACTCCGACGCGGACGATCCCGCGATCTGGCGCAACGCGGCCGACCCCGACCGCAGCCTCGTCATAGCGACGGCGAAGGAGGGCGGCCTGCGCGTGTACGGCCTGGACGCCCGGCTGGTGCAGTCGTTGCCCGCGCCGCGTCCGCCGGCCGAGGACGACGCCCCGGGCCGCTTCAACAACGTCGACCTCGTCACCGGCCTGAACACCCCCGCCGGCCGGGCCGACGTGGCCGTGGTCAGCGACCGGGGCAACGACCGGCTGCGGATCTACCGCATCGACCCGTCCCGGCCGGGCGCCCCGCTGACCGACATCACCGACCCGGCCGCCGCACCGGTCTTCTCCGCCGGCCAGGCCGAGATCAACGACCAGCGCACCGCGTACGGCCTCGCCACCTGGCGGGACCAGGCCACCGGCCGCTCCTACGCCCTGGTCAGCCAGCGGGAGCGGACCCGGCTCGCCCTGCTGGAACTGACCCCGACCGCACACGGCACCGTCGGTTACCGCAAGGTCCGCACCCTCGACCTCCCGGCATCGTTCCGCCTGCCCGACGGCACCACCTGGTCCCCCTGCGCCGAGCCCGGTGAACTCCCCCAGGTCGAGGGCATGGTGGTGGACCCGGCCACCGGCACCCTCTACGCCGGCCAGGAGGACGTCGGCATCTGGCGGCTGCGCGCCGACCTGACCGACAGGCCGGTCCTGGTGGAGAAGGTCCGCGAGTACGGCATCCCCGGCGTCTACGACGAGACCACCGAGGAGTGCGCGGCCGGCGCCGACCCCGGTTTCGGCGGCAAGCACCTGACCGCGGACGTCGAGGGTCTGACCCTGTTCCAGGAGGCCGACGGGGACGGCTATCTCTTCGCCTCCAGCCAGGGCGACGACACCTTCGCGCTGTTCGACCGCGAGGTGGCCGAGGACAACGAGTACGAGGGCGGCTTCCGGGTCGGCGCGGCCTCCGCGACGCTCGACGGGTCGCAGGAGTGCGACGGCGCCGCCGTCCTGAACGCCCCGCTGGGCAGCCGCTACCCGAAGGGGCTGCTGGTCGTCCAGGACGGTCACGAGACTCCCGAGGTCCCCGACGGCGAGGGCGGCACCCGTACGGCGACCGGCTTCAAGTTCGTCGACCTGGGCGACGTGGTGGACGCCGCCGACCTGTGACACAAGGGTGCCCCGCGGTGTGCTTGCGCACCGGCGCGGGGCACCCCTGGCCATCCCGTGGGGGAGTCAGTCACCCTCGGTTTCGAAGGTGCGCAGCAGGTCGGCGGCGACGCTCACGGCGATGGTCGCCGGTTCCTTGCCGGTGATGCCGGCCAGCCCGATCGGGGTCTTGATCCGGTCGATGGCGGCCTCGTCGTGACCGCCCTCGGTGGCGAGGCGTTTACGGAACCGCGCCCACTTGGCCGCCGACCCGATCAGCCCGACGGAGCCGAGGTGGGGGGTGCGCAGGGCGGCGTCGCACAGCGCGGCGTCCTCGGCGTGATCATGGGTCATGATCAGGATGTGGGTGCCGCGCGGCAACTCCTCCAGCACCTCCTCGGGCAGCAGCGGCGTGTGATGCACGTGCACCTGTGCCACCGCGTCCGCCAGCACGCCGAGCCGATCCTCGGCGAGGACGTCGGAACGGCTGTCGATCAGGTGCAGGTCGAGGTCCTGGCGTGCCAGGATGCGTGCCAGTTCCAGCCCGACGTGCCCGACGCCGAAGATGGCCACCGCCCGTACCACCGGCAGCGGTTCGAGCAGCACCGAGACCGTGCCGCCGCAGCACTGCACGCCATGCTGGTTGGTCACCTTGTCGTTCAGGGCGAAATCGATCAGTTCCGGCTCCGGCTTGGATGCGGCGATCATCTCCCGGGCCCGGTCGATCGCGACGGCCTCGACGTTGCCGCCGCCGATCGATCCCCACGTCTCGGTCCGCCCCACCACGAGTTTCGCACCGGCGTCGCGCGGGGCATGGCCGCGCACGGTCGCGACGGTCACCAGCACGCCGGGTTCCCGGCGTGCTCGCAACCGCGCGACCGCGGCGACCCACGTCATGTCAGGCACCGTGCAGCGCTTCCGCGCCGGCCCGGTCCCTGCCGCCGGTGACCTGCCCGTTCCCGGCGTGGCCAGGAGCGGCCTGACCGTTTGCGGCGTGGCCGTCGACGGTGAACCCGCCGCGGGCCCGACCGTTGTGGGAGGCATCGCCCTGGCGAGCCGCCTGGATCGCCCAGTACACCGCCTCGGGCGTCGCGGGCGAGGCCAGCTCCACGCTCGCCCCGCTCGGGCCGAACGCGGCGGCGGCCTGCCGCAGTGCTTCCCGTACCGAGAACGCCAGCATCAGCGGCGGCTCGCCCACGGCCTTGGAGCCGTAGACCGCGCCCTCTTCGGTGGCGTTCTCCAGCAGCGTGACGTTGAACTCCTCGGGCATCTCCGAAAAGCTCGGCAGCTTGTAGGTGCTCGCGGCCTGGGTCAGCAGCCGGCCGCGGTGCGGCCCGTCACCGGCGTCCCAGCGCAGGTCCTCAAGCGTCAGCCAGCCCGCGCCCTGCACGAAGCCGCCCTCGACCTGGCCGATGTCGATCAGCGGGGACAGGCTGTCGCCGACATCGTGCACGATGTCCACCCGCCGGATGCGGTACGCGCCGGTGAAGCCGTCCACCTCCACCTCGGTCGCGGCGGCGCCGTGGGCGAAGTACTTGAACGGCGAGCCCCTGAACGACTTGGCGTCCCAGTGCAGCCCCTCGGTCCGGTAGAAACCGGCCGCCGACAGCTGAACCCGCTGGAAGTACGCCGTGCGCACCAGATCGTCCCAGGCCAGCTCCTTGTCGCTGCCCAGGAGGCGCGCGACGCCCCCGACGATGCGCACGTCCGAGGCGTTGCCGCCCAGCTGGCCGGCGGCCACCCGCAGCAGTCGCTCGCGCAGCTGCTCGCAGGCGTTCTTGATCGCCCCGCCGTTGAGGTCGGCCCCGGAACTGGCGGCGGTGGCCGAGGTGTTGGGCACCTTGTCGGTACGCGTGGGGGCCAGCCGCACCTTGTGCAGCGGGATGCCCAGGGTGGTCGCGGCCACCTGCATCATCTTGGTGTGCAGGCCCTGGCCCATCTCGGTGCCGCCGTGGTTGATCAGGACCGAGCCGTCCTTGTAGATCAGCACCAGCGCGCCGCCCTGGTTGAAGGCGGTGAGGTTGAAGGAGATGCCGAACTTGATGCCGGTGAGCGCGAGCGCCCGCTTGGTGTGCGGGTGCGCGGCGTTGAAGGCGGCGATCTCCCGCTTGCGGTCGGCGAGGCCGGCGTTGTCCTTGACCTGCTGCCAGACGGTGGCGATCCGTTCGGCCTGCGTGACCGGCTGGCCGTACGGTGTCGTCTGGCCCTGGCCCGGCCGGTAGAAGTTGCGCTCGCGCAGCTCCATGGGGTCCAGGCCGAGCCGTGGTGCGCAACGGCCGAGGATGTCCTCGATCACCAGCATGCCCTGCGGTCCGCCGAAGCCGCGGAAGGCGGTGTTGGAGACCGTGTTGGTCTTGGCGATACGCCCGGCGACGCGCGCGTTGGGGATCCAGTAGGTGTTGTCGATGTGGCACAGCGCGCGGGCCAGCACCGGCTCGGACAGGTCCAGGCTCCAGCCGCCGTCCGCGACCAGGGTGGCGTCCAGGGCCTGGATGCGGCCCTCCGCGTCGAAGCCGATCTTCCACTTGGCGTGGAAACCGTGCCGCTTACCGGACATGGTCAGGTCCTGCGTCCGGTTGAGCCGGAACCGCACCGGCCGGCCGGTCAGCTTGGCGCCGAGGGCGGCGACGGCCGCGAACCCGTGGGGCTGCATCTCCTTGCCGCCGAAGCCGCCGCCCATCCGCAGGCACTGCACGGTCACCTCGTGGGCGGGCACGCCGAGCACGTGCGAGACGATCTCCTGCGTCTCCGACGGGTGCTGGGTGCTGCTCTGGATGAACACCTGGCCGTTCTCGTCGATCTGGGCCAGCGCCGCGTGTGTCTCAAGGTAGAAGTGTTCCTGACCGGCGAACTGGAACTCGCCGGTGAACACATGCGCGGAGTCGGCGAAGCCGGCGTCGATGTCCCCGGTCTCCATCAGGGGCTGGGCGCCGTGGTAGCTGTCGGCCGCCATCGCGTCCTGGAGTGTGATCAGGGAGGGCAGCTCTTCGAGCTCCACCTCGACGGCCGCCGCACCGAGCCGGGCCGCCTCCAGGGTCTCGCCGAGCACCCAGGCGACCGCGTGGCCGTGGAACATGACCTCGTCGGGGAACAGCGGCTCGTCGTGCTTCATCCCGGCATCGTTGACGCCGGGCACGTCGGCACCGGTCAGCACGCGCACCACGCCGGGCACGGCGAGCGCGGGCTCGGTGCGCAGTGCGGTGATCCTGCCGTGGGCCTTCATGACCTGGACCGGGTAGGCGTGCAGCACGTCCTTGGTGCGCCAGACCAGGTCGTCGGTGTAGAGCGCGGCGCCGGTGACGTGCAGGGCGGCGCTCTCGTGCGGCATCGGGACGCCGACGACGGGGCTCTCGGGGCGTTCGGACAGATGGCTCATGACGACACCGCCTCGGTTGTTCCAGCGTACAGCTTCAGCAGGCTCTGGCCGAGCATCGCGGAGCGGTAGTCGGCGCTGGCGCGGTGGTCGTTCATCGGCGTGCCCTCGGCCCGCAGCACCCGGGCCGCGGCGTCGACCGTCTCCGGCGCCCACGGCTTGCCCGTCAGGGCCTCCTCGGTGGCGAGGGCGCGGATCGGGGTGGCGGCCACGCCGCCCAGCCCGATGCGTGCCTTGCGGACGATCCCGTCCTCGATGTCGAGCGCGAAGGCGACCGCCACGCTGGAGATGTCGTCGAAGCGCCGCTTGGCGATCTTGTGGAAGGCCACGACCGGCGACAGCGGCAGCGGGAGGCGCACCGAGCGGATCAGCTCGCCGGGACGGCGCACGCTCTGCCGGTAGCCGGTGAAGTACTCCGCCAGCGGAACCTCGCGCTCACCGTCGGCGTCGGCGAGCACCAGCGACGCCTCCAGCGCGAGCAGCACGGGCGGGCTGTCACCGATGGGCGAGCCGGTACCGAGGTTGCCGCCGAGGGTCGCGCTGTTGCGGATGAGCCGGGAGGCGAACTGCGGGAACAGCTCCGCCAGCAGCGGGACCTCGCCGTCGAGGCGGCGCTCGATCTCGGTGAGCGTCAGTGCCGCCCCGATCTCGATGGAGTCGGACTCCACGCGCAGTTCCCGCAGTTCGGGGAGTCGGTCGATGGCGACCACGCAATCCGCGCGGCGGGAACGGATGTTCACCTCCACTCCCCAGTCGGTGGAGCCGGCGACCACCACCGCGTCGGGCCGCTCGCGCAGCAGCCGGAGCGTCTCGTCCAGGGTGCTCTTGCGCACGAACGCGCTGTCGTCCCGGGTGTATTCGGTGGCGGCCGGGGCGGGCGGGGCCTGCTCGCGGCGCTGCGCGAGCGGGTCCTCGTCGGTGGGCGTGCCGACGGCGAACGCGGCGTCGCGGATAGGGCGGTAGCCGGTGCAGCGGCACAGGTTTCCGCTCAGCGCGTGCAGATCGAAACCGTTCGGACCGTGCTCGGCGTCGTCGGTGTGACCGGCCTGGTCCGCGTGCGCGCAGCGGTCGGGCCGGTAGTACTCGGCGGCCATGCTGCACACGAATCCGGGGGTGCAGTAGCCGCACTGGGAGCCGCCGCGGACCGCCATCTCCTCCTGCACGGGGTGCAGGGTGGACGGCTTGCCGGGTTCGCCGGCGGTGGCCAGGCCTTCGGAGGTGACGACCTCCTGGCCGTCGAGCGCCGCTACCGGGACCAGGCAGGCGTTGACCGCCACCCAGTCGGTGGGCTTGTTCACCCCGGGACGGGCCACCAGGACCGAACAGGCGCCGCACTCACCCTCGGCGCAGCCCTCCTTGGTGCCGGTGAGGCCACGCTCGCGCAGGAAATCCAGCACCGTGGTGTGCGGCGCGGCCGGCGAAATGGGTGTCTCTTTCCCGTTGACCGTGATCCGCGCCGCTACCATGACAAACCTTCATTCCGGTGCGCGATCGATCGATTCATGATGTTCGCCAATTTCAGGCAGCTTTCTGTGTTCAGACGCGCCACGTGAGAGGAGCGGGCGCAAAACGGCACGCGATAGCGACGTACCGGGATGTCGTGCAGGAGAAACGCGAAACGTGCCACGCGCGGGCACACCAGAACGGCGTGTTCAGCAGCCGTGTGCGATGCGACCCGGAACCCAGACCGTGCGGCGAGCGAGGCGACCGAGGTCAGAGCTGGTGTACATCCGCTGATCGCCTCCTTTCGGCGGTTATGGTTCGACGTCTTTCGCAAAATAGTGGCTGGCGCCACGGAATTCAAGAGGCCGGCCCCGGTTATGCACGCGGCGCGGAGGCCTTCTGGTCAGTAGTCGACGCGGTCGGACTTGGCGATCCACGCGTCGAACGGCGCGGTGCGGTTGGGCAGGTCCAGGTGGACGACCTGCAGGGGCCACGCTTCCATGGGCTTCTTTTCGAAAAGGTCGTAGAACTTGCGGTCGTCGAAGCCGGCCACCGCGGCGTCGTTGCGGTCCGCGGAGTACACGAGCCGGTCCAGACGCGCCCACAGGGCGGTGGACAGACACATCGGGCAGGGCTCGCACGAGGTGATCAGGGTGCAGCCTTCGAGGACGAAGGTGCCCAGTTCCCGGCACGCGGCGCGGATCGCGGTGACTTCCGCGTGCGCCGACGGGTCGTTCGTCGCGGTGACCTGGTTGTGGGCCGTCGCGACGACCACGCCGTCCTTGACGATCAGGGCGCCGAAGGGGCCGCCGCCGCTGTTCGCGCTGTCGGTGGCGACGGCGATGGCCTGCTGCATCCATTCCTGCTCGTGCTGCACGATGGTCGCGGTGTTCACGGTCACGGTTGCTCCTTGTCGAATGCCGTGGAGTGGAGTGCGGGTACCGTCGGGGAGGCGGCGGCACCCGCACGAACAGGGGCCCGGTCGAACACGGCGGATGTGCTCCGGGGAGACCGGGGTGCGGGTGGGGGCCAGGCCGGCGGCGGCGCCGATGGCGGTATCGGAGAACGATGCGCGAAGTGCCGGCCGGGCAGCGTCTTCGACAAGGCCTTCCCCCTTCTTCGCCCCGGGCTTGTCAGAGCAGTACACAGCCGGCCGAAGAAATCGGCCAGGCGCCGAAAACATGAAAGGTGGGCGGCGCGAGACCGCCGACTTGTAGGTTCCTACCAGTGCTGGCCGGACCCCGGTGTGGGTGATGAAGCCGTCTCGTCGCGCCGCGGGTGCGGTACGGCGGCCGGAGCGGGGGTACGCGTCCGGCATGATGAAACGTGCGCTGTGGCAGGGGCTTGTGGCGGGTGCGGCCGGGGTCGTGGTGATGACCCTGGGCGAGAAGGTGGAGCAGCGCCTGACCGGCCGGCCGGACTCGCACGTTCCGGCGCGCACACTGGAGCGGTTGACGGGTATGCCGGAGCGGCCCGGCCGGCAGCCGCGGGCGGTGAACTGGGCGATGCACTACGGGCAGGGCGCGCTGCTGGGGGTGGTGCGGTCGGTGATGGCACATGCCGGGCTGCGCGGGCCGGTGGCGTCGACACAGTTCACCGTGGTGAGGCTGACCAACGACCAGATCCTGGAGAACGCCACCGGGGTCGGCGCCCCGCCGCAGACCTGGCCGCGCAAGGAACTGGTGGTGGATCTGCTGCACAAGGCCGTCTACGCCTTCGCCGCCGGCGCCGTCGCCGACGCCTTGGCCGCCCGCTCCGGCCCCGGGCAGCGGCACGCCGCCGGGCGGCCGGGCCGGCACGCCGACGCGGGACCGCTCCCCCGCCATCAGGCATACGGACGCTGAGCGAGCGGGGCGGCCGTCGGCCGGGAGGGTCCGGTGCGGCCCATCCGGCGCCGTAGGGGTCGGCGCAGCCCCGCCGCATGGTGGGAAACGCGGGGTCGGCTCCGGCCGTCAGGGGTACCCCGACCGGGGGGACGGGAAGCCGGCGGGCCGCTGAGGCGGGACGCGCCGTCGGCTCGGGCGGAAGGAGTGGGTGACTCCATGACCACCACCGACGGGCGCACCGGCGAAGCGCTCGATCTCCACTTCGTCGGCAACGCCACCGTGCTGCTGACGTACGGCCCCCTGACCCTGCTCACCGACCCGAACTTCCTGCACAGGGGCGAGTACGCCCATCTCGGCTACGGGCTGCTGAGCCGGCGCCTGACGGAGCCCGCCCTCGCCCCACAGGACCTGCCCCGTATCGACGGGATCGTGCTGTCCCATCTGCATGGCGATCACTGGGACCGCCGGGCCCGGCGGTCCCTGGACCGGATGATCCCGGTCCTCAGCACTCCCCATGCCGCACGCCGTCTGAAAGTGCTGCACGGTTTCCGGCGGACGGCGGGTCTGCGGACCTGGCAGGCGCTCACCCTCGACCGGGGCGGGGTACGGGCCACGGTCACCGCGCTGCCCGGCCGGCACGCCGGGCATCCGGTACTGCGCGGACTGCTGCCGCCCGTGATGGGCACCATGATCGAGTTCGGTCCCGTGGGCGGACCGGCACGGCTGCGGCTGTACGTCTCCGGCGACACCCTTCTCTACGACGGCCTGGAGGAGATCGGCCGTCGCTTCCCGGCCGCCGACCTGGCCGTCCTCCATCTGGGCGGCACTCGGCTGCCGGGCGGGTTCCTGGTCACCATGAACGGCGCGCAGGGCGCCGAACTCGTCCGGCGCCTTCGTCCCCGCGCCGTCCTGCCCGTGCATTACGAGGACTACACGGTGATGCGCTCCCCCCTGTCCGCTTTCCTGACCGAGGCCGGCCGGCTCGGCCTCGGCGACCGGATCGTCCCCTGCCCGCACGGCGGCAGGGCATGTCTCCCCGCCGACCCCAAAGCGACACCCACGGTCCGCTGACCGGGGCGAGGAGAGACCACGCTGCCCAGGCCGGTGGCCGGCCGTCGGCCGTTTCCGAAGAGCCGTCGGCCGTGTTCCAGAACGTGGATGGCTCTTGGTCGGGGGATGCGCCTGTTGTACAAATAGACCTCATGATCTCCGAGCCCCTGGTGCGACGCCTGGTCATCGACCTGTGCCGGCGTCCGGGCTCGTGTTGTCGCTGATCCGGCCTGTTCCCGCGCCCCTCGCCGTCCGGTGACGTCACCCGGACGAGGGCCCTTGTCGCGCCCTGCCGGGGTGCTCCGTCCGCATCGTTCAGCATCGCTCACGCCGGGGCCGGCCGCTCCCCTCCCCCGTTGAGGCCGTGCCTCCCCGGCGTCCCATGGAGGACGCCCGTGTCCACGACTCCCCCGCTGTCCAAGCCCGGCACCACCGAGCCACCCGCCGACGTGCCGCCTCAACGCCCCTTCGCCGGGCGGCACATGTGGGCGCGTACGCGCCCGGTGCTGCTGCCGGCCGCCTCCCTCCTCGTCTTCCTCCTGCTGTGGCAGCTGCTCGCGGCGAGCGGCACCTGGAGCGAGACGCTCCTCCCGCCGCCGGCCAAGGTGTGGGACGCGTGCGTCACCGTGTCGACGACGCACGAGGGAGTACGCGGGTACAACGGCACCTACCTCGTCGAACACCTGGGCATCAGTCTGCGCCGCATCGCGATCGGCGCCGGTATCGGGATCGCCTTCGGGGTGCTGTTCGGGCTGCTGATGGGCACCGTCGGCTGGCTGCGCGCGCTGTTCGAGCCCTGGATCACCTTCCTGCGGACCCTGCCTCCGCTGGCGTACTTCTCCCTGCTCGTGATCTGGCTGGGCATCAACGAGGAGCCGAAGATCACGCTGCTGGCGGTGGCCGCCTTCCCTCCCGTGGCGGTGTCGACCACCACGGCTGTCGCGGCCGTGCCGAGGAGTCTGACCGAGGCCGCCCGTGCTCTTGGCGCCTCGCGGTGGAACGTGGTCACGGACGTCGTCGTGCCCTCGGCGCTGCCGGAGACGCTCACCGGGGTCCGGCTCGCCGTGGGGGTGGCCTACTCCTCGCTCGTGGCCGCCGAGTTGGTCAACGGGCTGCCCGGTATCGGCGGCATGGTCAAGGACGCCGCCAACTACAACAACACTCCCGTGGTGCTGGTCGGCATCATCACCATCGGCGTCTCCGGCCTGATCATCGACGGCCTGCTGCTGCGGCTGGAACGCGCCGTCGTGCCGTGGCGCGGCCGCGCGTAGCACCGGCCCGCAGGCCTTCGCTCAGACACCCCCTTTTCCGTTCCTCCGCTCCCAGCACAGAAACGGCTCTGTCATGTCCCCTGTGTCCCACGGCGCTTCCCGCCGGCTCCTGCTGGCCGGTGCCCTCGCCGCCGTCTCCGCGGCCGTCACCGGCTGCTCCTCGGGTGAGGCGGCCACATCGGGCGGCTCCCGGCGGCTGCGCATCGGCTACTTCGCCTTTCCCAGCGGTGACCTGCTCGTGAAGAACAGGAAGCTGCTGGAGAAGGAGCTGCCCGGCTACCGCATCACGTGGATCAAGTTCGACTCCGGGGCCGCCGTGAACCAGGCCTTCCTCGGCAAGTCGCTCGACATCGCCGCGCTGGGCTCCAGCCCGTTCGCCCGCGGGATCTCGGGCGGTTCACCGATCCCGTACAAGGTCGCGTGGGTGCTGGACGTCGCCGGGGAGAACGAGGCCCTCGTGGCGCGCAAGGGCAGCGGCGTCGCCGACGTCGCCGGTCTCAAGGGAAAGACCGTCGCCACGCCGTTCGCCTCCACCTCGCACTACAGCCTGCTGGCGGCCCTGCGGACGGCCGGGCTGGAGACGTCCGACGTGAGGCTCGTCGATCTGCAGCCGCAGGCCATCCTCGCCGCCTGGCAGCGGGGCGACATCGACGCCGCCTACGTGTGGCTGCCCACCCTGGACGAGCTGCGTACGACGGGTACCCAGCTCACCAGCAGCAAGGAGATCGGTGCGGCGGGCAAACCGACGCTCGACCTGGCCGTGGTGTCGGACGACCTCATCGCCAGGGACCCGCGGGCGATCGACGCCTGGCGCAGGACGCAGGCCCGGGCGCTGCGCCTGCTCGGGTCCGACCCCGACGGGTCGGTGGCGTCCGTCGCGGCCGAGCTGGGCATCAGCGCGTCGGACGCGCGGGCCCAGCTCCGGCAGGGGGTGTTCCTCACCCCGGAGCAGGTGGCCTCCGCCGACTGGCTGGGCACCGACGGCACACCCGGCAAGCTGCTCGCGTATGTCAGCGACACCGCGCGTTTCCTCGCCGAGCAGAAGCAGATCGACAGCGCGCCGGCCGAGGACGCCGTCCGCGGGGCGTTCTACCTCAAGGGGCTGCCCAATGTCCTCAAGTGACGTCACCACGCCCCCGCGTGAGGCCGCCGCCGGGCACGCCGGGGCCGTCCGCCTCGACAAGGTCGTCCACCGGTACGGCCGGGGCGAGGAGGCCTTCACGGCCGTGGGGCCCGTCGATCTGACCGTTCCCGCCGGGGAGTTCCTGGTGCTGGTGGGAGCCTCCGGGTGCGGCAAGAGCACCCTGCTGCGGCTCATCGCCGGATTCGAGCGGCCCACGCACGGCTCGGTACACGTCCACGGTGCCGAGCCTAGGCCGGGGGCGGCCGCCGGCGTGGTCTTCCAGACGCCGCGGCTGTTCCCCTGGCGGACCGTGCGCGGCAACATCGACCTGGCGCTGCGGTACGCGGGCGTCGAGCGCGCCCGACGGCCCGAGCGGCGGCGGGAGTTGCTGGACCGCGTGGGCCTGACCGGGGTGGAGAAGCGCCGGATCTGGGAGATCTCCGGCGGCCAGCAGCAACGCGTCGCCATCGCCCGGGCCCTCGCCGCCGAGAACCCGCTGCTGCTGCTCGACGAGCCCTTCGCGGCGCTGGACGCGCTGACCCGGGAACGGCTCCAGGACGATGTGCGCCAGGTGACCGCGCGGACGGGCCGGACGACGGTGTTCGTGACGCACTCGGCGGACGAGGCGGTGTTCCTCGGCTCCCGCATCGTCGTGCTGACCAGGAGCCCGGGCACCGTGGCCCTGGACCTGCCGATCCCGCTGCCGCGCGGCGACGTCGACGCCGAGGAACTGCGCAACTCGGGCGAGTTCGCCGAGCTGCGCGCGCGGGTGTCCCACGCCGTCAAGGCCGCGGCCGCGGCCTGAACTCCCGTATCCCCGACCCGGAAAGGACACACAGATGAGCCTTCTCAGCGAGCGGCCCGTCCCGGCGCGGCTGCCGGTCACCGCGCTCGGCCCGCACTTCGGCGCCGAGATCCACGGCATCGACCTCGCTCGCCTCGACGACGACGAAGTCCTGGCGCTGCGCGAGGCCTTGGTGGCGTACAAGGTGCTCTTCGTGCGCGGCCAGCACGGCCTGGACGACGCGGCGCAGATCGAGTTCGGCCGCCGGCTGGGCGAGGTCACCGCCGGGCATCCGGTCCACGACTCCGGTGACGTGGCCCCCGAGGTGTACTCGCTGGACAGCCAGGACAACGGGTTCGCGGACGTCTGGCACACGGACGTGACGTTCGTACGGCGTCCGCCGGCGATCTCCGTCCTGCGGGCCGTGGTGCTGCCGCCCAACGGCGGCGACACCAACTGGGCCGACAGCCAGTTGGCCTACGAGTCGCTCTCGCCGGGCCTGCGGGACTTCGTCGACACGCTGACCGCCGTCCACGACGGAACCCGCGAGTTCGGGTACTACCTCGCCCAGCGCCGGGGCGGCCGGGGCAACGTGTGGGAGGGCGAGGTGTTCACCGCGCTGACGCCGGTGGAGCATCCGGTGGTGCGCGTCCACCCGGAGAGCGGACGCAAGGGACTGTTCGTGAACCCCGGCTTCACCTCGCACATCGTGGGTGTCTCGGAGCACGAGAGCCGGGGCATCCTCGACATCCTCTACGCCCATCTCACCAAGCCCGAGCACGTCGTACGGCATCGCTGGCAGCCGGGCGACGTCGCCCTGTGGGACAACCGCAGCACGGCCCACTACGCCAACCGGGACTACGGCGACCGGCACCGTGTCATGCACCGCATCACGCTGCGCGGTGACACACCGGCCGGACCGGCGGCCGTGCGCCGCTGACGGTGGGTGCGGGAGGCCCGGCCGCGGCCTCCCGCACTTACGTCCGTCCAGCGGGCGGACGAGCGTTGCACGCCGATGTCGTTTGTGAAGTCCTCGTTGCACGGTGCGGATCGCGCTGCCACCGGGTGGCGGTGCGTGCTTATCTCGTCGCATCCCAGCGCCGCTCTCCCGCACGAGGAGCACCACCATGAGCAGCCAGCCCGTCGACTCCGTCACCGCCGGTCACACCCCCGAGGAGCCGTCCGCCGCTCCCGGCACCTCGGCCTGGTCCTTCGAGACCAAGCAGGTCCATGCCGGTGCCGTGCCCGACCCGGCCACCGGCGCCCGCGCCACGCCGATCTACCAGACCACGTCGTTCGCGTTCCGCGACACCCGGCACGCCGCCGACCTGTTCTCGCTCGCCGAGCCCGGCAACATCTACACCCGGATCCACAACCCCACCCAGGACGTCTTCGAGCAGCGGATCGCCGCCCTGGAGGGCGGTGCGGCGGCCGTGGCACTGTCCTCCGGGCAGGCGGCGGAGACCCTGGCCCTGCTCACCCTGGCGAGCGCCGGCGACCACATCGTCTCCAGCAGCTCCCTGTACGGCGGCACCTACAACCTGTTCCGCCACACGCTGCCCCGGTTCGGCATCGAGGTGTCCTTCGTGGACGACCCGGACGACGCGGAGGCGTGGCGGGCGGCGATCCGGCCGAACACCAAGGCGCTGTTCGCGGAGTCGCTGGGCAACCCGCGCGGCAACGTGCTCGACGTGCGGGCGGTGGCCGACGTGGCGCACGCGGCGGGGGTTCCGCTCATCGTGGACAACACGGTGCCGACCCCGTACCTGCTGCGGCCGCTCGAACACGGCGCGGACATCGTGGTGCACTCGGCCACGAAGTTCCTCGGCGGCCACGGCACCACCATCGCGGGCGTGGTCGTGGACGGCGGTACGTTCGACTTCGGCGCGCACGCCGACAGGTTCCCGGACTTCACCGAGCCGGACCCGAGCTACCACGGCCTGCGGTACTGGCCCGCGCTCGGCCCCGGCGCCTACGCGGTCAAGCTGCGGGTGCAGTTGCTGCGCGACCTCGGCCCGGCGCTGTCCCCGCACTCCGCGTTCCTGCTGTTGCAGGGCGTGGAGACGCTGAGCCTGCGGATCGAACGGCACACGGCCAACGCCCAGGCGCTCGCCGAATGGCTGGAGCGGCGCGACGAGGTCGCCGCCGTGCACTACCCGGGGCTGCCGTCGAGCAGGTGGTACGAGGCCGGGCGGAAGTATCTGCCGCGCGGTGCCGGTGCCATCGTCTCCTTCGAGTTGCGCGGCGGCACCGAGGCGGGCCGGCGGTTCGTGGACGGCGTGGAGTTGTTCAGCCACCTGGCCAACATCGGTGACGTACGCAGCCTGATCATCCATCCGGCGTCCACCACGCACAGCCAGCTGGACGAGGCCCAGCTGGCGGCGACCGGCACCGCGCCGGGCCTGGTCCGTCTGTCGGTGGGCATCGAGTCCCTCGCCGACCTCACGGCGGACCTGGAGGCCGGTTTCCGCGCGGCCAAGGGCGCGTAGGTGCCCGCCGTCGCCGCTGCCGAGGTGCCCCTGCCGCCGGCCACCGGGGCCTGGCGGGAGGGGGACCCGCCCGGCCGGCGCCGGTGGTACGACGCCGAGAAGCCGCTGCCGTTGGAGTCGGGCGGCGAACTCCCCGGCGTGCGGCTAGCGTTCGAGACCTGGGGGACGCTCGCGGCGGACCGTTCCAATGCCGTCCTGGTCCTGCACGCGCTCACCGGGGACAGTCACGCCGCCGGCCCGGCCGGTCCCGGGCACCCGTCGCCCGGCTGGTGGGACGCCCTGATCGGTCCGGGGCGGGCGCTGGACACCGACCGCTGGTTCGTGGTCGCGCCGAACGTGCTCGGCGGCTGCCAGGGCAGCACGGGGCCTGCCTCCTCGCGTCCCGGCGGCGGGAGACCGTGGGGCGGCGCGTTCCCGTTCCTGACCCCGCGCGACCAGGTGGCCGCGGAGGCCGGGCTCGCGGACGCGCTGGGCATCGAGCGGTGGGCGCTGGTCGTCGGGGGTTCGATGGGTGGGATGCGGGCCGTGGAGTGGGCGGTGTCGTACCCGGCGCGGACGGGCCGGCTGCTGCTCCTCGCGACGACGGCGGCGGCGAGCGCGGAACAGATAGCGTGGGCGGACATCCAGGTGCGGGCCATCCGCACGGACCCGCACTGGCAGGGCGGCGACTACCACGACACCGGCCGCGGGCCGCACGCGGGGCTGGGGCTGGCCCGCCGGCTGGCCCATGTCACCTACCGCAGCGAGCCCGAACTCCAGGTCCGCTTCGGCCGTCTGCCGCAGGGCACGGAGGACCCGTGGAGCGGCGGGCGCTACCAGGTGCAGTCCTATCTCGACCATCACGCGGCCAAGCTGGTACGCCGTTTCGACGCGGCGAGTTATGTCGTGCTGACCGAGGCGATGAACGCCCATGACGTGGGCCGGGGAAGGGGCGGTGCCCGGGGTGCCCTCCGGCGGGTGACCGCGCCCACCCTGGTCGCCGGGGTGGACTCCGACCGCCTCTACCCGCCGGCCCAGCAGACGGAACTGGCCGCGCTGATCCCGGGCGCCGACCGGCTCAGGGTGGTGGAATCGCCGTACGGACACGACGGGTTCCTGATCGAGACCGATCAGGTGGCGGCGCTCGTCGGCGAACTGCTGTCCTGAGACCGGCGGGTTCCCGGCGGTCCGCTCACTCGGGCGGGCCGCCGGGGATGGCGAGTTCGCGGCCCCGGTAGAAACCTTCCCGCTCCTCCACGACGTACGGAGCCATGGCGGCACGCCGCTGCCCCTCGGGCTCGGAGGCCCGCCAGGAGTCGCAGGCCTCCTCGGAGTCCCAGAACGACACTCCGGTGATCTCCTGTCCGTCTCCGGACCAGTACGCGAAGGCACGGCGCATTCCCCGCGGCTGGGCCGCGGGCCGCCATGCCCGTTCGAAGTCCTCCAGGGTGCCCGGCTGGATGCGGCGGGTCGTCACCCAGACGAAGTGCTCCTCCATCGCGTTCTCCTCCGCTATGGCCGTCCGGCTCGTCGGCGCCACTGCGACCACGGTAGGTCCCCGGCGCGGAATGCGCCTGGTGTGACCCTCGTCTCCCTCGATCGGGCGGTTCGCGGCATATGGGAGGGCTTTCATTACATCCACGTCACTACGGAAACATTCCCGCAAACTAACGTTGATCAACCCATCAACCTTGCAATCGCAGGCGTTGCAGGCATTTTGATCTTCCGATCTAATGTCCGGTGTCCGGAGCGGCCACCCCGCTCCGGTGTCATCCAGGGCGCTCCCCCACACCCGGGACGCCCGAGGCGAGTCGGGAGTGCGGCAGCATGGCAGCGGTATCGGTGGCACAGGTGTTCCGGCGTGATCGAGTCGGAATCGTCTCGCTCGCCGTCGTCGGGTTCTTCGCGCTCCTCGCCGTCGCCGCGCCCCTGATCACCGCCCTCTACGGCAAGAACCCCACCGAGCACTACGGGCAGAACGGGACCGGCCTGCTGAGCCCGGAGGGCCTGCCGATGCTGCCCAACGGCGGCATCTCCGCCGAGCACTGGTTCGGCATCGAGCCCGGTCTCGGCCGTGACGTGCTCGCCCAGCTCCTCTACGGCATCCGCACCTCCCTGCTGATCGCCTTCGCCTCGACCGCCGTCGTCGCCGTCGCCGGCGTGGTCTTCGGCGTGGCCGTCGGCTATCTCGGCGGCCTTCTCGACCGGGCGTTCACCTTCGTCTGCGACGTCCTGCTCGCCTTCCCGGCCCTGCTGCTCCTGCTCACCCTGGGCCCGGTCGTCCAGACCCGCTTCGTGGGGCCGGACGAGAGCGAACCCGCCTGGATGCAGTTCACCGTCCTCATCCTCGTCTTCTCCGCCTTCGGCTGGGTGCCGCTCGCGATGGTGCTGCGCACCGTCGTACGGTCCCTGCGCGAGCGGGAGTTCGTCGAGGCGGCCCGGGCGCTCGGCGCGAGCCGGCGGCACATCGTCTTCCGGGAACTGCTGCCCAACGTCTGGGCGCCGGTGCTGGTGCACATCACCCTCGCCGTGCCGGCGATCGTCACCACCGAGGCCGCGCTGTCCTTCCTGGGCGTCGGCATCAACGAGCCCATCCCCGACTGGGGCCGCATGATCTCCCGGGGCGCGGAAGTCTTCTACGACGACCCCACCTACATGGTCTTCCCCGGCGCCTCGCTCCTCGTCTTCGTCCTCGCCTTCAACCTCCTCGGCGACGCCGTGCGGGACGCGCTCGACCCGCACACCGTCCGCTGAGCCCCCGCGCCTTCGCTCACCTTCCCCAGCAATACCCGCACCACGCAACGGAGTTCGTCATGCCCGGATTCACCCCGCGCGCCGCAGCCGTCCCGGCTCTCGCCACCGTCGCCGCCCTGCTGCTGTGCTCCTGCTCCGCGGGGGCGGGCACGGACACGGGCGAGAACAGCACCGCCGCCAAGAGCGGCCGGCGGCTCACCGCCACTCTCGGCACCGCCGAGGACAGCCAGGGCCCCGCCCCGAAGATCCCCGGCGCCCGCGAGGGCGGCACCCTCACCATCGCCAACCCGGTCGACTACACCCACCTCGACCCGCAGAAGATCTATGCCGGCGAGGCCTACAGCACCTCGCTGCTGTGGGGCAGGCAGCTGACGCAGTATCAGATCGTCGACGGCAGGCCCAGACTGGTCGGTGACCTCGCCACCGACACCGGCACCTCCTCCGACGGCGGCCGGACCTGGACGTACCGGCTGAAGGACGGTATCGCCTGGGAGGACGGCAAACCCGTCACCGCGCAGCAGGTCAAGTACGGCATCGAGCGCACCTTCGCCCCCGGCTTCGAGGCCGGCCCCACCTACTGGCCCGAGTGGCTCACCGGCTCCAGGGACCGCACCGAGGCGGTGAAGAAGTACGGCGGTCCCCAGCAGGACGGCGACCTCAAGGCCATCGAGACGCCCGACGACAAGACCATCGTCTTCCACTTCCCCGAGCCGCAGTCCGACGTGCCGTACATGGCCGCCCAGTCCTCGTCCTCGCCGGTCCGGCCGGACAAGGACACGGGCACCGGCTACGACGTGAGGCCCTTCGCCACCGGGCCGTACCGGATCGTCGAGCACAAGCAGAACAAGAGCCTCACCCTGGAGCGCAATCCGCACTGGAAGCCGGCCACCGACCCGATCCGGCACGCCTACCCGAACCGCATCGAGTTCGCCTTCGGCAAGGCCGCCCTCAACACCGCCCAGGAGGTGTTCAACGGCCAGGGCTCGGGCCCGACCACCGTGACCACCAAGAGCACCCTGCCGCCGGAGCTGATCTCCACGGTCGAACGCGACCCCGTCAAGCGGACGTTGGCCGTCTCCGGCAGCCAGGGCGCCTACACCTCGGATCTGTACATCAAGAACGACAGGGTCACCGACCCCGAGGTCCGCAAGGCCATCCACTACGTCTTCCCCCGCCAACAGGCCCGCCAGGTCCTCGGCGGCCAGTACGCCGGCGACTTCGCGACCACCCTGTCGTCACCGGCCGTCGTGGGCTGGAAGAAGTACGACCCCTACCCCGTCGCGCCCACCGGGGACATCGCCAAGGCCAGGGAACACCTGGCCAAGGCGGAGACGAAGGTCACCAAGCTGACGTACGCGTACCCCGTCTACAGCCCGCAGGACGACCAGGTCGCACAGGTCCTCGCCGACGCCTTCGCCAAGATCGGCATCGAGCTGGTGGTCAAGGGCCTTCAGCCGGCCGCGTTCAACGCCCGGGTGTTCCGCAACGACGCCCCGTACGACCTGTGGCTGTCCACCAACTCCGTGGACTGGCCCACTCCCTCGACCCTGCTCCCCGACAGCTTCGAGAGCCACCTCGACCCGCTGTCCAACTCCATCCGCTACGCCAACCCGCGGGTGGACGCGGAGCTGGCCCGCATCGCGAAGATCGGTGACGCGCGGAAGAAGGCCGCGGAACTCATCGACCTGGAGCAGACCGTCATGAAGGACGTTCCCGTGGTGCCCTTCCTCTACACCAGCGTCACCCAGTTCCGCGGCAAGGACGTCGGCGGCGCCGCCATCCACCCGATCTACGGCGCCACGGCCGCGGTCGACCTGTACCTCAAGAACGCCTGATCCCCGCGACCATGACCCGATACCTCGTCACGAGGGCCGCGCAGGCCGTGGCGGTGCTCCTCGCGATCACCGCCCTGGCCTTCGCGCTCTTCTACGCCGCCCCCTCCGATCCGGCGCTGATCGCCTGCGGCCCCAAGTGCGACACCGCGCAGGTCGACGCGGTCCGCGCGAGCATGGGGCTCGACCAGCCGCTCCTGTCCCAGTTCCTCGACTACGTCGGCGGCCTCGTGACCGGCCGCATCATCGCGGACGTCGACGGCACCCCGATCCCCTGCCCCGCCCCCTGCCTCGGCTACTCCTACACCCTCCACCAGCCCGTGCTCGCCGCCATCACCGACCGCCTGCCGGTGACCGTCTCCCTGGCGGCCGGCGCCCTCACGGTGATCGTCGTCCTCGGCGTCGGCTCGGGCCTGGCGGCGGCACTGCGCCGGGGCCGGGCGACGGACCGTCTGCTGTCCGGCTTCGGCCTGCTGGGCGCGAGCGTCCAGATCTACTTCCTCGGCTACGTGCTCCAGCTCCTGCTCGTCTACTCCACGGGCCTGTTCCCGCTGCCGCGCTACGTCCCCTTCGCCGCCCACCCCGCCCAGTGGGCCCTCGGTCTGCTCCTGCCGTGGCTGGTCCTCGGCTTCGTCAACGCGGCCGTCTTCGCCCGCCTCACCCGCTCACAGATGCTGGAGACCATGCACCACGGGTATGTGCGCACGGCCCGTGCGAAGGGTCTGGGCACCCTGCGCGCCCATCTGAAGTACACCGCCCGCGGAGCGGCCGGCCCGCTGGTGCAGCTGCTCGGCCTGGAGGTCGGGGCGCTGCTCGGCGGCGCCTTCATCACGGAGACCGTGTTCGGGCTCGGCGGCGTCGGCAAACTGGCCGTCGACGCGGTGAACGGCAACGACCTGCCCACGGTCGTCGGCACCGTGCTTCTGGCCGCGTTCTTCGTCGTCGTGTCCGTGGCCGTGGCCGATGTGGTGGTGGCCTGGCTGGATCCCCGAGTGAGGCTCGCATGACCAGACGATCCGCTTTGCGCGTACGCGACTTGACGGTCACCTTCGGCACGGCGCGCGGCCCGGTGCCGGCGGTCCGGGACATCTCCTTCGACGTGGCACCGGGAGAGGTGCTGGGACTCGTCGGGGAGTCCGGCTCGGGCAAGTCGACCATCGGTCTGGCCGCCCTGGGCCTCCACGATCCGGCGCGCACCCGCGTCGAGGGCAGCATCCGCCTGGGCGGCGACGGACCGGAGTTGGTCGGTGCCCCGGAACCGGCCCTGAAGCGGGTCCGGGGCGCCAGGGTCGCGATGGTCTTCCAGGACGCGCTGGACGCGCTGTCGCCGTACCACACCATCGGCGCTCAGATCGCCGAGGCCTACCGCGTCCACCATCCCAAGGCGGGCCGCAAGCCGGCGCTCCAGCGGGCGGCGGCGATGCTGGAGCGGGTGGGCA
Source organism: Streptomyces nogalater (assembly GCF_039532885.1). Classification (NCBI taxonomy): domain Bacteria; kingdom Bacillati; phylum Actinomycetota; class Actinomycetes; order Kitasatosporales; family Streptomycetaceae; genus Streptomyces; species Streptomyces nogalater. The sequence continues at coordinate 214,984 of NZ_BAAASM010000054.1, read as the reverse complement.
TCCCGGCCGCCCGGGCCTCGGACCACCCCCACCACCTCTCCGGCGGCATGCGCCAACGGGTGGTCATCGCCATGGCGTTGGTCAACGACCCGGACGTGCTGATCGCCGACGAGCCGACCACGGCACTCGACGCCAGGGTCCAGCGTCAGGTCCTCGACCTGATCCGCGACCTCCAGGCGGAGACCGGTACGGCCATGGTCCTCATCACCCACGACGTGGGCGTGGTGGCGGCGACATGCCACCGCACGCTGGTGCTGCGCGACGGCGAGGCCCTGGAGGAGGGGCCCACGACGCGCCTGCTGACCTCCGCCGCCCATCCCTACACCCGGGCCCTGGTCCAGGCGGCCCCCACCCTGCGCACCCCGCCCGGCAGCCGTCTGCCCACGGTCGGGGATCCGGAACCGAAGCCCGTTGCGCGGTCCCGGCCGCGTACGGACACCGCCCCCGGTGTGCTGGCCGAAGTGCGCGACCTCCGCGTGGACTACCCGGGCCGGCGCCGTTCCCGCCCGCACACCGCGGTCGACGGCGTGAGCCTGCACGTGGGCCGCGGCGAGACCCTGGGCCTGGTCGGCGAGTCCGGCTCGGGCAAGTCCACGATCGCCAGGGTCCTGGCCGGGCTGCGCCGCCCGACGAGCGGGGAGGTGCGCTTCGACGGCCGGGACATCTCCGGGGCGGCGACGAACGCGCGGCTGCGCCGCGAGCTGAGCGGGGACGTCCAGCTGGTCTTCCAGGACCCGTACGCGTCGCTGAATCCGCGTCACACGGTGGAGCAGATCGTCGCGGCACCGCTGCGCGTCCACACGGACCTGGACGCGGCGGGGCGCCGGGACAGGGCGGCAAAACTCCTTGAGCGGGTGGGTCTGTCCGCGTCGCATCTGCCCCGGCACCCGCACGAGTTCTCGGGCGGTCAGCGCCAGCGCATCGGGATCGCCCGCGCGCTGGCCGTCCGGCCACGTCTGGTCATCGCCGACGAACCGGTCTCCGCGCTGGACGTCTCCGTCCAGGCGCAGGTCCTCAACCTCCTGATGGACCTGCGCGAGGAACTGGGTCTGTCGCTGCTCTTCATCTCCCACGACCTCGCGGTGGTACGGCACTTCTGCGACCGGATCGCGGTGCTGAAGGACGGCGGGCTGGTGGAAGTGGGGCCCCGGGACACGGTGTTCGACACACCGAGCGCGCCCTATACGAAGGAACTGCTGGCCGCGGTCCTGTGACCGGACGACGCCCTGGCCGTCGTCCTGCCCCGGCCCGCGACCGGCGCACCCGGTACCGGCACGCTCCCCCGGCCCCGCCGGAGGACCCGGCTCGCCTCCTTGTGCGGGCAACCGCCCATGACGCCTCACGCGCCCTGGTGCACGCTCTGTCGGCCGTCTTCCGCGGCATATGACACTGCAAGCCGTCGTCCGGTGACACCGACGGCAGAACCCGCGGAAAGGAAACCCCCCATGCACCGTGTCACTTCACTCGCCATCGCCTCCCTCGCCGTCGCGGCGACCCTCGGTACGGCTCCCGCCGCGTCCGCCTCCACCCCGGCCCCGGCCGGGACGAGCGCCGCCGCGGCCTTCCGCTGCGACCCGGGACGCTTCTGCATCTACAGCGGCTGGGACGGCGGCGGTACCCGCTGCCAGTGGGCGTCGGAGAGGGTCGCCAACACCGCCGACCTGTGTTCCTTCATCCGCAACGGCCGGAACGTGCTGTCCGTGTGGAACGGCACCGGCCACCGCGTGCAGTACTACACGCAGACCAACTTCAACGCACGCGTCGGATCGACCGCGGCCGGCCACGGAGGAAACCTGATGGGCACCTACCAGATCCGGTCCTTCCAGAAGCAGTAGGCGCCCGCGGACGTGTGGGGCCCGGGCGGGCGGTCCGCCGTCCGCCCGCCCGGGAGCCGTACGCGACGCCGAGCGCCGTGGTCCGGCTGCTTCAGTCCGTCGTCCGGCTATGTCAGTCCGCCGTCCAGCGCGGTCATCAGCCGGCCGTCCGGTGTGTCGCCGGACATCTCCCAGACGAAAGCGCCCAGCAGTCCCTTGGACTTGATCCAGGCCGTCTTCTTCCCGATCGACCAGGTGTCGTCGAACGACCACCACTGGCCGCCCGGACCGGTGTAGCCGTAGGCCGAGACGGACTGCTCGTCGTGGCGTACGGTCATGGCGGGGAAGCTGGTGATCAGGTTGTGGTAGCCGCGCACCCCGGCCTCGGTGTCGAACTGACCGGGTGCCGCGCCGCCCGCGGCCTGCCACTCACCGGCGGTACCGCCGTCGGTCACGCCCTGCCAGCCCCGCCCGTAGAACGGGAAGCCCACCGTCAGCTTGCGGGGGTTGACCCCGGCGTCGAGATAGGCCTTGACCGCGTCCTCGACGCTGAAGTGGAAGGGGTAGGGGTCCTGGGCGTCGGCGTACAGGTTGGAGGCGTGGCCGGTGCGCCCCGGCTCCCAGGAGTTGTCGCTGCCGGCGCCGTGGAAGTCGTATCCCTGGACGTTGGCGTAGTCGAGCGAGTCGAAGATCCGGGTCAGGTCCCAGCCGGCGGAGATCTTCGCGGGGTCGGCCGGGGTGAACGCGGTCAGCAGCCGGTGCTCGCCGCCGAGCGCGTCGAGCTGCTTGCGGAACTCGGCGAGCAGCGCGGTCAGGTTGGCCTTGTCCTGGGCGCCGTAGTGGTTGCCGGGATGTCCTTCGGAGCCGGGCCACTCCCAGTCGATGTCGATGCCGTCGAAGATCCCGGCGGCCGTGCCCGGGCCGCCCGCGCCGTTGTAGACGGGCAGATCGCCCTTGATCCACACGTCGACGCAGGACTTGACGAACTTCTCCCGGGAGGCCTGGGTGGCGGCGGCGTCCGAGAAGAACTTCGAGTACGTCCAGCCGCCGAGCGACACCACGGCCTTCAGCTTCGGATACTTGGCCTTGAGCTTCTTCAACTGGTTGAGGTTGCCCCGGAGTTTCGCCCAGCCGTCGTCGGCGACCCCGTCCACCGACTGGGCGGCCGACATGGGGCGCGCGTAGTCGGCGTCCGCGTCGCCCGCGCCGGTGCCCTCGTCGGGGTCCTGGGGGTTGGCGGAGACGCCCTTGGTGACCCCCGCCTGGCAGGTAAGGTTCACCGGGTCCAGGTTCTCGAAGGCGTAGTTGACCACGTCCAGCTTGGCGGCGGCGCCGGAGGTGTCCAGGTTCTTCACGAAGTACTGGCGGCCGTAGATGCCCCACTGCGCGAAGTAGCCCACCTTGAGCTGCCTGCCCGGTCCGGCCACGTCGTCAGTGGTGAGGGTCAGGGCGTTCGACGCCGGTGAGGTGTTGTCGGCGGTGTCGCGGGCCCTGACGGTGAAGGTGTAGGCGGTGGCCGGGGAGAGCCCGTCGACCGTGGCCGTCGTGGTGTCCGCGCCGACGGACTTCGCCAGCATGCCGCCGCGGTACACGTCGTAGGCGGCCACCTCCACGTTGTCGGTGGACTCCTCCCACGCCAGGTCGACGCTGGAGGCCGTCTTTCCGGTGGCGCGCAGCCGGCCGGGCGCGGTCGGCGGTGCGGGGTCGGTCGCCGGGTCGACGGTCTTGACGGTCAGCGGGGCGCCGGCCGGTCCCACGTTGCCGCGCGTGTCCTTGGCGCGCACGGTGAACGTGTAACTCGTCGCCGGGGTCAGGCCGGTGACGGTGGCCGAGGTGCCGGTCGTGGTGGCCACGGTGTCGGAACCGCGGAGCACTTCGTAGGCGGCCACGGGGTGGTCGCCGCCCTGTGCGGCGGCCCAGCCGAGTGTGACCGAGCGGGCCGTGACCGCGGTCGCCTTCGGGGCACCGGGCGCGGTCGGCGGGACGTCGGGGGTGCCGTCGCACTTGTCGCCGTTGACGGTGCAGCCCGTGGGCGCGGCGATCGGCCCGTTCGCGATGAACCAGTAGCTGTACGGTTCGGTGCTGCCGCCGGCCGGGACGCCGGCGTTGTAGAAGGCGTTCCTGACGGTCACGTGTCGGCCGGAGACGGTCGCGTCGCCGTTGTAGTGGCCGGTGACCGAGACCCCGGCCGGCAGGTCGAACTCCAGGCTCCAGCCGTTGACGGCGGCCGGGCCGCTGTTGCGGACGACGTACGTTCCCTTCCACCAGGAGCCGTTGTCCTGGCTGGTGAACGTCGCCGTGAGCGTCCCCGCCGCCTGGGCGGGCGCGGCGAGGGCGGCGAGCAGCGCGAGCGGCAGGAGCAGCACGGTGCCCAGGGCGGCGGTCCACCGCCGGATCCGGGCACCGCGACGCCGGGTGTCGGGTCCGGGGTTGCCGAGGGATGCTGCGGACGGGTTTCCGCGAGAGGGTGCGAGCGGTGGTCTGCGCCGGTGGACCATGGTTCTCCCTGTGGTTGTGGGGGTGGTACAGGGGTGAGGTGAACCGTGCGTGCGCGTTGTCTGACCGAGCGCTCACAACGTAGAAGGTCTGGACCAATGCGTCAATATTTCGGCGGGCGCGGGCGGGACGCGGTGTCCGCCCGGGTCGCGGTCGGCCGGGCGGTCTCCCCGTCTCACCGCCGCTGTTGCCCTGTCGGGACCTCCGATCGCAGGAACTCCAGCGAGGACAGTTCGCTCACGGTTGTCTGCAGCTCACTGATGCGGGCCCGGCCGATCCGGACGAGTTCCTCCCCCGCGGCGGTCCACCGGTCGAGGTCGGGTGAGAGGGGCGGGATGCCGGCGAGGATGGCGGCGCTCTCCTTGAGGGTGATCCCCACGCGTTGCGCGGCGAGGGCGAGTCTGATCCGGCAGATCGCGTCGACGGTGAAGCGGCGGGCGTTGCCGCTGTTGCGGTGGGCGCTGATCACACCGTAACGCTCGTAGAAGCGCACGGCGTTGGCGGTGACTCCCGCGGCCGTGGCCACCTGCCCGACCGTCAGGGAGGCAGGGTCGGCTTCGCGGCCGGAGTGCTCGGTGGTGGTCATGAGGTAGGTCCCTGGGTCGCTGGTGTTTCCTGCCGGTCAAGTATCACGGGGGTGCGGCGTGGGGAGCGCAGACGCACGGTCAGGGCGAGCGACATCACGACGAGGGCCGCCACCTGGGTCAGCCGCTGGGAATCCACGATGGTGGCCGCGTACGAGGCTTCGGCCGGCGCGGACAGCGAGCCGCCGTCGGTCATCGTGGTGGTCAGCCCCGTGAAGAGCGCGCTGACCGCCGCTGTGCCCAGCCCGTTCGCGATCGTGCTCACCAGTGACAGGAGCGCGGAGGCCGAGGCCAGGTCGGGACCGTCGAGGTCGCGGCTGGAACTCGACATGGTCGGCATCATGACCGCGCCGGTCCCCGCCCCTTGGAAGAAGCCGAGCAGTCCGAGCAGCGGGTAGGGAGTGTCCGGCCGGAGAACGATCACCTGGACGAGGCCGGAGCCGATGGCGAGGCCCAGCCCGGTGCCGACGACCAGCCGGGGGCCGAGCCGTTCGAGGCAGCGGGCGGCGAGCTGCACACTGATTCCCATGCCGACCGTACCGGGAACCATCAACGCCGCCGTGACCGATGCGCTGTCCGACCGCAGGATCTGCACATAGGCGGGCATCAGCACCACCGTGCCGAAGTAGGGCGCCGCGTACAGGGCGAGGACCGCGGCGCCCCGGCCGAACGTCGGATTCCGTAGCAGGCCGATCCGCAACAGCGGTTCCGGGTGGGTCAGCGCCCGCACCGAGAACACCGCGACCAACCCGGCGCCGACGATGACCGTGGCGATCCGCGCCCAGGCCGGACCGTCTTGCGCGCCGATGCCGTAGGCCACCGTGACAAGGCCCGGAATCAGCAGCGCCGCTCCGCACAGGTCGAGCCGGCCGCGCCGGCCGCGTACGGTGTCGGCCGGCAGCCAGGCCAGCGTGCCGGCGGCGCCCAGCAGTGCCGACGGCACGGTGATGAGGAACAGCGGCCGCCAGGACCCGGTGTTCAGGAGCAACGCGCCGAGTACCGGGCCCAGGATCGGGCCGATCAGCATCGGCAGGCCGACGATCGCCATCATCCGGCCGCGGCGCGCGGGCGCGACCGCGCCGAACCCGATCGCCATCCCGAGCGGCGTCATCAGGCCACCGCCGAGGCCCTGTGCCGCTCGCGCGGCGATCAGCCAGCCCAGGCTGCCCGACGCCCCGGCGGCGACGGAAGCGACCGCGAAACCCACCAGCGCCCCCAGGTACACCCGGCGGGCGCCCCAGCGTGCGGCAAGTCCGGCGGCGAGCGGCATCGTCGCGACCATCGCGAGCGTGTACGCGGTGATGACCCATTGGGCAGCGGCCAACGACGTGCCGAACGCCGCCATCAGCCGGGGCAGCGCGACCGCGACGATCGTGGCGTCCAGCACCGCCATCAATCCGCCGGACGCCGGCACGATCGCGGCGCGCACTTCCGCTCTCGTCAGCCTGTCCGCCGCGCGCGCCTGCGGCCCGGCCGGCCTCTTCATTCCCGACCGGCCGGATCAGCGGCCCGGAGGGAACGCAACGCCCGCGCCCACACCTGCAGTTCGCGCATCGTCGCGTGCAGCGCCTGCCGCGCACCCGGTGGCGGAACGAAGCGGCCGTCGGCGTCGAGGTGCTCCCACGGCATCGGCAGCAGAACCGACTCCCGGACCGTGGTGGCGCGCAGTTCCGGGAAGACGGCCCGCAACTGCTCGATCGCCCTGACGCCGCCGGAACCGCCGTATCCGACGAACGCGACCGGCTTGTACGCCCATTCGGTGAAGTGCCAGTCGATCACGTTCTTCACCGGCGCCGGGAAGCTGTGGTTGTACTCCGGTGTGAGGAACACGAATGCGTCGGCGTCCGCGAGCCGGCCGGCGATCGGGGATACGGCCGCCCCGCCCGCCCGCATCTCGTGCATCGGCAGGGAGACCGAGGCTAGGTCGATCATGTCGAGGTCGAGCCGGTACGCCGCGGTGAGCTCGCGCTCCAGCCACGCGGCGAGAGGATCGGCCATTCTGGGCCTGCGTACGCTGCCGATCACCACGGCGATCCGGAGCCGGCCGTCGAGCACGTCTTCTGTCATGGCGTCGACGCTAGGCATTCGCCTATGGGTGAACTCAACACACTTGGGGTGCGGGCATCAGCGTCCGGCGACCCGGCTTCCCGTCGCGGCGCTCCATTCACGGTCGAGGATGGCGTGCACCACGGAGTCCCGCCACCCGCCGGCCTTCCGCACATGCTCCCGGATGACGCCCTCTTCGACCATGCCGACGGCCGCCATGGTGCGGGCCGATGCCTCGTTCCACGGGGACCGCGCGCCCCAGATCCGATGCAGGTTCAGGTCGTCGAAGCCGACGCCCAGCAGGAGCCGTACCATCTCGACGCCGTAGCCGGCCCCCCACGCCCGTGGGCGCAGCGCGAAGCCCAGGGTGGCCGCACTCTGCTGGTGGGGATCAAGGGCCAGCCGTCCGAAGCCGACGAGTTCGGACGTTTCCCGCTCGACGACGGCAAGCGCGTATTCCCCGCGCGGCGTCTCGACGGCCGCGGCGACGGAGCGCGCCACGATCCGGCCGACCTGCTCTCGGCTGCGCGGCTCGAAGGACAGGTGTTCCGTCGCCTCCGGGCTGCCGTAGATGGCCAGCACCGCGTCCACGTCCTCGGTGCTCAGTTCCCGAAGGGCGAGGCGGGCGCTGGAACGCGTGACCGGATACATGCCCCGACTCTACCCACCGGCTTGAGGGCCGTCCTGGTCCTGAACGACCTACTCGGTCTCCCGTTGTGCCCGTGCGGGCCGGGCGCCGGAGGAGCGGTCGCCGGCACCGGGGTCCCCGGGCGCGATGTGTGTACGCAGACGGCGGCGGGCCCTGGCCATGAGCAGCAGGGCCCGGGCGTTGGCCGGGGGCGGTCCGGTCAGGGCCTCGGTCACCGCTATCTCGACTCCGCCGCTGTACTGCGCCGACAGGTTGTAGAGGAAGGCGCCCAGTGTCACCAGGCCCGTGCCCAGGAAGACCTCCACGGTGACGACTCCCACCGCGACGGCCAGGAAGGTGCTGAAAGCGGGCAGGACATCCGGCGCCATGGCGTTCAGCATGAACCAGGAAACGCCCGCCGTGGCGACCACGAGCACCCCGAGGCCGGCCAGCAGCAGAAAACTCGTCACCATCACCGACCAGGGATCGGCCTCCGACAGGCGCAGTCGTATCGGCCGCCGGCCTGACACGGGCGCCCTACCGCCGGGCACCCGCCGACTCCAGGCACCGGAGACCGGCCCGGACCGCCGGGCATCGGCGTCCCCGGGGCGACCGGGGGGACCAGGGGAACCGGGCGGACTCGGCGGATTCGGCGGACTGGACGGGCCGGGCGTCTCCGGTGCTGCCCCGGAGGCACCGAGGGGAATGGCGGGAATGGAAGGACTGGAGGAACCAGGGGGTCGAGGGGGCCCGGTGGATCCGGCAGGGTCAGGGTGCCCCTGCGCCGCGCTCGTGCCGTCGGGGCGGCCGGGCCGCTCCGGCGGTAGGGACTCCCCGTCGGGTATCGGCCGCCCGTCGGGCTCGTCGGGCGGCGCCGCGCGCCGGCGGCCGGTCGCCCCGGTCTTCGCGGAGGGTCTGGGGCCGCCGGCCTGACCGGGTGTCATCCGCCCGCGGAAGGTGCTGCTGGGCCTGCGCTTGGCTCGGCTCATGCCTGTCTCCCTGACTGGCCTGGCAGCCCGGCCGTGCCGTCCACCGTCGAACGGGCCTTTTCGACCGCCAGGCGGCCTCTGGGGCCTGCTGGTCCGTGAATCCGACGGTATCCACACTTTTGTCCGTATGCACCCGCGGGTGGTACGCCGGAGGCATCACGGGACGGAGCCGGTCCCCCCGGTCCGTCAGCCGGTGTGGGGTACGCCGAGGTAGGGGAAGCCGGGGAGCAGATCGGTGTGGGGGCCGATGTGGTCGGTGGCGACCTTGCCCGCGGTGAGCATGGCCAGCCGGGCGGAGGTGACGTCGTCGGTGAGGGTTCGGCCGTTGGGGTAGGCGGCGGGCCTGCCGCGGTCGAGACGCAGGATGTCCGGCAGCACCGTGCACAGGGCCTGCTCGGCCGACTGCTCGTCGTAGCCGCCGAAGTGCTGGAGCACCGCGATCCAGGGGGCGCGGTAGGTGTCCCAGTCGTCGGCGGGCTCGCCCGCGTTGTAGGCGCTGAACGCGACGTCGGCCCGGTCGTCGCCGTCGGTGTCCACGTTGATGCGGTAGACCGCGTCCGGGTGGAAGGACTGACCGCCGGTCGGTGCGACCGGGTTCACGCTGTCGGCACGCCCCGATCGCGCGCATGCCGGCCGGGGCGCTCCGCTGTTCGGGTGATGCGCCGGGCGGTGCCCGGGTGGGCTCCGCCGGGGCCGGTTCCCGTAGGGGTGCGGGTCAGCGTACGACGTCGAAGACGTTCTTCTGGACGCCGTTGGCGTAGGCCTCGTGCTCGACCAGCTTCAGCTTCTGGGCGTCCTTGTCCGTGGCGCTGAACAGGCGCTTGCCCGCGCCGAGCAGGAGCGGGAAGACCAGCAGGTGGTAACGGTCGATCAGGCCGGCGTCCGCGAGGCTCCGGTTCAGGGCGGCACTGCCGTGGACGATGATCGGGCCGCCCTCGGTGGCCTTCAGCGCGGCGACCTCGTCGAGCGAGCGCAGGATCGTCGTCTCACCCCAGTGCGGCACCAGGCCGGCCTCGGTGAGGGTGGTGGACACGACGTACTTCGGCATCACCTTGTACTCCGCGAAGTCCGCCATGTCCGGCCACACCGGGCTGAACGCCTGGTAGCTGACCCGGCCCAGCAGCATCGCGGTGGCTTCCCGCTGCTCCCGGCCCTTGATCTCGAAGGCCTCGGGCAGGAACTCGACATCCTTGAAGGTCCAGCCGGAGTTCCGGTAGCCGGGCTCGCCGCCCGGGGCCTCCACCACACCGTCGAGTGAGACGAAGGCGGTGCTGATCAGTGTGCGCATCCTGGGTTCCTCGGTATCTCGTCATCGGTTGTCGCGGCCGACGACGGTGTCGGCCGCGGCACATCGTTCGTGATCTTTGACCGTGGGGCAGGCGAAAACTCATCGGCCGGTACGGCACGAGCCGCCGCCTCCGTCAACAACCGCCCTCCGGACGCGCTACCGAGGGAATTCCCGCCACCGTCGGGCCCCGTGGCGGTGCCGTGTGCCAGGCTGCCACCGCACGTGCCGCTTCACCCGTCCGGGCCCGTTTCAGTGCAGGAGGCACCGCCCTTGACCGCCGACGAAGAGCCGCTTGGCTGGGACACCACCACCGTCGCCGACGCCTATCGGGACCGCGACATGCGGCTCGCCGAGCGGCTGATCTTCCCCGCCGTGCTGCGACGGCTCGTGGGGAGCGCCGGGCCCGGCCGGCTGGCCCTGGACATCGGGTGCGGCACCGGCGCGGTCGCGGCGCGGCTCGTGACCGCCGGGGAGTGGGAGGTCCAGGGTGTCGACCCCTCGGCCGGCATGCTCGGCATCGCCCGCGCGGACCGCCCCCACCCCCGTGTCTCCTACCGGCTGTTCGACGGCCGCACCCTGGACTGGCTCGCGGACGACAGCGTCGACGCCGCCGTGTGCTGCCTGGTGTACTGCACAGATCCGGACGACGGGCGGCTGGCCGCCCTCACCGCCGAGATCCGCCGGGTGCTGCGCCCCGGTGCGCCGTATCTGCTGGCCGACCTCAACCCGGCGGCGACCGGCGTGGCCTTCTCCACGCTGCGCCACGGCGAGCCGGGCGCGGTCTACGGCGACGGCGACCCCGTGCCCACGCTGCTGCGGCTGCGCGACGGCACGATGATGCCGAGCGTCACGTACCACCGTTCCCTCGACCGGTACCGGCGCTTCCTGACCGAGGCCGGTTTCCCCTCCCCCGCCGTCGAGCTGCCCACGCTCCCCGCCGACGATCCGGGCGCCGCGGCGGTCCCGGCGGAGCTCCGGACCGCGCCGTACATGATCCTGGCGACTCAGGCGTGACCTGCCCGGGTCCCGGTGCGGGGCGCCGCGCGCCGGCGGGCGCCGTCAGGCCGATTCCCGTACGACCGGCCCCGGGTCGAACACGACCGACGTGGGCTCGGTGCGGGTGCCGTGGATGTGTTCCTCCGGCAGACGGGCGATCTCGGTGGCCGTGTCCTCCACGGGCCGGCGCGCGGTGGTCAGGTGGGGGGTGCCGGTCGACGGCGGCCGTGGAGTCGTCGAAGCCGACGACCGCGACGTCCTTTGGTACCCGCCGGCCGTGTTCCCGCAGCGCCCGGCAGGCGCCGCGGGCCATGAGGTCGTTGGCCGCGAACACCCCGTCCACGTCCGGGTGTCCGGCGAGGAGGCCGGTCATGGCCGCGAGACCGCTGTCGTAGGTGGAACCGCCCTCGGCGACGGGGACGCAGACATGGCCGTGCCGGGCGAGGGCGTCCCGGAACCCGGCCGGCCGCTCCTGGCCGGCGGGGACCGCGAGCGGACCGGAGATGGTGGCCGGTCCGCGGCAGCCCCGGGCCCTCGCTGGAGGGTCGGGGTGGCTACGGGAGGGTGTCAAGGGAGACGACCGAACGCGTCGTGGGCCGGTCACGGCGTACCGTCGGCGACGGTGGATCGCCCGTGATGGGGGCGGCCCCCTCCCCCGGGTGCACGATGTGGGGCGGCGGCCGGCTTCGGTAACGTTGGCCCTCCGTGGAAGGAGGCCCATCAATGTCACGGAGTTCGCCCCGTCTTGCCGAGGCCATGCAGGTCGAGGCCTGTCCGGTCACCGAGGTACTCGACCACGTGGCGGGCAAGTGGAGCATCGGCATCCTGATCGCCGTCGCCCACGGCCCCATCCGCTTCACCGAGATCGAACGCGCCATCGGCGGCATCAGCCGGCGCATGCTCACCCTCAACCTGCGCCGCCTGGAACGGGACGGGCTCCTCGTCCGCACGGTGTACCCGACCGTTCCGCCCAGGGTGGAGTACGACCTCACGCCCATGGCCCGCGAGCTGTACACCTCGCTGACCGGACTGGTGGACTGGGCCGAGCGCCACCGTGCCGCCATCGCCCGGGCCCGCGTCGCGTACGACGCCGCGGAGCAGCGGACGGCGGACACCGTCTGAACCGCTCCGGTGTGAGGAGCGGTCCGAGCAGCGGGTCGCCGAGCAGGCCGAACGGGGCCACGTGGTCGTCCCGGTACGGCTCCCAGTGCGGGACCGCCGCGGCCAGCACCCGCCAGGCTGCGTCCGTGTCACCCCAGCGCGCCAGCTCCCGGGCCTCCTCCACCGCGCGTCCGAAGCGGCCCGGCGAGGTGTAGGTGTACGTGCGCTGTCTGATGCGTTCCAGGACCAGCGCGGCACGCTCCCGGTCCGTGGCGTAGTCGTCGGTCACCGGGCCGAGCACGAAGACGTCGTCCCGGTACCCTTCGCGCAGGTGGTCGCGCACCTTCAGGGGCAGCACCTCGCCGGCGTAGAGCGGATCGTCCATGCGCGGGTCGACCGGTACCCAGCCCGCGCCGTCCAGCAGCGCCCTCAACTGAGCGGACAGCAGCCGGGCCCGTGGCCTGCCCAGCTCCTCCGCCTCCGTGAGGACGGCGAGCGCCGTGTCCAGCTCGCCCCGCAGACATGCCAGCCGGGCCTGCTCCACCTTGGCGTCCAGGTCGTCCGTCACGCTGTTGCCGAACCCGGGGTGCGACCCGCCCAGCCGGTAGAACTCCTGGTACATGGCCTCCATGAAGGCGCGGAACGAGACGTACCGCGCGGGGGCTTCGCCGGCCCAGCCGTGGTACACGTACACGGCCCACTCACCGTCCGGGGCCACATCGCCCGGGTCGATGAGCACGTCCGTGAGGTCGGAGTCGAGCGACAGCTGCAACGCCCGGTCCCACATGCCGGCCAGGAGTATCTCCCGCTCGGCCGGGTGCTCGCCCAGACTCCCCTCGTATATCGGCCGCAGGCCGTACGGGTCCCCGTACGGCCTTATGCCGTCCGCTCCCGCCAGCAGATAGACGAAGTCGCCGGCGTTCCGCCAACCGTCCGTCGTCTCGAGGAAGGAGCGCAGGGACGGGGGCAGCGGCGCCTGGATGCCGAGGGCGCTAACGCGCTCCTCCAGTGCCGTGATCCGGTCCGGGCCGGCCGGGGCGAACCCCAGCCAGCGGTCCCGCACGATGTCCTCGTCCAGTTCCTCGTACTCTTCCGGCTCCTGCGCGGCGAGCGCCTCCAGCCATTCCTCGCTCCACCGCTTGAGCAGCGGCCCCCACTCGTCGTTCCCCATGCGTGCCATGGTGGCACCCGCCACTGACAATGCGTGGACGCGGCGGACGCCGTCCGGCCGGACGACGCTCAGGGCCTCGTTGCGGCGTCGGCGCGCCGGGGCCGCGCGCCGCTCATGCCAGGCCGGCCAGGAGGGGCTCCAGTTCGGCGGCGGCGGCCCGGCCGTAGGTCCGGTCGACGCGGGCGGTCAGGTCCCCCGGTACGAGCTTGTACTCCTGTGTGCCGACCGATTCGAGGACGACGGCGGCGAGGGCACAGCCGAGTTCGGCCGCTCGCCGGTGGGGCAGTTCCCAGGCGAGGCCGGCCAGGAATCCGGCGCGGAAGGCGTCCCCGACGCCGGTCGGGTCGGCGATGCGTTCGGTGGGCACCGCGGGCACGTCCACCCGCTCGGTGTGCCCGGACAGCACGGTGACTCCGTCGGCGCCGCGGGTGATGATCCAGGTGCCGACCCGGTTCTGCACCTCGCGCTCGCTCCAGCCGGTGCGGTCCTGGAGCAGGGCCGCCTCGTACTCGTTGGTGAACAGCCAACGGGCGCCGTGCACCAGCCGCTTGGTCTCCTCGGTGCCGAGGCGGGCGAGCTGCTGGGAGGGGTCGGCGGCCATGTCGAGGCCGAGGTCGTGTGCCGCCGCGGTGTGCCGCAGCATCGCCTGCGGGTCGTCGGCGCCGACCAGGACGAGGTCGAGTCCGCCGACGGACCGGCGTACGGCGTCCAGGTCGATGTGCCGGGCCTCGCTCATGGCGCCCGGGTAGAAGGTGGCGATCTGGTTCTGGTCGGTGTCGGTGGTGCAGACGAAGCGCGCGGTGTGGCGTTCCCCGCTGATCCGCACGGTGGAGGTGTCCACTCCGGCCGCGCGCAGGCGCGTGTCGTAGTCGGTGAAGTCGATGCCCGCCGCGCCCACCAGTACGGGGTTCAGGCCGAGCCGGCCGAGTCCGAAGGCGATGTTGGCGGCGACCCCTCCGGTGCGTATCTCCAGGGCGTCGGCGAGGAAGGAGAGGGAGACGTGGGCGAGTTGGTCCGGGATGAGCTGGTCGGCGAAGCGGCCCGGGAAGGTCATCAGGTGGTCGGTGGCAATGGACCCCGTGACAGCGATACGCATCGGTTGCTCCTCTGGGTGGGAACTTCTCGGCCTGCAGCGTCTCCTCAGGCGTTCGCAATGTCCTTGAGCCGCTGGGCGCGGTCGGTGCGTTCCCAGGTGAACTCGGGGAGTTCACGGCCGAAGTGGCCGTAGGCGGCCGTCTTCGCGTAGACCGGGCGCAGCAGGTCGAGGTCCCGGATGATCGCGGCCGGGCGCAGGTCGAAGACCTCGGTGATCGCCTTCTCGATCTTCTCCTGGGCCACCGTGGCGGTGCCGAAGGTCTCGACGAACAGGCCGACCGGGGCCGCCTTGCCGATGGCGTAGGCAACTTGGACCTCACAGCGTTCCGCCAGACCGGCGGCGACGACGTTCTTGGCGACCCAGCGCATCGCGTAGGCGGCGGAGCGGTCGACCTTGGAGGGGTCCTTGCCGGAGAAGGCGCCGCCGCCGTGGCGGGCGTAGCCGCCGTAGGTGTCGATGATGATCTTTCGGCCGGTCAGGCCCGCGTCGCCCATGGGGCCGCCGACCTCGAACCGGCCGGTCGGGTTCACCAGCAGGCGGTAGCCGTCGGTCTCCAGCTTGATGCCGTCGTCGGCGAGCCGCCCCAGCGCGTGCTCGACGACGTGTGCGCGGACGTCGGGGGTGAGCAGGGTCTCCAGGTCGATGTCGGCGGCGTGCTGGGTGGAGACGACCACGGTGTCCAGGCGGACCGGCTTGGAGCCCTGGTACTCGATGGTCACCTGGGTCTTGCCGTCGGGGCGCAGGTAGGGCACGGTGCCGCTCTTGCGGACGTCCGTCAGCCGCCGGGCGAGCCGGTGGGCCAGCTCGATGGGGAGCGGCATGAGGTTGGGTGTCTCGTTCGTGGCGTAGCCGAACATGATGCCCTGGTCGCCGGCGCCTTGGCGGTCGAGTTCGTCGTCGTCGCCCTCGACCCGTGCCTCGTAGGCGGTGTCGACGCCCTGGGCGATGTCGGGCGACTGGGCGCCGATGGACACGGAGACGCCGCAGGAGGTGCCGTCGAAGCCCTTGGCCGAGGAGTCGTAGCCGATGTCGAGGATCTTCTGGCGCACCAGTTGGGCGATGGGCGCGTAGGCTCCCGTCGTCACCTCGCCGGCGACATGCACCTGACCGGTGGTGATCAGGGTCTCGACGGCGACCCGGGAGGCGGGGTCCTCGCGCAGCAGCGCGTCCAGGATCGTGTCACTGATCTGGTCCGCGATCTTGTCCGGGTGGCCCTCGGTCACCGATTCGGAAGTGAACAGACGACGGGACATGACTCTCCAGAGGACTGGGGGTTGAGGGGTGCCACGACGCCTATGACAGTAGGCACCACGTCGTACGGAGAGAACGTGAAGTACCGCAGCCCGGGGAGACTTTGGGAAGTCCGGCCTGTTCATGACGGAGCAGAGTTGGCAGCTCGGACAAGGTGAGCGACTGGTGGGAACACTGGTCCTTGCTCGGTCAGACAGAGAAGTTCGGGCCCGGGAGTGAGCTGTCGCTCGGGTCCCCGGGCAGCCCGGACGGCGGGTGGGGAGCCGGGCGGGACGTCCGGCCGTGCCCGCCGTCCGGGGTTCAGCGGGTAGCGAGGGCCTCTTCTTCGCTGCCGGGCGCGGGTACGGCGGCGGACGCCGGCTGCCGCCTCAGGGCGAGCGTGACGAGCAGACCGACGACCATGCCCGCCGCGGTGAGCAGCACGACCAGGAACTCGCCGTCCGCCCGGGCCGCCGTCAGCGCCTGGCCCGCCTTGCCGTCGGTGCCGATCTCGGCGATGACGGTGAAGATCGCCAGGCCGATGGCGTTGCCGATGTTCAGCGCGGTCGAGGCGATGCCGTTCGCCACGCCCTGCTCCTGTGGGGCGGTGCCGGTGGCCGCGGCGATCCACATCGCGGTCCAGACGATGCCTTGGCCGACGCCGGACACGATCAGGCCGGGCACCAGCATGGCGTAGCTCGCGTCGGAGTCGAATCCGAGGGCGAGGCCGGCCGTGCCGACGATGCCGACGACGAAGCCGATGACCAGTGTGGTGCGGGTGCCGATCCTGCCGGCGAACCGTTCGCCGAGCTGGGTGCCCGTGGCGATCGCGAGCGACGGGATCAGGAAGCCGAGGCCGGTCTGCAGGGCGCTGTAGCCGTGCACGCTCTGCATGAGGACGGTGAGGAAGTACGGCAGGACACCGAAGGTCGCCATGTAGAGGAAGGTGACGAGCATTCCCACGGTGAGGTTGCGGTTGCCGAACAGCCGGAACGGCATCAGGGGGTCGGCGCTGCGCGACTCGACCACGGCGAAGAGCGCGAGCAGCACGACGGCGAGGACGAACGCGCCGGCCACCAGGCCGTCGCCCCAGCCCCGCTCGGGGCCCTCGACGAGGGCGAACACCAGCAGCGTGGAACCACCGGTGACGGTGAGGGAGCCCGGGAAGTCGAACTTGCGGCGCTCGGTGCGGGCCGGGTCACGAGGGATGACGAACAGGGCGCACAGGGCGACCAGGCCGCCGAAGGGGACGTTGACGAAGAAGACCGACGGCCAGCCGAAGTTATCCGTCAGCACACCGCCGAGGAGGGCACCGATGGTCAGACCGCTGGCCCCGGCCCCGCCCCAGACCGCGAGGGCCCGGTTCCGCTTGGGGCCCTCCTCGAAGAGGGTGTTGATCAGCGACAGGGTGGACGGCAGCAGCAGGGCACCGGCGATGCCCTGGACGGCGCGGGCCGCGACGATGACCTCGGGGCTGGGCGCCAGACCGCCGGCCAGCGACGACACCGCGTACATCGAGAGGGCGAGGACGAACATCCTGCGCCGGCCGAGCAGGTCCGCCGCGCGCCCGCCGAACAGCAGGAAGCCGCCCGCGAAGACGACGTAGGCGCTGACCACCAGTTGCTGGGTCTGGCCGGGGAAGCCGAGCTCCTGGCCGATCTCGGGCAGCGCCACGAACACGATGTTCAGATCGAGGCCGTAGAGCAGTTGTGCGAGGGCCAGCAGCGTCAGGATCCAGCCCAGGTGGCGTGGGGCGCCGCCCGGGCTTCCCTGGTCCGGCACTGATGTAGAGGACATGACAGAAGGGCCCCTTCTGGATCTGGCGGCGTGGTTCTCGAAGTTGTGGAACGCGCGTTCTCTCGTGGCCTGGAAGCCCGGGCGACGCGCCCGACAGCCCGAACGGCGCCGCATCATCACGACTGTTCGTATTCTTACGTACCGATTATCGTTCGGCAACTCTAGTACAGTCGAACTATCGCGAGTCCGCCACCGGCCCGTCCGGACGCGGGCATGCCGAGAGGAGATCCATGCGGGAGATCAGCCCCCGAGAGGCGCCGAGAGGGGCGCCGGACCGGCGGCCCGCCACCCGGAAAAGACGCGAACGGCCCGTAAGCGCCCAGGTGATGGAAAGTATGAATGTCGCGGTACTGTGGCGATATGAGCCGCCATCCAGACCGCGACCAGATCCGGATCGAAAGCGTGCTGTCCGCGCTGGGCAGCCCCGTACGACTCGCCGTCGTCCGTGTACTCGACGCGGGCGGGGAACACAACTGCGGCAGCGTCCTGGGGCTGCTGGGGATCACCGCCAAGTCCACGATGACGCATCACTGGCGCGTACTGCGCGAGAGCGGTGTCATCTGGCAGCACCCCTCCGGCAGGGAGAACCTGCTGTCCCTGCGCCGCGACGACCTCGACGCGCGCTACCCGGGCCTCCTGGACGCCATCCTGGCGGGGGCCGGCGACGACGAGGCGCTGGAGAAGGCGCACCGCCTGATGGCTGTCGGCGGCCGGGCCCGACCCGAAACCTGACCCGCGCGTCCGGGACCGGCACGGCCCACGCCTCCCCCGCAGCGGGTGCGCGGCAACGCGACCTGTCGTCACCGCCACCCCTGTGAGGAGCCGTCCCGAGCATTTCGCTGAATACTGCACCTTACGTACGGGGGTGGCCCTCGACGAGGGCAGCCTCGACTTGCGGAAGTCGCAGGGCGGACCGGTGCCGCCCTCGTGCCGGGTCAGGCGCAGGCGCTGTCGGGTGCGGCGAGGGCCATGACACGGCTCCGCGCGGTCAGCCGGGTGAAGGCGTGCGCGGCGGAAGCCATCGTCATGTGATGGTGCCAGCCGGGGTAGGAGCGGCCCTCGAAGTCCTGAACACCGAAGTGGCCGAGGTCCCGGACGGCCGGCTCACCGGCGGCGGCGTGCCGGGCCAGGGCGAGTACCTCCTCGGCCCGCCAGTCGGCCAGGCTGGTGATCCAGTAGCGGGCGCCCGGCCCGCCGACGCCTCCCGGGCCGGCCAGGGTGCGGTAGACGCGCGGCCCGCCGGACGGTTCTCCCGCCCGTCCGGGCAGTCGCACCTCCCCGCAGTGGACGGCCAGCCACTCCGGCCGGCCGGTGACGGCCCGGCGCACCACCACCGGCGGCCGGCGCGGATGGCTGCGCGCCAGCAGGTCACCCAGGCCGGCCGACGGGGCCATGCCGTACGCCGGCAGCGCGGGTTCGGCCGCGTTCACCTCGCAGACGAAGTCCAGCCCGCGCCGCGCGAGCCCCTCCACGACCGTGCCCGCCTCGGCGGTACGGCGCAGGTCGAGCGCCCATGGGATGCCCGACAGCGAGGAGTCGGCGGACACGTCCGCCGCGAAGTCCAGGATGTGCCCCCAGGCCGGGCGAGCGGTGACGGACGGCGGTATACGTGCCCGTGCGCGCCGCTCCTCGTCCGCGCACCAGGACTCCTCCAGCAGCAGACTCCAGTCCACCGGTACGCAGCCGATCGCGGCGGCCAGGAAAAGCCCCGTCGCCAGTTGGCAGTTGACCGTCCGGCCCAGCTCGGTGTCGAAGCGGCGGTGCACGCCCACGGAGTGCACACCGCGCTTGGGGATCGTCAGTTCGGCCACGGTCCAGGCCCGTGGCAGTCCCTGCGCGGCCACGGCCCGGGCCAGGCTGCGCCGGACCGGACCCCAGTCCAAGGGACTGGCGTTGATGAACTGCTGTAGTCCGTGGGCGGCCGCGGGAGCGGGTGAGACCGCCTTGGCCAGCCGCTGCAGCGTCTTCTTGCCAGGCACACTCAGCAGGGCGCCGAGATACGCATGCGCCCAGCGACGCTGGTCCGCGCGCTGGAGTGGTTCGAAGACCTCCTCGGCGAAGGTCCGGAGCTCATGAGTGCCGATCGAAGGTGCGCCTAAGGTGCCTGCCGGCATGCTGAAGCCTCTCCCCCTGGCATCGGCCGCGCCGATGTACGGTGCGATGCTCGATGCATATGCGCAATCAACCCCGGGACAAAATACCTTCTCAGACGTCAGTTTCCGGGGAGCGGTTGACGACTTTCCAATCTTTCCCCGCCACCTGCGGGAACACATCGGCGTCCCGCGCCGCCCCGCACGGCCGGGCCGCCTTCCCAGGGAAGCGGTGGTAAGCGGTTCCGGTTTCGGACAGCTCATCCCACTCCGCGCCTACTGACCGGCCGACACCACACTGGACGAACTCATACGCATCGCGGGCAGCCGCTGGGCTGTTGAGGAATGCCTCCAGACCGCCCAGCAGGAGTGCGGCCCGGACGACCACCAGGTCCGCCGCGATCCGAGATCCGACGGCTGATCACCCGCCTCACCGGCCGCCGTCCCAGGGCCGCAGTCGTGCAGGTGTGTGCGCGGACCCTGCCCAGGATTCCCACTCGGACACGTGACGTGGAACACGTCCGTTAGCGGCGGATAACGACGAACCGCCTGGGTTGGGTACGTTGCCAGGTCATGGTCATGCCACGTAGAAAAAGGGGCGGCGCGACACACACCAGCAATGTCCTGCCTCCGAGTTGAGGGGGTGGGGCCAGAAGGGACATTTCGTGTTTGGCGCATCCAGAACCAGCATAAGACCCGCTGTGAAGCGGGCTGCTGTCGGCATGGCGGCGCTGCTGATGTTTAGTGTCGGCGGAGTGGCTCAGGCTGCATCGGATCCGGCACCGGCGGCAAAGCCCGACCCGAATGCCGCACCGCCCAAGGTGCATGGCCCTGAGAAGCAGACGCGGGCCGCCGCGGCAGGTGCGCGTCCGGCTTCGGGGAAGTCTCCTAAGGCGTCTCCGCTGTCGAGGAACGCGGCGCCGAGTGGGTTTCAGCGGGTGACCTCGCAGAAAGTGCAGCTCAAGAATACTGTAACCGACCCTGACGGCGACAAGGTCAATCTGACCTTTGAGGTGTGGACTGCCAACGCGGCTGGTGAACCGGTTGCCAAGGTCAAGCTGAACGACTCCACGTATGGGGTCATTGTGTCGCCTTATGTGGAGTCCGGGGGCACGGCCACCGTTGATGTACCGGTGGGCAAGCTGGCTCTGAACACCAACTACGTGTTCCACACCAATGCCTATGACGGCTCGCTGTACGAGACCGTGTGGTCGCCGTGGGCAAAGTTCCGTGTGGAGCTGCCGGTTGACCTGACGCTGCCGACTCCGAACTACAGCGCGCCCAACCCGAACCACTACGACGCGCAGGTGCCGAACTACTACCAGACCAAGCCTCTCGGCCAGCCGGGTACGCCGCTGGCGGCGCGCTCCACGACGGCGGCCAAGAGTGCGGTGGAGCAGTGTAGCGAGCCGGATGCGGACGGCCGTCAGGTGTGCTTCGGCAAGTCGGTTCCCGCGCCCAAGGGCAAGGCACCGCACGCCAGTGCAAAGGCCGGTGTGGCGGCGGCGACCGCGGGTGTGGAGTGGTGCAACACCGACTTCGAATCCATTCTCGCGACCCGGTTCACCGAGTGCGATGTGCGGTCGGTGCCGGTCATCATCAAGATGGACGGTGTGCCGCAGGCCGTTGCGAAGTTCATGTTCCTGCGGATGATCCAGCTCGACGGACAGAACTCCTTCACCGAGCACCTGACGATCGAGCCTGCGCAGCAGATTCCGCCCGCGTTCCGTGAAATAAACTTCGTGGGCTGGAATCACCTGTGTGAGGACTCGTGTACGCCGCAGGAGCAGCCCGCGTCGGCGTGGACGGGCAAGACGTGGTGGGTGCCGGGTGAGATGCATTCGGCGTCGCTGACCACGCCGTTCACCTGGGATACGTCCGCCTCGGGTCAAGAGTACCTGTACAAGCCCGACATTCAGATCGACGCGAACATTCTCCCTGCCGACGGGAAGTTCCGTCCGTTTGTGACCGGCTATCAGTGGTCGTTGGACTACGACGGCGGCACCGAGGATCTCGACCGTATCCGATGCGACACCCCCGCTGCGGGCGCTTCGGACGGAGTGGTGCCGGGCTGCGTGTTCGTCAACCACGCCCCGGTCTACACGTTCAACGCGAAGGCTTTCCCGCAGGCCGCCGCGCATGCGTGGCTGATCCAGAAGGCCACCCCCAAGCATCCGGGTTCGATGGCCGATCAAAAGCCGCTGTACTACATGGGCGATGAGGCGCAGAACGCCCGTTCGCGTAACCGGATCTGCCCCACCGGGTGGGCCGCGGACAACGGTGACGCCTCGGCTCTGGTTGACGCGGCGGATACGTTGAACTGTGACGAGTTCGCGTTCGCCTCTTCGTACAACAGCGGCGGTATGTCGGCTACGGAGGGCGGCCTGAACCCGGCGATCCCGGCGGGGAAGACCACCCCGAACGGTGACGCGTGTATAGGCACCTACGCCAAGAAGCACGGCAGCATGGTCCACCTGTTCTCCCTGAACGGCACCGACCCCACGTTCAGCGAGGTGTGCGGCCGGTCGGCGATCTCCGGCATGCACAACCAGGAATCCATGGGTGGACACTTCGCGAACTTCATGAAGCAGATGCGCATCAAGGACAAGGATGCGTACTGGCTGGACACGCGCATGGATGACGGCGGTACCTGCCGTTACGGTGTCGGCGGCGGTCAGCCGGTGATCTGCCAGCTCGCAGCGCAGTAACACCCCCGCTCCAACCGGCACCGGTCCCCACCCTCTTAGAGGGTGGGGACCGGTCGCTGTATGAGTGGCGGGAGATCAGGGCTGGAGGATGAGCAGTCCGGGGAGGTCGCCGGCGGTCACGGCGGCCTGGTCGATACTCACGCCTGTGTAGGCACCCACGGCGGTGAACACCAGCTCGGGAAGGCGCTCGCCGTGTTCCTCGTAGTAGGCCACCACCTCATCCGCGCTGGCGTCGGGTATCGAGGGGTACACGGCACCGGCGGAGGCGAGGGCCTGGTCCAAGGCGCTGTCTTGGCTTGTAGTGGTGCCGAAGTCGGCGCGGTAGGCGCTTCCGTCACCGGGGGCGTGGATGATCAGAGCCGGGGGGCGGAACCGGTTGAGGGTCAGACAGAGGATCTCTTCGCCCTCGCAGGGCACCATCGACTGCACCTTGCCCTGGTAGCCCATGGACCAGGTGGCCATGCCCCAGTTCTCCAGCACATACGTCCATTCCCCGCATGTGCCGTACATGACGGCGTTCACCGAGGGGCTCGGCTGCCCGGGCACTACAGCCGGGGCGCGTAGTTCGGTGTAGAGGGTGCGGGCGTCCAGCTCGTCGAGGTCGGCGCCCAGGTTGATGAGGAACTCGTCTTGCTCTACTCCTTTGGCCAGGGTGAGGGAGATCCCGCCGCGCATGCCTCGCACGCTTGGGTCGTCGGGGGTGTGGTGGTGTGTGCCTATCCACGCGATGCCGTCACTCATGGCGGTCACACTATCGACCTGAGGCGCGCGACACAGGGCGGGGTGATGAGCGGACGCGAGCAGTGACGAGGTCTTGCCACTCGTTACGACTAGATGGCCGCGGTCTTCTCGTAGCGGGCGGCGATCCCTCGCCACTGCTTCGAGCGGTTGATGCAGAGTTCGACCGTATCGCGCTGCTTGTATGCCTCGTGGTCGAAGGCGGGGGGCCTGCCACCCCGGCTGCCGCGCCGCAGACGGTGTCTGCGTTGATCGGCCGACACGGGGATGATCGCCCGGATGCCGCGCCGCCTGAAGTGTTCACGGATGGCCCGCGACGAATACGCCTTGTCGGCAAGGAGGGCCTCTGGCCGGGTCCGGGGCCGGCGGTTGCCGTCGGCCGTGAGATGGATCTTCGTGGTCAGCCCGCCGCGGGACCGGCCGATGGCGTGGTCGTCCGGCTCGCCGGCCGGGGCCCCTTTTCGCGGGCTCCGGCCGCGTGCTGGTGGGCTCGCACGAACGTGGAGTCCACCGGGACGACCCAGTTCAGCTCCACGCCGTCGTCCCCTGCAGGCGGGACCCTCGGTACGTCAGCCCGTATCCGCACGAGGTGTCCACGGCGCGCGAGCCCGTACCCGCGCGACCGCCGGCCGCGCGGGCCTCCCCTGGCCCGGCACCGGGCCGTGGCCTCGCCCGGAGGTCTACCCCGTGCGCAGATCGGCCGTCAGCGGCCGTGGCCGGCGTGCCGGCGAGGTGCCCGTGTCGGGGTGGTACGCAGGCGGGCGGTCCGGCACACGGGGAGTCTCCGGTCCGCTGCCCGCCGCGCGGCCGAGCCATTCGCGGTAGGCCGGTGCCTCGCGTGCCACCGTCCAGTAGGCGTCCTCCAACTCCTCATAGACGGAGTCCAGTTCGTGCTCGGTACGGGCCGCCAGCAGCAGCCGTACGCCGATCGGGTCACCCTCCAGGGGGCGGATCGCGAGATCAGGTCGCACCGGGGCGGTCGGCTGGCTGACCGTGACCACCTCGCCGATCGCGGCCAGCGAGTAGGCGGTGAGGTAGTCGCCGTGCAGCATCTCGGCGTCGAGGCCCGGCGCGCGCAGCACCCGGCACAGGGCGTCCCACTCGCCGTCGACCGTGGAGTCGACCATCCAGCGGTCGCCGGCCAGGTCGGCGAGGCGCACCTCGGAGCGTGCCGCCGCCGGATGGTCCGCGGCGAGCGTGACGAACTGTGGTTCCCGCTCGACCAGCACCCGCAGACACAGTCCGGGCGGCACGCGCAGCGGACTGCCCTCGACCTCGTGCACGAAGGCCATGTCGAGCCGGCCGGCCGCGACCATGCCCAGCAGCGCGTTGGCGGACACGCTCATCTGCAACGTCGGCTCGATCCCCGGGCGGCGGGCCCGCAGCAGTCGCAGCCAGCCCGGGATGGCCCTGCTCGCCGTGGCCCCAATGCGCAGCTGGAACCCGCCGGCGGCACGGGCCGCCGCCGCCCTGGTCTCGGTGACGATCGCCGTGAGCTCCGCCACCAGCGGCCTGGCCCGGCTGAGCACCGCCAGCCCCAGCGGGGTGGGCCGGCAGCCGGTGCGGGCGCGCACGAAGAGCTGGGCGCCGAGCGCGCGCTCGATCCGCCGTAGCTGGGTGCTCAACGAGGGCTGTGCCAGGCCGAGTTCCCGGGCCGCTTTGTGCAGGCTGCCGGTGTCGGCGATGGCGCAGAGCACACGCAGATGTCTCACCTCCAACTCCATGGGGGGAGCGTAGGGCGGCACGGAACACGACACCAGATGTTCAAGTTACAAGGAAAGCGGACGAGTCGGCCGGTGATAGCCCGGAGCTATCCCCAAGTGCCATCATTCCCCGCCGTGTTGGGCTGACCGAGACTCACTGGCAACCGATCGTTCAACCCCACAGGACGAGAAGGAGCCCTCCCCATGGCGTCGTTCCGAAACAGCACCGGGTCCAAGAGCACCAGGAGACTCCTGGGCCTGGCACTCGGCCTCGGACTGGCCTCCGCCGCGCTCGGCACCGCGAGCCCCGCCGGGGCCCAGGACACCGCCCCGGCACCCGCCCGCACCGTTGCCGCCGGCTACGTGGCCGGCGCCGAGGACGCCGGCACCAAGGCGTTCTTCGACGCGGTACTGAAGTCGGTCGCCAAGCGGCAGGCCGAGCAGCCCTCCCTACAGGCGGTGACCGTCTACTACAACGCCTCACAGGCCCCGAGCTTCCGCACCCAGATATCGAGCTCCGCCTCGATATGGAACAGCTCCGTGTCGAACGTCAAGCTCCAGGCGACCTCCAGCGGCGGCGACTTCGCCTACTACGAGGGCAACGACTCGCGCGGGTCCTACGCCTCCACCGACGGCCACGGCCGCGGCTACATCTTCCTGGACTACGCGCAGAACCGGCAGTACGACTCCATCCGCGTCACCGCCCACGAGACCGGCCATGTGCTGGGCCTGCCCGACCACTACAGCGGGCCGTGCAGCGAGCTGATGTCGGGCGGCGGCCCCGGCCCCTCCTGCACCAACCGCTACCCGAACGCCACCGAGCGTTCCCGGGTCAACCAGCTGTGGGCCTACGGTCTCGCCAAGGCGGTCGCGCAGGTGACCAAGACGGGCTGACCACGAGGAACCCCACGGGCCGGCTTCCCCGCAGCCGGCCCACCACGCCCACCACGGACCGCGGCACGGGGCCCGCGGTCCGTGGCCTTGTACCGCCGCGGTCCGCGGGCTTGTACCGCCGCGGACCGTGGCACCGTACCGCCGCTACCCGGCCGGGCGCTCCGGGCGCGGGCCGAGCAGGCGGTCCAGGGCCCGCCGGGTGCGGTCCGTGGCGTCCGGCGCGGCGAAGAGCTGGATCTCCTGGTTCAGGGCCATGAAGAGGCCGATCAGTTCGAACACGACCTGGTCCGGGTCGGTGTCCGCCGGCAGGTCGCCCGCCGCCACCGCCGTACGCGCCTCGGCGGCCAGACGGCGCCGCCACACCCGGGACATCCGGGCCACGGCCTCGCGGACGGGGCCGCCACGGGCGTCGAACTCGATGGAAGCCGTGGTGAAGAAGCAGCCACCGGGGAAGACGGCACGCCCGGCGTCCAGGTCGAGGTAGGCGATCCAGGCCTCGCAGACGGCCCGCAGCCGGGGCAGGCCCGGCTCCACGTCCGCCGCGGGCTCCCACACCAGGCGGGAGAACGCCGCCGCCGCGCCCTCCACAGTGGCCAGCTGAAGGGCCTCCTTGGTGCCGAAGTGCCCGAGCACACCGGCCTTGCTCATCTTCAGCTCGGCGGCCAGCCGCCCGATCGTCAGCCCTTCGAGACCGTGGCACGAGGCGAGGGCGATACCGCGCTCGACGATGCGCTGCCGCGTCCTGCGGGCTTCGGCCACGGAATTGCGAGGGCTCATGCCGACCATCGTAGGCGAGGGGGCCCGCTTCAGCTTCCGACCGATCGGTTGCTATATTCCGGGCACCTGGAACCGAGCCGAGGAGATCACGCCGTGCCGGGAAGCCGTATCGCCGCCCTGGGTCACTACCAGCCGACGCGCGTCCTGACCAACGACGATCTGGCCGCCACGGTCGACACCAGCGACGAGTGGATACGGCGCCGTACCGGCATCGCCACCCGCCGTATCGCCGCCCCCGAGGAGTCCGTCACCGACATGGCGGCGGCCGCCGCGAGCAAGGCGCTGGCCGCGTCGGGGCTGGAGCCCGCCGACATCGGACTGATCACCGTGGCGACCTGCTCGGCCATCGACCGCTGCCCCTCCATCGCCGCCCAGGTCGCCGGGCGCCTCGGTCTGCCCGCTCCGGTGGCCTTCGACCTCAACAACGGCTGCGCCGGCTTCTGCACCGCGCTGGCCTGCGCCGATCACTCGCTGCGCGCGGGCGCCGCCCGGCATGCCCTGGTCATCGGCGCCGAGAAGATGTCCGACGTCACCGACTGGACCGACCGCCGTACCTGTGTACTGCTCGGCGACGGGGCGGGCGCCGCCGTACTGAGCGCCTGCGCCGAGGAGGGGATCGGCCCGGTGTGCTGGGGCTCGGATCCCACCCGCGGTGACGCGGTCCGGCTCACCGGCGACTGGCATCCGCGCTTCGCGCAGGAGGGGCAGACCGTGTTCCGCTGGGCCACCGGCGAGTTGCCCGGCATCGTCCGGGAGGCCTGCGCGCGGGCCGGTCTGACGCCGGCCGAGCTGGCGGGCGTGGTCACCCACCAGGCCAATCTGCGGATCATCGACGCCGTCGTACGGCAACTCGGCCTGCCCGAGAGCACGGTGATCGCCCAGGATGTCGTGGAGTCCGGCAACACCTCCGCCGCGTCCGTCCCGCTCGCCCTGTCCAAGCTGACCGAGCGCGGCGAACTGCCCAGTGGCGCCCCGGTGTTGCTGCTCGCCTTCGGCGGCGGCCTGTCCTGGGCCGGCCAGGTGGTCACCTGCCCCTGAACACCGCACCCCGGCAGCGTCCGCGCTGCCGACTTCCGGCCGGCCCGTCACATCGCTGTGACGGTGAGACATAAAAGTGCCTTCTTCCCCGCTCGCGGACGGCTGCCCAGGATGGAGCCCGTAACAAAACAGCTCCCATGAAAGGCACACGCATGTCCGCTCGGACCGTGCCCGCCCCCGCCTCCAGGATGTCCCGCTGGTTCGCGCTGGCGATCCTCTGCGCCGGCCAGTTGATGGTGATCCTGGACGGCACCATCGTGAACGTGGCGCTGCCGGCCATCCAGGAGAGTCTGGGCTTCTCCTCCTCGGCCCTGGGCTGGGTCGTGAACGCCTATCTGATCCCGTTCGGCGGCCTGTTGCTGCTCGCGGGCCGGTTCGGCGACCTCTTCGGCCGCACACGGGTCTTCGTCACCGGTCTGGTCATCTTCACCGTCGCCTCCCTGCTGTGCGGCCTGGCGCAGAACGCGACCGTGCTGCTCGCCGCCCGGTTCCTCCAGGGCGCCGGCGGCGCGGTGACGTCCTCCGTCACCCTCGCCATGATCGTCACCATGTTCACGGAGCCGGGCGAACGCGCCCGGGCGATCGGCGTGTACAGCTTCGTCCAGTCCGCCGGCGGGACCCTCGGTCTGCTGCTGGGCGGTGTGCTCACCCGGGCCGCCGGATGGCACTGGATCTTCTTCGTCAACGTACCCATCGGGGTCGCCGCCGCCGTCCTGGCCCAGCGGGTGCTGGTCGCCGAGCGGGGCGCGGAACGGGGCAAGGGCACCGACGCGTTCGGCGCCGCACTGATCACGGCCGCGCTCATGCTGGGCGTCTACGCCATCGTCGCGGCGGCCGACCACGGTTTCGGCTCCGTCCGCACGCTCGGCTTCGGCCTGGTCGCCCTGGTCCTGCTCGCCGCGTTCGCCGTACGGCAGGCCAGGACCGGGAACCCGCTGCTGCCGCCCCGGATGTTCCGGTACCGCGATGTCTCCGGTGCGCTGGGCACCCACGCCCTGATGATCTCGGGCATCTTCGGCTTCCAGTTCCTGGTCGTGCTGTACCTGCAGAAGGTGCTGGGTTTCGACGAGTTGGAGACCGGTGCCGGTGTGGTGCCCGTCTCGCTTCTGATCGGGCTCATGTCGCTGTTCCTCGCTCCCCGGCTCATCGGCAGGTTCGGAGCCCGGGCCGTGCTGCCGGCCGCGCTCGTGCTGATCTGCGCGGGCCTGGGCATCCTGGGGCGGATCCCGGCGGACGGCGCCTATCTCACCGATGTGTTCCCCGCGACCGTGCCGCTCGGGATCGGCTTCGGCCTGGCGATGCCGGCGCTGGCCGGACTGGCCATGTCGGGCGCGACCCCGCAGGACTCGGGCCTGGCCTCCGGGATGTTCAACACGGTGCAGCAGGTGGGCGCCTCCCTCGGACTCGCCGTGCTGAGCGCACTCGCCGCCTCGCACACCGGCGCCCTCCTGCACGACGGCGCCTCCCGCGACGAGGCGCTGACCGACGGCTACCGACTCGCCTTCCGGGTCGGCGCGGTCTTCGTCCTGGGTGCCCTGGTGATCGCCGTGACCGTCCTGCGCGGTCCGCGCGGGACCGCGAGCGCCGCCTCCGCCTCCGGCCCCGCCTCCGCCTCCGGCCCGGCGTCCTCCCGGCCTGCGGAAGCCGACAACCCGCCGGTGACACCCTGAGCCGGCCGGGTCGCGACGACGCGACGACCGGCCGACATCACCGCGCGGGTGTCGCCGGACCGAGACCTGACGAGGTATCAGGACGGACGATGTACAGGGACGACGGCTGTGCGTCCCGGCCGCCACGACGGGAGCCACGATCGCCAAGTGCGGCCGGCCGCTCCGCGTTCGGTGCCACGTGCGCGGGGGTCACGCGGCGGTCCTCCGAGAGGGTGCTCGCCCACGGGTGAAGTCCGTCCGGTGGCAAGGAAGTCGGGCCGCGGGACTCCACTCCGTGCCGGAGGAGGGGCACATCGGCTCACGGGCGCAGGATCAGCCGGATCGGGTTGCCCTCCTTCTTCTCCAGGCGGGCGACCGCCTCGGCGGCCCGGCTCAGCGGGAGGGTGGCGCTGATGGAGCCGGAGAAGTCCAGGCGGCCGGCCTGGACGAGGCGGAGGAGCTGGGGCAGGGCTGTCGTCATGTCCGAGCCGTAGTGGCCGAGGACGCGCTGCTGGAGGTAGCTGAAGCGGGTGCCGTCGGTGAGGGTGAGGGGCTGGTCGGTGAGGCCGACCAGGACCAGGCGCCCCTTGGGGGCGAGGACGGACACCGCCTGCTCGCGGACGGCCGGCACCCCGGCGAAGTCGAAGGCGGCGGCGAGCCCCGCCCCGCCGGTCGCCGCCGCTACCGTCTCGCGCAGGCCGGGGTCGGCGGGGTCCAGGGCGAGGTCGGCCCCGGCGGCCAGGGCGCGTTCCCGGGCGACGGGGTTGGGGTCGACGGCGACGACCGGGCACGCCCCGACGGCCCGCAGCAACTGCACCGCGTGCACGCCCAGTCCGCCCACGCCCCAGACGCCGGTCGCCTCCGCGGGACGTACGGCGCCGGTCTCGGTGATCGCTCCCCACGGCGTGGAGACCGCGTCGGGGATGATCGCGCCCTGCTCGAAGGGGATGGAGTCGGGCAGCGGGGTCAGGGCGTGCGCGGCGGACAGGGCGAACTCGGCCCACCCGCCGTCGTAGTCGACGCCGCGCGTGTACGTCACTCCGTTGCGGTGCTCACCGGCGTGCAGCACCACGCGCTGTCCGGGCGTCCAGTCGGTGACGCCGGCGCCGGCCTCGGCGATGGTGCCGGACACCTCGTGGCCGAGGGTGACGGTGTCGCCGCGCAGGAGGAGCGGTGTGAGGGTGCCGTCGATCAGGTGGACGTCGGACAGGCACACCCCGGCGGCCTCGACCTTCACCAGCACCTCTCCCGGGCCCGGCTGGGGCCGCGGCACCTCCTCGACCCGCAGGGTGCGGCTCGGTACGTGCAAGCGGGCCGCGAGCATCGTCTCCATGACATGGCCTCCTTCGGGATGGCGCCCGGCGCTGTATCGCAGGTCGACTTGCGTTAACCGTACACCCAACGCAAGTGCGGCTGCTTTAAGCTGGGACGATGCACGGTCCCCAGTCCCCCGAGCCCGCCGTCCCGCCCCTGCGCCGCCGCGGGGAGCGGATGCGGCGGGCGGTGCTCGGTACGGTGGTCGAGCTGCTGTCGACCCAGGGCCTGGCCGGCACGACGGTCGCCACGGTCGCGCGCGCGGCCGGGGTGCACGAGACGTCGATCTACCGGCGGTGGCGGACCCGGGAGAACCTGATCCTGGACGCGCTGGCCACGGAGCTGGACGCCGCGCTGCCGATCCCGGACACCGGGGTGGTACGGGAGGACCTGCTGCGTTTCCTCACCTCGCTGGGGCGGCTGATCGCCACCGCGCAGGGGCGGGCGCTGCTGCGGCTGAGCGTCGAGCGGGACGAGACCCTGGAGGACCGGCGCGGGCCCTACTGGAGCGATCGCCTCGAACGCGCCAAGGTCATCGTCCGGCGTGGCGTCGAGCGCGGTGAACTGGCCGCGGACACCGATCCCGGCCTGGTGATCGAGGCCGTCGCAGGCCCCCTCTTCGTCCGTGCGCTGCTCAGCGGAGCCCCCCTGGACGACACGCTCGTGGCGGGTCTGGTCGACCTGACCCTGGAGGGGGCCCGGCCCCGGTGAGCCCGGGCGCCGGCGGATCGCCCACGAGCCGGCCCGGCGCCCGGCGCCGGTAGAGCCCGGTGGAGCGGCCGGACGGCCACGGTCGGTGGACTTCGGGCCGCCGGATGGCCGGCGAGGGGAACACCGGGGCCGAGGAGGTCACGCCTGCCGCCCCGCCGGAGGCCCAGGCGGCCGGTGGTGGCCGCCGGAGGACTTCCCCGGCGAGGCGGGCAGCGTGCTCCGGCGGGCCGGTGCCGGCCGTGACCGGCAGACCGGTGCCCGCCGTGTCACGGCCGTCGCGCCGCGCTCTCTCAGACCGCGCGCCACAGGGCCGGTACGGCCGGGGGTTCCCAGCCCGGCTGGGCGGTGTGCGGCTGGAGGCAGACGTAGCCGCGGCCACCGTAGGTGACCTGGTCCCCCGTCCGGTACGCGGTGCCGACGGCCCAGGTGCCGCCGGGCGGTGTGGGGCCGGGGCCCGGGTCCTGCGCCACGTCGAGGACGAAGTCGAACGCCGCCTCCCGGCCGCCGTTGCCGTCGCGCACGGTCATCAGCAGCCGTGGGTCGAAGATCGAGTCGGTGTTGTTGCGCGGCTCGTTCGGGAAGTACAACTGCGTGGTGAGTACGGGCCGGTTGGGGGCCTGCACCTTGACGTGGATGTGCCGGGTGCGCCCCGGGTACAGGCCCGGCACGATCGTGGTGAGCGCGAAGGCGCCGCGCGAGTCGGTGTACTGGTGGCCCCGGAACCGGAACCCGGTGTTGTCGTAGGCGCCGTTGTTGTCCGCCTGCCAGAAGTCCAGCAGGACGCCGGACAGGGGACGGCAGGCCCGGCCGAAGACATAGCCGGACACGGTGAGCCGGGTGCCGGGCAGGCCGGGCTCCAGGAGGCTGGTGCGTTGCGGCGAGTTGGGCTTGAAGTAGGGGCCTTCGATCTGCTCCGGGGTGGGATCGTCGCCGTCGTCGCACGGCGGGGTGAGCTGGGGCTCCGTACCGCTCGCGGCCAGGGAGCGGGCGAGGGCGGGGCCGCCGGTGAGGGCCAGCGGGATCGCGGCGGTGGCCGCGAGTGCCGCGCGCAGCACCGTCTTGCGGCGGACGAGCCGGGCGGACCCGGATGTGTCCGGCGTCTCCGCGCCGTGTGCGCCGGTGCCGTTCGGGTCGGCGCTGTTCCGGTTCATTCCGTTCCGGTCGGTGTCGTGCGTACCTGCTCCGTCCATGTGTCTCCTCCTCCTGTGGGGGCGGACCTGCGCCTTTCGCCTGTGCGGGCGGATCCGTGGGGGCGGGCGCCCGGGGCCGGACCGGCAACGAACCTAGGCGTGCGACGGCGGGGCTTCGAGGGACTGATGAGGGCGGCTGTGGTGTTTTCGGAAGTCGCCGGGGCTGCTGCCGGTCTCCCGCCGGAAGAACCGGCTGAAGTAGGCGGGGTCGGCGAATCCGGTGCGGGCGGCGACCTGCCGTACCGACAACTGGGTGTGGGCCAGCAGCCGTTGCGCCTGGTAGGCCCGGGCCTCGATGAGCAGCCGTCCGGGTGGGCGGCCGGTGGCGGCCCGGACCGCCTGGGTGAGGTAGTGGGGGGTCACACCGAGCCGGTCGGCGCACTCCCGGACGGACCAGGTCGCCGCCTCGGGGCGGGTGATCAGCCGGGCGAACGCCTCGGCGACGGCGGCCGGCCGGCCCTGGGCGCGCGGGTCCCGGCCGGTGCCGGTGCGTCCCGGCAGCCGGGAGGCGCGCACGACGAGCACATGCAGCAGGGAGCGCAGCACGCTCTCGTGTCCGGGGGCCCGCTCCCGGTGCTCCGCGACGAGTTCGGTCATCAGGCACCGGACGGACCGGTCCTGTTCGGGGTCCAGGGCGAACCAGCACCGCTCGCCGAGCTCCCGCAGCACCTCGCGGTCGTGGGGGTGGTCCACCAGGAAGTCGTCGGTGAACAGCGCGAGCGTCCCTTCCGGTCCCCGGCCGCCCTCCCAGTGGTGCACCTGGCCGGGCAGGATCACCGCCAGGTGCGGGGGGCGCAGCGGCCAGCGCGCGAGGTCGACGACATGGGTGCCGGAACCGGCGCTGACGTGGACGATCTCGTAGAAGGTGTGCCGGTGCGGCCGGTCCCACCTGGACAGCGGCCCCACGGCCTCGAAGGAACCGGCGGCGAAGGGCGGGGCGCCGGGCCCGGCCACCTCCAGCCGGTGCAGGGGCACGTCCCCGGCCGCGGGCGGCGAGCCGGGGGTTCCCGGTAACACGGTGGTGCTGCGCATCGGCCATGCTCCCCTTTCTCCAGGACCTGCCGGGCACCGCACGGGCGCGGATCAGGTACAGACCAATCGCGTCGCTGTGACCATGCCACGGACCGGGACACCGGGAAACAGCGAAACCCGCCCCTCTGGTCCGTACCAGCCTCTTGCCCCGGGCCCGCCCACCCCGCAAGCTCCCCTCATGGAGCTGGAGTTGCGGCATCTGAGAACGATTCGGGCCATCGCGGAAGCGGGCAGTCTGACCAAGGCGGCGACGGCCCTGGGACTCGCCCAGCCGGCGCTCAGCGCGCAGCTCAGGCGCATCGAGCGGGCCCTGGGCGGCACCCTCTTCGAGCGCGGACGGTTCGGCGTACGGGCCACCGCCCTCGGCGAGCTGGTCCTGGAGCGCACCCGGATCGTGCTGCCCGCGGTCAGCGAACTCCAGCGGGAGGCGGCCCGGTTCGCGCGCGCCCGGCGCGACGGGGAGCGGCTGCGGCTCGGCGGCACCCACGGTCCGCTGCTGGGCGCGCTGGTGGACCGGCTCGCCGACGCCGTCCCCGGTACCACCGTGACCACCTGTGCCTCCTGGTCGGAGCGGGAACTGGCGGAGCTGCTGGCCGAGGGGCGCCTGGACTTCGCGCTCGCCGGCGCCTGCGGCTCCGCTCCCCCGCCCGACGCCCCGCAGCTGGCCTGGGAGGAGGTCGCGGTCGACCCGGTGTTCGTGATGCTCCCCGACGGCCATCCGCTCGCCCGGGGCCGGGAGGCCGACCTGGCCGCGCTCGCCGACGAGGAGTGGGCGTGCGTCCCGGGCGACGGCTGTTTCGGGGACTGTTTCACCGCGGCCTGCGCCCGGGCCGGTTTCACGCCCCGCCGCATGTACGAGACGGACACCGCGTCCTGTGTCCATCTGGTGCAGGTGGGCCGGGCGGTGGGCCTGTGCCGGGCCACCTTCCCGCCGACGCCCGGGCTCACCACCCGTCCGCTGGCCGGAACCCCGCTGGTGTGGCGGCATCTGCTGGGCTGGCACCGGGCCGGCCAGCGGCCGGAGACGGTGACGACGGTGCTGGCGCAGGCCCGCGCGGCGCACGCCGGCGTGGCGGCCCGCAGCGACAGCTACGCGCACTGGCTCGCGCGGCGCGAGGACCGGGACGCCGCGGCCCGGCACCGCCGCACCGGTCTGGCCTCCTGAACGCCCCCGGTTCACACCCCCGTCATCCATAACGCGGGGGCAGGGGGTCGGCTGACGTCTTATCGGGCGGGGCGGGATCTCCCTACGGTTTCGGCACTCCACCGAATCCGAGGAGACCTCCCCATGCTCCCACGACACCTCAGAGCCGCGTGCGCCGCCGCCGCGGCAGCGGGTGCCCTGCTCGCGGCCGGGCTCAGCGGCTCCGCGAGCGCCCAGCCGTCCGCCTCCCCCGCCCCGCCCACGGCCGCCGAGACGCTCCGCACCGACGCGGCACCGCCCGCCCTCCTCGGCGCGCTCCAGCGGGACCTGGGGCTGGACCGCCGGCAGGCGGAGCGCCGGCTGGCCAACGAGGCCGAGGCGGGCGCCACCGCCGGACGGCTCGGGGCCGCACTCGGCGGGGATTTCGCCGGCGCCTGGGTGCGGGGCGCGGAGTCGGACACACTGACCGTGGCCACGACCGACCCGGCCGACGTGCCGGCGATCCGGGCGCACGGCGCCCGCGCGGTCGTCGTGGAGCACTCCCTGGCCGCGCTGGACGCCGCCAAGGCCCGGGTGGACCGCGCCGCGGCCCACCGCGCCACCACCGACGCCCCGGTCTGGTACGTCGACGTGCCCACCAACACCCTGGTGGTGGAGGCGGTACGGCCGGACGCCGCGCGCTCCCTGCTGGCCGCCGCGCACGTCGACGCCTCCCTCGCCCGGATCGTGAAGTCGGCCGAACGCCCGCGCGCGCTGTACGACCTGCGCGGCGGCGACGCGTACTACATCGGCAGCGGCAGCCGCTGCTCGATCGGTTTCCCGGTGACCCGGGGCACCCAGCAGGGCTTCGCCACGGCCGGGCACTGCGGACGGGCCGGCGCCACCACCACCGGCTCCAACCGGGTCGCGCAGGGCACCTTCCAGGCGTCGGTCTTCCCGGGCAACGACATGGCGTGGGTGGCGACCAACGCCAACTGGACGGCGACGCCGAACGTCACCGGTTCCAGCGTCCAGGTCGCCGGGTCCACGCAGGCCCCGGTGGGCTCCTCGGTGTGCCGCTCCGGTTCCACGACGGGCTGGCACTGCGGCACGGTGCAGCAGCTGAACACCAGCGTGACGTACCAGGAGGGCACCGTCAGCGGCGTCACCCGTACGTCGGTGTGCGCCGAACCGGGCGACTCCGGCGGCTCGTTCATCTCCGGCAGCCAGGCGCAGGGCGTCACCTCGGGCGGTTCGGGCAACTGCACCAGCGGCGGTACGACGTACTTCCAGCCGGTCAACCCGATCCTGCAGTCCTACGGCCTCACCCTGAAGACGACCGGGACCGGCCCGGAGGACCCGGAGGACCCCGAGGACCCGGGCGAGCCGGGCGGCACCTGGGCGGCCGGCACCGTCTACCAGGCGGGCGACACGGTGACGTACGGCGGGGCCGCTTACCGTTGCCTCCAGGGCCACCAGGCGCAGAGCGGGTGGGAGCCGCCGAACGCCCCGGCGCTGTGGCAGCGGCTGTGAGCGGCTGACCGAGCAGGCCACCGAGGGTCCGGGCGCCGGCGACGGGGCGCCCGGGCCCGACGCGCGTCCCGGCTCACCGTGTCACGGCCCGGCCGCCACCATCACGACGAGGACGGCCACCAGCAGGACGACGTAGGCGACGGAGTGGACGCGGTCCGGGACCCGGCCGGTGATCCGTCGCAGCAGGGGGATGGCGGGCAGCGAACCGAGGAGCAGGGCGGGGCCCGCCGCGATGTATCCCGACAACCCCGCCGCGTACACGGCCGCCTTCCGGACGCTGCTCGGCCGGCCCCCGTCGGCGTACCGCGACCCCGGCGCGGCCCCCGGCCCTCCGCAGGGCGAGGGTGCGGGTCGCCGTCCGCGCGATGATCACGCGAGTAGTCTCGGGACCATGGTTGAGCATCGCATGGTTGACGTGAACGGCATCCGGCTGCACATCGCCGAGGAGGGCGAGGGCCCCTTGGTGGTCCTGCTGCACGGCTTCCCGGAGTCGTGGCACTCCTGGCACCGCCAGTTCGGCCCGCTGGCCGCCGCCGGCTTCCGGGTGGTCGCTCCCGATCAGCGCGGATACGGGCGCAGCGACCATCCCGAGGCGGTCGACGCGTACACCATCCTGCATCTGGTCGGCGACGTCGTGGGGCTGATCCGGGAGCTGGGCGAGGAGAAGGCGTACGTCGTCGGGCACGACTGGGGCGCGCCGGTCGCCTGGCACACCGCGCTGCTGCGGCCGGACCTGGTGCGCGGGGTGGCCGGTCTGAGCGTGCCGCCGCCGTTCCGGGGGTCGCGGCCTCCGCTGCCCGCCATGGACCAGAGGTTCGGCGGCCGCTTCTACTGGAACTACTTCAACCGTCCCGGAGTGGCCGACGCCGAGTTCGCCGAGGACACCCGCACCGCGCTGCGCAAGTTCTTCTACTGGGGTTCCGGCGACGCTCCCGGCGCCGGACAGCGGCAGCCGCTGGTGGACCCCGAGCGCGGCTGGCTCGCGGACATGGCCGACCCCGAGGTGCTGCCGGAGTGGTTCACCGAGGAGGATCTCGACGCGCTCACGGAGAGCTTCTCCCGGGGCTTCACCGGAGCCCTGAACTGGTACCGCAACCTCGACCGCAACTGGGAGCTGACCGCCCCCTGGCACGGTGCCGTCGTCACCCCGCCGGCCCTGTACATCTACGGCGACCGTGACGTGGTCCCCGCCTTCCCCGGCACGCCGGAACTCATCGAGCGGCTGCCGTCGCTGATGCCCAGCCTGTGGCGCGAGCCGGTGAAGCTGGCCGGCTGCGGCCACTGGACCCAGCAGGAACGGCCGGACGAGGTGAACGCGGCGCTGATCGAGTTCCTGACCTCGTGCCCGTGAGCTGATCACTCGGCGTACCGGCCGGGCATCCGGCCCCGGACCGGTACGCCGTACGAGGGCATCGACACCACCGGCGCCACATCCCCGGCCCGCGAGTGGGTACCCCGTGCACAGGAGGTACCGATGTTCGAAGCATCCGATATCCGCGAGTGGCGCAATCACGACGTGGTCGACGAGGACGGTCACAAGATCGGTGTCCTGGAGTCGGTCTACGTCGACACCGCCACCGACGAGCCCTTCTTCGCCACGGTGACCGTGGGGGTGCCCA
Source organism: Streptomyces nogalater (assembly GCF_039532885.1). Taxonomy (NCBI): domain Bacteria; kingdom Bacillati; phylum Actinomycetota; class Actinomycetes; order Kitasatosporales; family Streptomycetaceae; genus Streptomyces; species Streptomyces nogalater. Next base: position 177,629 of record NZ_BAAASM010000054.1, on the reverse strand, counting down.
CCCGCCGCCGGCTGGTGTTCGTCCCCCTCACGGGTGCGAAGGTCGGTCCGGGCTACCTGAAGGTCGCCCAGGGCAAGGGCCACGTCAAGAAGGCCCCGTCCATCGACACCGACGGCGAACTGACCGCCGCCGACGAGCCGGGGGTCTTCGCCCACTACGAGCTGCCCTACGCACCGGGCGCCGGCGGCGAGCGACGTCTGGCCCGCCGCTGACCCACCGAACCCGCCGGGAGATCCGGGAGATCCGATGAGCCTGTTCCTGTTGCTGATCCTCGTGGCCGTCGTCCTGGGGATCATCGGCTTCGTCGTCGAAGGCCTGTTCTATCTCCTGGTCATCGGCGCCGTGGTGCTGGTCCTCGCGCTGGTCTACGCCGCCCTGCGCTTCCGCCGGGGCGGGCGCAGGCACCGCGTCGCCCGCTGACGCGGCCGGCCCCGGCGCGGCCCCGGTCGCGTGTTCCCACCGCAAGGCGGCAAGCTGATACAGCTTCTGCTGTGAGCCGTAAGGGAGCGGTCATGGATGGCGCGAACGGCGTGACCGTAGGCGTACTGGGCTCCTACGGGGGCCGCAACGTCGGCGACGAGGCGATCCTCACCGCCCTGCTGGACCAGGTCCGGGCCGGCCGCCCGGACACCCGGTTCGTGGTCTTCTCCCGCAATCCGGCGCACACCCGCTCGGTCCATCCGGACGTCGAGGTCGCCGGCTGGGAGGGGGTCTGCCGGGAGGGCGTCTCCGATTCGCTGCGCCGGCTGAACGTCCTGGTGGTCGGCGGCGGCGGGATTCTCTACGACACCGAGGCGCGCCGGTATCTGCGGCTGGCCGGCACCGCGCAGAGCCTCGGCGTCCCCGTCTTCACCTACGCGGTGGGGGCCGGCCCGCTCACCGACGAGACGGACTGCGCGTACGTGCGGGCGGTGCTGTCGGACGCGGTGGAGGTGACGGTCCGCGACGAGGAGTCGAAGCTCGTCCTCGAAGAGGCCGGGGTCACCCGGCCCGTCTCCGTGACCGCCGACCCCGCGCTGCTGCTGGAACCCGGCGACCGCGGCCGGGCCCTGCTGCGGGCGGAGGCGGTGCCCCGCCGGGTGCGGCTGGTGGGGATGAGCGTCCGCGAGCCCGGGCACGCGGCCGAGCATCTGGACGAGGAGGGGTACCACCAACTGCTCGCGGGCGTCGGTGACTTCCTGGTGCACCGGCTGGACGCGCACATCGTCTTCGTCTCCATGGAGCGCGGTGACATCCGGCACGCGCACGCCGTGGCGTCCCGGATGGCGGCGGCCGATCACTGCACGGTGCTGCACCAAAACCACGGGCCCCAGGAGGTCCTCGACATCGTCGCGCAGCTGGACCTGGCCGTCGGCATGCGGCTGCACTTCCTGGTCTTCGCCGCGCTGGCCGGGATCCCCCTGCTGCCGCTGCCGTACGCCGGGAAGGTCTTCGACTTCGCCCAGCGGATCGGCGCGCCCGCGCTGCGCGGTGTCGTCCGGGAGACGGCCGGGCTGCTGCTGGCGGAGGTGGACCGGCTGTGGGACGAGCGGCACGCCCGCGCGGCGGACGCGGCGGTGCGCACGGCCGCGATGCGGCTGCGGGCGGCCCGGACCGGCGAGCGGCTCCTCGCCTATCTGGACGGCGCCGCGCCCTGCGTCCGCCGCACCGGCACGCCGGTGCCCGCCTCCGCCGCCGGCTGACAACGACGGCCGCCGGTCCCCGAGGGAGTGATCGTGTCCTATCTGATGCCGCCCCGCGTCCCCACCACGGTGGAGCTGCCGCCCCGCCAGGCCCTGCACGCGGGGTCCACCCAGGTACTGGTGGTCGGCGGGGGTCCGGCCGGCCTCGGCGCGGCCCTCGGGGCGGCCGACGCGGGCGCCGAGGTGGTCCTCGTGGAGCGCTACGGCTTCCTCGGCGGCAACGCCACCGCGGCCCTGGTCATGCCGCTCATGAGCTTCCACAACGAGGTCAAGCAGGCCGTGCCCGGCGACACCACGCGGCTGCTGCCCGCCGACCACGGCGAGGGCGAGCCGGTCGTCGGCGGGGTGCTGTGGGTCCTGCTCGACCAGCTGGTGCGTACCGGGGCGGCGATCCGGCCCTCGCTGGAGACCGGCTACACCGTGCCGTTCGACGCGGAGCTGTTCAAGCTGGCGGCGTACGAGCTGCTGGAGAACCACGAGGTCCGGATGCTGCTGCACGCCTTCGCCTCCGACGTGCTCAGCCTGCCCGACCGGGTCCGGGCGGTGTTCGAGACCAAGTCGGGGCCGCTCGTGCTGGACGCGGACGTGATCGTGGACTGCACCGGCGACGGCGACATCGCCGCGGCGGCCGGGGCGGGGTACGAGATCGGCCGGCCGGAGGACGGCTGGACCCAGCCCATGACGCTGATGTTCCGCATGGTCCGCTTCGACCACGAGCGGTTCACCGCCTACACCCGCGCCCGGCCGGACCAGTGGAAGGGCGTGCACGGGCTGTGGGAGCTGGTCCGCGCGGCGACGGACGCCGGTGAGCTGGACCTGCCGCGCGAGGACATGCTCTTCTTCGCCACCCCGAACGCCGGTGAGGTGGCGGTCAACTCCACCCGGGTCACCGAGGTTCTCGGCACCAGCGTCTGGGACCTGACCCGCGCGGAACTCGCCGCGCACCGGCAGATGGCGCAGATCTCCCGGTTCCTGCGCAGCCGGGTGCCGGGCTTCGCCGATTCCTACGTGGTGCAAAGCGGTGTCCAGGTCGGCGTCCGCGAGACGCGGCGGATCGCCGGCGAGTACCGGCTGACCGGGGAGGATGTGCTGACGGCCCGCAAGTTCGACGACGCCGTGGCGCGCGGCGCCTACCCGGTCGACATCCACAACCCCAGCGGACGCGGCACCAGGCTCCAGCGGCTGCCGCGCGGCGCGTCCTACGACATCCCGCTGCGCTGTCTGCTCCCCCGGGACCTGGACCGGGTGCTGGTCGCGGGCCGCTGCATCTCCGGGGACCACGTGGCCCACTCCTCCTACCGTGTGATGCCCATCTCCATGGCCACCGGGCAGGCGGCGGGCGTCTGCGCGGCCCTCGCGGCGTCCCGGGGGCGGCGGCCGCGGGACGTCCCGGTGAGCGCCATCCAGCGGGAGCTCCGGGCCCAGGGCGCCAGCCTGCCGTGACGCTCCCGGCGCGTCATCTTCACCCACACGAAGGAAATACGACGCGTTGATCAGCCCATATGCATGTCCGGAGCGCCGCCGGTGAGACATCGGACATGAACGAACCGACGACAGGCGCGTCGCCTCCGGCCCCCCGCGATCCCCGCCGGACCGACGTGGTGTTCACGGCGGACTTCACCTCGACGGCGCAGTGGACCGCGGGCCGCTCCTCGGCCTATCCGGGTGGCGGCCCGGTCAATCCGGACGACGACAAGCTGGACCACCTGGTGGAGGACGCCAGCCACAGCCGCTCGGGCGTGTTCCGGGCCACCCGGCGGCCGGACGGCAGGTGGGACACCGGCCTGCTGACCACCGAGGACAGCGAGGAGGAGTTCGTCCTCCTGGCGGGGGACGTGCTGGAGACCCGGGTCCGGCTGCCCACGGAGACCGGCGCGTGGCCGGCCGTCTGGACCTGGCGGGACGGCGGCCACGAGGTCGACGTCTTCGAGTACCACCCGGACCACCCCGACCTGCTGGAGTTCACCAACCATGTGCGCGGGTCCCAGCGGTACGTGCACCACGACGCGGTCCGGCCGGGCGCCTGGATCGACCTGCGCACCGAGTTCGGGCGCCACTCGGTGGTCTGGTGGCTGAACGGCGAGCAGGTGTTCGCCGACCGGCGTGGGGTGGGGCGCCGCTGGCACGCCTTCCTGATCGTCAACCTCTCGGTGTGTGCCGGGCGCTATCACCCGCCGCCCGAGCCGGAGACGACCGAGATCACCTTCGAGGTGAGCCGTCTGCTCGTACGGCGCCCGTCCGAGGAGGACGGGTAGCGTCCGGCGGCGGTCAGCCCTCGGACCGGTCCTCCTCGCCGCCCCGCGGCCGGTCGTCACGCCGCCGGTCCCCGGCCTCGACACCGCGCAGCGGCTCGCCGGCCACGGTGCCGCTGTCGGGCTGGTAGCCCTCCTTCGCACTGGACGTCCCCGGGACCGTGCGCTCGCGGGCCTGGCTCTCGCCGCCCGAGTGCGCTCCGGGCTCCTCCTCGTCGCGGGCCCGTCCGTACCGGTCGGCGGGCTCGCCGGTGTGTCCGCTCATGGCGTCCTCCGCTCCACTGGTCGCCGCGCCCGGGTTCCCCCGTGCCGGGCGGGAAAACGGGGGCCGGCCCCACCGTCGGCGGGGACGGGAAAGAACGCGGCGGTCAGGGGCATCGAGTCCTTTCCGGGGTAGACGACGCTCACGACCGGAACGGACCACGGAAGGAGACGAGCTGTGCGCAAAGGCGAACAGATCACCGGTGCGGCCCGTGAGGAGCTCGCGCGGGAGATGAAGCAGCAGTACGAGGCCGGCAGGTCGATACGGGCCATCGCCGAGGCCTACGGCCGGTCGTACGGGTTCGTGCACCGCGTCCTCACCGAGACGGAGGTCTCCCTGCGCGGCCGAGGCGGGGAGCGACCGCGGCGGCACCGCGGCACGGCCGCCCACGCAGGCCGGTAACCGTCCTCCGCCGGGCGGCGGTCGGCCGTCCCGGCGGGCGGACCGGTGCGGAGCGGCCGCGGTTCGCTTCCCGCGGGCCGTGGGCCGCGGGCGGAGCGTCAGTCGCGGTCGACGTGCTCCCGGAGGATCTTGCGGTTGGTCGCGTCGATGTCGAAGGTCGTCTTGTTCCAGTCGTCGGTCGTCACCACGTCGACGGACCACTTCGGGGTGCCGCCGTCGTCGTCGTCGAGTTCGACGGCGGTGACGGTGCCCTTGGTCTTGCCCGTGGCGGTCTGCGCGGCCTGCTGCGGGGTGACGGTGGCCTTCTTCAGCAGGTCCGCCAGTTCCCGCTTGTCGTCGCTGTCCTTGTCCTCGGCCCGCGCCTGGCCGGCCTTCCCGCCGACCGCGTCGACGGAGACGGTGTGGGCGGTGCCGTCGCCCGTGGCCACCTCCGCCTCCCACCGGGGGCTGTCCGGGGAGCCCTTGAGTTCGACGGAGACCGGCTTGGAGTCCGGTACGGCCCCCACCGCCGCGCTGAGTGCCTGCTCGTAGCCGGTCTTGGCCTTGGGGACGAGCGCCTTGCGCTCCTGCTGGTCCTCGGTGAGGTTGCCCGACGGCGCGGGGGAGGTCGCGGCGATCCGGTCGGCCTCGGCCGCTCCGCTCCGCGCGGCTTCGCCGCCGGAGTCGGTGCCGCATCCCGCGAGCAGGGCTCCGGCCGCGGCTGCCGCGCAGATCAGGGCGGTGCTCCGGGAGAGCGGCGGATGCTCACGGCGTGAAAGTATGTCGTCACTCTTTGTGTCCATGAGGTCAGTTTAGGCGAGATGTCCGTCCGGTGCCTCGTCGGCGACCGGGTGCCGTGCCGGGGTTGCGGGTAGCGGCCGGGTATGTGTGTCCGGCAGGGGCGGGGGAACTTGGTCCGCCCGGTTGCCTCGGTCGGAAGGAGTCCACGTGACAGCGTCGACGGCGGCCGCGGGCGGCCGGGAACCGGACACCCGCGACGGCGGGTACGAGCCCGATCCGCGGCGGTGGCGCGCCTTGTGGGTGACGCTGGTGGCCGGGTTCATGAGCCTGCTCGACGTCACCATCGTGGCGGTCGCCCTGCCCACCATCCAGCACGATCTGGGCGCCTCGCCGGCGCAGGTGCAGTGGGTGGTGTCCGGATACGCCCTGACCTTCGCCCTCGCCCTGGTGACCGCCGGCCGGCTCGGTGACGCCCTGGACCGGCGCCGTATCTTCCTGCTGGCCCTCGGCGGCTTCGTGGTGTTCAGCGCGGCCTGCGGCGCGGCCCCGGACATCACCCTGCTGGTGGCGGCCCGGCTCGCCCAGGGACTGGCGGCCGGCTTCATGGCCCCGCAGAACTCCGCGCTCATCCAGCAGATGTTCCGCGGCGCCGAACGCGGCCGCGCCTTCGGCTTCTTCGGCGCCACCGTGGGCATATCCTCCGCCGCCGGTCCGATCACCGGCGGCGCCATCCTCGCCCTGGCCTCCGGCGCCCAGGGCTGGCGGTGGATCTTCTACGTCAACGTTCCCATCGGCATCCTCGCCGTCCTGCTCGGCCGCCGTCTGCTGCCCCGCACCCGGCGCTCCGGGCGGGGCCGGGTGGACCTGCCCGGCGTGCTGCTCCTCGGGCTCGGCGTGCTCGCGCTGATGTGTCCGCTGGTGCTGGCGGAGTCCGGCGGCATCGAGCGCCTGTGGTGGCTGTTCCTCGCCGGCGCCGCGCTCCTCGCCGTCTTCTCCCGGCGGCAGCACCGTCTCGTCGCCCGGGGCTCCCAGCCGCTGCTGGACCCGCGGCTGTTCACCACCGTGCGCGGCTACGCCATCGGCGCCGGCATCGGCACGCTGTACTTCGTCGGGTTCAGCGGCGTGTGGCTGGTGTTCGCCCTCTTCTACCAGCGGGGGCTGGACTTCTCCCCGCTCCGGTCCGGTCTCGCCGTCACCCCTTTCGCGCTCGGCTCGGCGAGCGCGGCCGTGGTCTCCGGCCGGCTGGTGGAGCGCTACGGCCGGCTGCTCACCGTCTGCGGCCTCGCGGGGGTGATCGCCGGCCTGGGCGGCACCGCGCTGCTGGTGCGGCTCGCACCCCTGGATCTCGCGCCCTGGCTCGCCGCGCCGGTGCTCTTCCTCGGCGGCGTCGGCGGCGGCTTCGTGGTCTCCCCCAACATCACCATGACCCTGCGCGAGGTGCCCGTGCGCATGGCGGGCGCGGCGGGCGGCGCGCTGCAGACCGGGCAGCGGCTGGGCGCGGCGCTGGGCACCGCCGCGTTGCCCGGCCTGTTCTATCTGGTGCTGGGCCGAAGCGGCGACTACCGCGGCGCTCTCGTCACCGCACTGGGCGCCGGGCTGGCCGGCATGGCGGCCTCCCTGGCCCTCGCGGTGTCCGACTGGCGGCGCGACCGGCGGCGCGACCCGCGCCGGAAGTGTCCCGACGAGGTCGCCAACGCGCCCGTGCACGCCCGGCAGACCTGACGGGCCCGGGGCGGGAGGGGCGGCAGGGCCATCAGGGTGGCCCGGGCCCGTGTCGGGCGGCGGGCGCGCGCACGGTTGGCCATGCTGGCCGGGAGCGGCACCCCCTCGCGGCGACAAGGAGCACGGCATGCCGACGGACCCGGTCGAACGATTCCTGGCGGCGCTGGACCCCGACCACCGGGAGGCCGTCGGCGCGCGGCCGCGCGAGGAGCAGGAGCGGCTCGCGGCGGCCTGGACGCGGGAGCTGGAAGCGGACGACGAGCTGGACACCCTGGACGAGCTGTCCCCGCCGGCGGCGGAGGCCGAGGCGGCCCGCAGGGTGCTGGAGCGCGGCACCGGCTGACGCACCCCGCCCGGACCCGCGACGGCGCGTTGTCCCCGGGTACGACCGGACCCGGCCGGGCGAATGCTTCATCGTCCCCCTGCGCCGTCCGAACCGGCCGGCCCCGTGGCAGCCGCCGCGCGCGGCGGCCCTCGATCCGGACGTGCCCGCTCCGCCGTCGCCTCGACGGCGGAGCGGGCGCGTGTCCACGCGGTGGTACGGCATCCGGCGGGAGCGCGCCGGGCTGACAGCGCCCCGCGCGGGCTGTTTACAGCGCGCGTTCCAGGCGGTCCGTCATCAGCTTGACGAAGCGGGCCGGCTCCTTGGGCTGGCCGCCCTCGGCGAGCACCGCCAGGCTGTACAGCAGCTCGGCGGTCTCGGCCAGCTCCGTGCGGTCCTCGCGCTCCCGGTACGCCTGGTTGAGGCCCTTCACCAGCTGGTGGTCCGGGTTCAGCTCCAGGATCCGCTTGGCGCGGGGCACCTCCTGGCCCATCGCGCGGTACATGTTCTCCAGCGCCGGGGTGAGGTCGTGCGCGTCGGAGACGACACAGGCCGGGGAGACGGTGAGGCGGGAGGACAGCCGTACGTCCTTGATGTCCTCGTCCAGTTGCTCCTTCATCCAGCCCAGCAGGCCGGCGTACTCCTCGGTCTGCTTCTCCCGGTCGTCGTCGGCGCCGTCCTCGTCCTTGGCGTCGAGGTCGATCTGCCCCTTGGCGACGGAGCGCAGCTTCTTGCCGTCGTACTCGCCGACGGCGTCGGCCCACACCTCGTCGACCGGGTCGGTGAGCAGCAGCACCTCGATGCCCCGCTCCCGGAAGGCCTCCATGTGCGGGGAGTTCTCGATGCTCTGCCGGGACTCGCCGGTCAGGTAGTAGATGTCCTCCTGGCCCTCCTTCATCCGCTCCACGTACCGCGCCAGGGTGGTCTGCTCGGTGTCGTGGTGCGTGCTGGCGAAGGAGGCGACGGCGAGGATGGCGTCACGGTTCTCCGCGTCGGTGACCAGTCCCTCCTTCAGGACCGTGCCGAACTCCCGCCAGAAGGTGCCGTAGCGCTCCTGGTCCTTGGTCATCATCTCCTTGACCGTGGACAGGACCTTCTTGGTCAGCCGGCGCCGCATCATCTCGATGTGGCGGTCCTGCTGGAGGATCTCGCGGGAGACGTTCAGCGACAGGTCGGCGGCGTCCACGACGCCCTTGACGAAGCGGAGGTACGGCGGCAGCAGCGCTTCGCAGTCGTCCATGATGAACACGCGCTTGACGTACAGCTGCACGCCCCGCTTGAAGTCGCGGGTGAACAGGTCGTGGGGGGCGTGCGCCGGGAGGAACAGCAGGGCCTGGTACTCGAAGGTGCCCTCCGCCTGGAGCCGGATCGTCTCCAGCGGGTCGCGCCAGTCGTGGCCGATGTGCTTGTACAGCTCGTGGTACTCGTCGTCGGACACCTCGTCGCGGGGCCGCGCCCACAGCGCCTTCATGGAGTTGAGCGTCTCGGGCTCGGGCGTCTCGTCGCCCTCGCCGGCCTTCTCGGGCACCATGCGGATCGGCCAGGTGATGAAGTCCGAGTACCGCTTGACGATCTCCCTGATCTTCCACGGGGAGGTGTAGTCGTGGAGCTGGTTCTCCGGGTCGGCGGGCTTGAGGTGCAGCGTGACCGACGTGCCCTGCGGCGCGTCGTCGACCTTCTCCAGCGTGTACGTGCCCTCGCCGCGCGAGGACCACCGGGTGCCCTGGCTCTCGCCGGCCCGCCGGGTCAGCAGGGTGACCTCGTCCGCCACCATGAAGCCGGAGTAGAAGCCGACGCCGAACTGGCCGATCAGCCCGTCCTCACCGGCCTTGTCCTTGGCCTCGCGCAGTTCCTGGAGGAACTTCGCGGTGCCCGAGTTGGCGATCGTGCCGATGAGCTGCCCGACCTCGTCGTACGACATTCCGATGCCGTTGTCGCGCACGGTGAGGGTGCGGGCGTCCTTGTCGATGTCGATCTCGATGTGCAGATCGGACGTGTCCGCGTCGAGCGAGTCGTCCCAGAGCTTCTCCAGACGCAGCTTGTCCAGCGCGTCGGAGGCGTTGGAGACGAGTTCCCGCAGGAAGACATCCTTGTTCGAGTAGACCGAGTGGATCATCAGCTGGAGCAGCTGACGGGCCTCTACCTGGAACTCAAACGTCTCGGTCGGCATGTTCGCGATTCCCTCACAGGTCCTGTTGCCCTGAACTGGTGGCAAACACTGTAAAACACCACGTCAGGCGGTGGCCCGAAGACGGGGGCGGTGGCCGGATCCGCACCCCGCCGGCCCGGTCGCGAGCGGCGGGCGCCGGGCCCGGCGCCGGGGGCCCCGGCGAGCCCGGCGGCGATGATCGAAGTCGGTGGCCATGACCGTCGGCTCCCCGGGTACCCGGCAGTTCCGGCCCGGGCGCGCCGCACGGACGGCCGGCCCGGGAGAGACCCCACCAGTGAGAACGGAGACCTCAAGATGAGCACGGTCAAGGAAGCGGTGGAAGTCGGCGTTCCGGTGCACACCGCCTACAACCAGTGGACGCAGTTCGAAAGCTTCCCGAACTTCATGGAAGGCGTCGAGGAGGTCACCCAGGTGGATGACCGGCACAACCACTGGACCACGAAGATCGGCGGGGTACGGCGGGAGTTCGACACCGAGATCGTCGACCAGCTGCCGGACGAGCGGATCACGTGGCGCACGGTCGGCGGCGACACCAGCCAGCGGGGCAGCGTCCGCTTCGAGCGGGTGGACGACAGCCACACCAGGGTGGAGCTGGTGATGGACGTCGAGACCAGCGGCCCCGTGGAGAAGGTCGGGGACCTGATCGGCACCATCGACCGCCGCGTCAAGGGCGACATGAAGCGGTTCAAGGAGTACATCGAGGAACACGGCGCGGAGTCCGGCGCGTGGCGCGGCCGGATCAAGCCGGGCGACACGGGCGGCCCGGCTCTGTGAGCGACGGAACGCCGGCGCGGGACCGCGGGTGAGGCCCTGCCGGAAAGCACCGGAAAGAGCAGCAGGTCGCGTACGACCTGACCGTGCCGGGCCGCGGGCGCAGCATCGACGCGGCCCGGCGCGGTGTTTCCTCAGCCTCCCTGGCAGTCCGCGAAATGATCCAGGCAGGGACCGTCGGCGGAGTCGGGCAGGCTGGCGTTGTAGGCCTCCTCGTCCGTTTCCTCATAGCCCAGCTCCCGGTACGCCGTGGCGTCACGGAGGTTGTGGACCACTTGGACGCCCTCACCCTGGCGGGTGAAGTAACGGGCGCGGAGGCCGGCGGGGGGTGTGCTGTCGCTCATGGCTCCCCCTAGTCGGAGATCTTGTGCCACGAGATGCGGGGCGCGCGGATCTCGGCACGTTGCAGCGTGCTGTTCTCGGCCACGCGCCCGGAGGCGGAGGCCACCAGGCGGAGGGTGGCCCGGTCACCGACGACGATGTTCCGCGTGATGGAGCCCTGGCCCACATGGCACGCCTGGTAGCCGTTGCCGAGCGGCGGAAAACCGTACTGGTGCTGCACCACACCGGACCCTGCCAGGATCACGTCGTTGTCGCGTTGCAGTGCGAACGTGATCCACACGTTGGTGCTGAACCTGGCGATGGCGCAGATCTGCCCCACGGCCATGGCCGTCACCTGGTACACGCCCGGCTCGGGCAGCGTCGCCACGCAGTCGGTGGGTGTCCACTCGCCGTTGAGGGGCAACGAGCGGTTCTGGCCGGCCGCCTGCCCGTAGACGGGGGTGAGCCGGGCACCGATGGCCCAGGTGTCCGGGCAGTTCTCGCCTCCGGTGTCGGTGACGTCGATGTCCACCGAGCGCGCGGCGCCGATGTTCCCGCCCCGCTCGATCCCGGCCGGTACCGTACGCGGAACGAGAAGCCCGTCGGGAGTGCACCTGAGCGCGTTGCAGTCGTCGGGGCTGATGACGGGTTCGAGCTGGTACGGGTCGTTGCGTCGGCCCGTTCCCGTGACCTCGATACAGGAGGTACTGACGATTTCCGTGTTGTTGGGCGGTGGAGGTGTTCCCATGTCACGTCCCTGGCGGTTTGCGCGGGGCTGTCCGGCCTACCGGCCGGCAAGCCGAACACTTCGTCAGATGACGCTAAGATCCACCAATTGAGCCCACAACGGCGCGAAGATGACCGTACGAGGCACGAAGGCAGCGAAAAGTAGTCATCCTATTATGAGAAGAGCAGGGCTGCGGGTCTCCGGTGCCGGCAGTCCGTCAGTGGGACGTCAGTTCGGGTTGTCCCCGTGGGTCAGGGTCTCCCAGGCGACGAAGAGGTTGTTGCTGCCCGCCGGGCGGTTTTGTCCGGTCAGGGTCGCGGTGTTGGTCATGGCGATGCCCAGGCGGTTGTGCAGCGCGTTGTAGCCGACCTCGGTGACCGGGCCCAGCCCGCGGTCGACGCTGCCGCCGCACAGCCAGCTCGGGACGGTGGCGCCCAGTTCGTACTTCGACTGGAAGCCGAGCGCCTGCCGCAGCCGCTCGCCGACGTCGGTGCCGTACAGGTCCTGGCCCTGGATCCGGCTGGTCTCGGCCACGTGCGAGAGGGCGGAGATGCCGTATCCGGTGTGGGTGAAGTCGCGGCAGGTCTCCTGGGTGAGGCCGGTGACGAAGGTCGACTGGCCCTGCCAGTAGGAGACGATCTTGTCGCGGGTGTCGAGGTTCTGGCTCGGGACGGTCTTCGGCAGGTCGCCGTCGGAGGCGAGGTACACATAGGCGGCGGCGCGGGTGCGGAACTTGGCCATGGCCGTGTCGTACGCCGTCTTGTCCTCCAGGAAGACGGAGATGCCCACGGCCGCCTCCATCATCGACAGCTCCCAGTTGCCGTTGGAGTTCGAGCCGTTGATGATCTCGGGCAGATAGACGTCGCGCAGCATGGCCGCGAACCGGCCCGAGCCGGCCCACGTACCGGTGTACGTGTACTTGATGATCTCGGCGGCCTTGGGCCAGGAGGAGCCCGCCCAGCCCGTCTGGAGCGGCGCGTTGCTGTTGGTGTGGTCCCGGAGCACGGCGGACCAGGCGTCCATCAGCTCGATCGCCTTCTTCGCGTAGCGCTCGTCGCGGGTGATGTACCAGGCGAGCGCGTCGGTGTACGCCGCGATCGCGTCCTCGCGCTCGTCCGTGCAGCCGTTGTTCGGGTCGGAGTACGAACCGCACTCGACGACGGCGCGGGGCTTCGGGGTGCGGCTGAGGCTCGCGTACTTGCTCGCCGCCATCTGGTCGTAGGCGCCCTTCCACGGCTGGGCGCCGGCCAGCACCTTGCCGCGGGCGAAGTCGAGTTGGGCTCGGGAGACGGTGACGCCGGGGTGCGTGAAGGTGGTGGGCGCGGCCTGCGCCCGCTGGGCGCCGGGCCAGGAGAGCAGCCCGGTGGCGAGCAGGGTCGCCGCCGCCGTGAGGGCGAGAGCGGAACGCGGGGACTTACGGCGACGGCGGGCGGGCATGTCCTTGTCCTGCATCTGATCCGTCCTCGTATGTGAACGCCATGCGGCTTCCTGAACGGCCGAGTTGACGAGACCATAGGTACGGACCAAGGGCCCGTCAAGGGGCGCCGCCGGCCGACGGCCGGGCTTGCGGTCCGGTCACCACGGCAGGGCCGCCAGGTGGGCGGTGATCCGGTCCCGGCTCCAGGCGCCGTCGGCGATCACCAGCCGGTAGCGGTAACCGAAGGACTCCCCCGGCCTCAGGGTGAACTCCTCGAAGAACGCCCAGGAGACGGCGACCGACGGGGCGGGTTCGGCGCGGACGAACCAGTGGCACTCGTGGATCGCCGACGCCTCGTCCAGGTTCTCCGGCGCGTGCGCGAAGACCAGCGTGGAGTGCCCGTCGACCTCGTCGTGCTCGGCGGTGAAGGCCAGCCAGGGCCCCTGACTGCCCATCAGTGCCTCCGCGTCGGCATCGCCGCGCCCTGGGGCGAGGACCCGGCCGCCGGTGAAGTCGCGCGGCCCGCGCCAGTGGAGACCGGTGTACCCGGCGAGCTCACGGCCCGCGGTGGTCGGGGAGCCGAACACCAGGGGCTCCGCACGAATGTTGGTGAGCCGGACCGACCAGTCCAGCACCCAGGCGCCGGCCTCCTCGTCGACCGAGTGCACCTCGATACCGCGTTCCTCGCGCGCCCACTCCTGCCCGCCGTTCGCGACCCAGGTCAACTCCTCGGCCAGGGCGAACCGTTCGGCCTCGGAGGTGAGAGCGGCGAAACCGTCGTGGCGCATGGAGCCGACCCGGTCGGGCAGCGCCAGGTAACCCCGGCCGGGCACATAGCTGTTGCCGCCCCAGAAGTTCTGACCGGACAGGTGGCTGGCCGTCATCTGTACGCCTTTGTGCCAGCGGTGGTCGCTCGGACGGTACCCGGTCACCGTGCGCCCGGACAGGGTGCGGACCGGGTGGGCGTAGGGCTTGGGGGACTCGAAGGGATCCGGGTCGGGACGGTAGACGTAGCGGAGGATCTCGGTGCCGTTCGGCGCCTGGACCGCGAGGTGCTCGCCGTGGACGTGGCTGACGCGGATGTTCACGCGCGCCCCTTCGGCGCCCAGCCGGGATGGCCGCCGTGCATGGCCGTGTAGTAAGGATCGCCAGGGCCGATCTCGCCGGCGCGCACGGGCCGCCCGGTGAACGCCGCCTTGTACAGGGCGGCGGCGAACTCCACCGCGGCGCGGGCGTCCCGGCCGCTGCCGGGCGGCCGTACCCCCTGGTCGTAGGCGTCGAGGAAAGTGCCGAGCTGCGCGGTGTGCGAGCTGGTCACGTTGTGCGCGGGGGCGCGCCAGGCGGCGACACGCTCGGGGTCGACGTGCGGGGCCGGGGTGTAGACCCAGTCGTCGTTGCCGTGTCCGTACAGGTGGGTCAACTCCACGGTCGCCTCGGCGCAGTCGACGCGGACGCGGCTCACCTCCTGGGGGGACAGCACGCTGTTGACGACGGTGGCGAGCGCGCCGTCGCGGAAGCGGACCAGGGCGGTGGAGACGTCCTCGCTCTCGACGTCGTGGACCAGGCGGGCCGCCATGGCCCGGATCTCCTCCCACTCGCCGAGCAGGTGCAGCAGCAGGTCGTACTGGTGGATGCCGTGGCCCATGGTGGGACCGCCGCCCTCGGTGGCCCATCGGCCGCGCCACGGCTCGGCGTAGTACGCGGCGTCCCGGTACCAGGTGGTCTGGCAGTGCGCCACCAGGGGGGCGCCCAGCTCGCCGCGTGCGATGAGGTCGCGGGCGTGCACGGCGCCCGAGCCGTAGCGGTGCTGGAAGACGACCGCGGCGTAGGCGCCGGACGCCTCCTCGGCGGCGGCGATGTCGTCCAGTTCGGCCTGGGACAGGCACAGCGGCTTCTCGCACAGCACCCAGGCGCCCGCCTTGAGCGCGGCCACGGTCTGCTCCCGGTGCAGTGCGGGCGGGGTGCCGATCAGCACCAGGTCGGGCCGGACCTCGTCCAGCATGGCCTCCGTCGAGGCGAACCCGGCGACATGCGCGCCCGCGAGCTGCCGGAAGGCGTCCAGTCTGCCCTCGTCCAGGTCGACGGCGGCGACCAGTTCGACCCGCTCGGCGTGAGCCCTGAGCGCGGGCAGATGACCGCCGGTGACGATGGCACCGGTGCCGATCACGGCGACGCGGCGGCGGGACGCGGGCAGGGGCATGCGGCGCTCCTCGGGGGATCGACGGGACGCGGGCGGCCATGGAGGACATGGAAGCCGTGGAAGAGACACGGAAAGCGCTTGCTGTCGTACGCGGACGACCCTAGGGGTGCGGGGTGGTCAGGACAAGCCCCGGGCGGGCGGTGAGCACGACCGGACCGGCGATTGCGACCGGTCCGTCGGTCGCGCGCCGGCACGCCTCGGGGGAACGCACATGCGGCCGGAGGGGCTCGCGCGCTGCACGGGGGTCCGCCGGGCCGAGGAGGTGCCGACGGGGGGCCCGGCCGGCCGGGAGGCTCCGACAGGAGGTCTGTTCGGGTCAGCGAGGTGCCGGCAGGAGGTCTTTTCGGACCGGCGAGGTGCCGACAGGGGGGGGCGCTCGCGTCAAAGGGGCGGCGAGAGACGGGCGGTGCCCCGGCGATCAGGGGCCGGCGATCCGGCGCCGGGGATCCGGTACCGGCGACCCGTCTCCCGGGGCCGACCCGGTCGGCGGCGTTCGACCGGCGGCCGGGCCGCCGCGGCCGCCTGCCGCCTGCCGGCCCGCCGACCCGTCCAGGGCCTGCCGTCCGCCACCCGCCGACCCACCTGCCGCCTCGTCCGCCACCTACCGTCCGCCGTCCGCCGTCAGGAACGCACCAGGCGGGCGATGGCGTCCGACGCCTCCTTCAGTTTCTGCTCGCGTTCCTCGCCGCCCTCCGCGACCGCGTTGCTCACGCAGGTGGCCATGTGCTCGTCGAGCATCTGCAGCGCGAACGACTGCAGCGCGCGGGTCACCGCCGACACCTGGGTGAGGACGTCGATGCAGTAGGTGTCCTCGGCCACCATGCGCTGCAGACCGCGGACCTGCCCCTCGATGCGACGGAGCCGCATCATCACGTCATCCTTGTGCTTCTTCTGCCCCGCCATGACTCCGCTTCCCTTCCCTCTCCCGAGGGATGCCCCGCACCGCGGCGAGCTCCCTCCAGCAAGATACCCACGACCCGTATAAACCACCCGCGACCGACCGGCCATACCCGGCGCGACATGCGAATTCGCGGAGACGCCCGGTGACTTGGCCCGGCACCGACGCGCAGGCGGGCCCTCGTCGGGTAGGCCCCCGGCATACCCCCCGGCTGTATACGGACAACGATCTTCCACGACCTTGCTTCCGTCCGGGACCGAGGGTATATATAGCTCTACCGATACCCCGTAGGGGTATGCAACCAGCCGCGGTCAGCCCCCTGACCGCGGCTCCGCAGTCCCCTGCCGAGGAGCATGATGGCAACAACCACCCAGGACCTGGCCCACGTCGAGCTGAACATCGGCGGGATGACATGCGCCTCCTGCGCCGCCCGCATCGAGAAGAAGCTCAACCGCATGGAGGGAGTCGAGGCCACCGTCAACTACGCCACCGAGAAGGCCAGGATCACCTACTCCCCCGTCCTTGAGGTGGCGGATCTGATCGCCACCGTCGAGGCCGTCGGCTACACCGCCGCGCCGCCCGCGCCCGCCGTACCGGAGGGCGGCGAGGCGGGTGAGACCGGCGGCCGGGCGGACGACGAACTGCGCTCGCTGCGCGAGCGGCTGATCACCGCCGTGGCGCTGGCCGTGCCGGTCATCGCCCTGGCCATGGTGCCCGCCTGGCAGTTCGACTACTGGCAATGGCTCTCCCTCACCCTGACGGCGCCGGTGGTCACCTACGCCGCCTGGCCGTTCCACCGCGCGGCCTTCACCAACCTGCGGCACGGCGCCGTCACCATGGACACCCTGATCTCGGTCGGCACCGCCGCCGCGTTCCTGTGGTCCCTGTGGGCGCTGTTCTTCGGCTCGGCCGGCACCCCGGGGATGACCCACGGCTTCGAGCTGACCATCTCCCCCTCGGACGGCGGCGGGAACCTCTATCTGGAGACCGCGGCCGGGGTCACCGCCTTTCTCCTGGCGGGCCGGTACTTCGAGGCGCGCTCCAAGCGCATGGCCGGTGCCGCCCTGCGGGCGCTGATGGAGCTGGGCGCCAAGGAGGTCACCGTGCTGCGCGGGGGCCGCGAGGAGCGGATCCGGATCGAGGACCTGGCCGTGGGCGACCGGTTCATCGTCCGGCCGGGCGAGAAGATCGCGACCGACGGGACCGTGGTCGAGGGCAGTTCGGCGGTCGACGCCTCCATGCTGACGGGTGAGTCGGTGCCCGTGGAGGTCGGCGAGGGCGACGCCGTCACCGGAGCGACCCTGAACGCCGGCGGCCGGCTCGTCGTCCAGGCGACCCGGGTCGGCTCCGACACCCAACTGGCCCGCATGGCCCGGATGGTGGAGGACGCGCAGAACGGCAAGGCCGCCGCGCAGCGGCTGGCCGACCGGATCTCCGCCGTCTTCGTGCCGATCGTGATCGGCCTGGCCGTGGCCACCCTCGGCTTCTGGCTCGGCAACGGCGCGGGCGCGACGGCCGCGTTCACCGCGGCGGTGGCGGTGCTCATCATCGCCTGCCCGTGCGCCCTGGGCCTGGCCACCCCGACGGCCCTGCTGGTCGGTACCGGCCGCGGCGCCCAGCTCGGCATCCTCATCAAGGGGCCGGAGGTGCTGGAGACCACCCGGAAGGTCGACACCATCGTGCTGGACAAGACCGGCACCGTGACCACCGGGCGGATGAGCCTGCTGGCCGTGCACCCCGCCGAGGGCGTGGCCGAGCACGAGGTACTGCGGCTGGCGGGCGCGCTGGAGCACGCCTCCGAGCACCCCATCGCACAGGCCGTCGCCGCGGGTGCCGCCGACCGGGTCGGCACGCTGCCGGCCCCCCGGGACTTCCGGAACCTGCCGGGGCTCGGCGTGGAGGGCGTGGTCGACGGGCACCGCGTCCTGGTCGGCCGGCGGAAGCTGCTCACCGAGCGGTCCATGGAGCTGCCCGCCGGTCTGGCGCGGGCCGGTGCCGAGGCCGAGGCCGCGGGCCGTACGGTCATCACGGTGGCCTGGGACGGTGAGCCGCGCGCCGTGCTGGAGGTCGCCGACGCCATCAAGGAGACCAGCGCCGAGGCCGTCCGGCGGCTGCGGGCGCTCGGGCTGACCCCGATCCTGCTCACCGGGGACAACGAGACCGTCGCCCGGTCCGCGGCCGCCGAGGCCGGCATCGACCAGGTGATAGCGGAGGTCATGCCCGAGGACAAGGTGGACGTGGTCAAGCGTCTGCAGGGCGAGGGACACGCCGTCGCGATGGTCGGGGACGGCGTCAACGACGCCGCCGCGCTGGCCCAGGCCGACCTGGGCCTGGCCATGGGCACCGGCACGGACGCGGCCATCGAGGCGGGCGACCTGACCCTGGTCCGGGGGGACCTGCGGGTCGCGGCGGACGCCTTCCGGCTCGCCCGGCGCACCCTCGGCACCATCAAGGGCAATCTGTTCTGGGCGTTCGCCTACAACGTCGCCGCCTTGCCGCTCGCCGCGAGCGGACTGCTCAACCCCATGATCGCCGGTGCCGCGATGGCGTTCTCGTCGGTGTTCGTGGTCAGCAACAGCCTGCGGCTGCGCCGGTTCCGGGCCGCGGCCTGAACCACGGCACGGTGGCGGGGCGGACCACACGGTCCGCCCCGCCGTCGTCGTACGTCCGCGAGGCCGGGGATGTGTGTCAGGTCAGGGACTCCCGGATCCGGCGCAGGATGTCCTCCAGAATGCTCCGGGAGGTGGCGAAGTTGAGGCGTACGAAGCCCTCGCCGCCCGGTCCGAAGGCGCGGCCGTCGTTGAGCAGGACCCGGGCCTTGTCCCGGAAGAACGTGAACGGGTCGGGTTCCAGCCCGGGTTCGCGGCAGTCCAGCCAGGCGAGGAACGTGGCCTGCGGCATCCGGTAGCCCACCCCGGCCGGGAGCCCGCCGCGTACCAGCGCGGCGTTGCGGGCCAGGACCTGCCGCAGCTCCGCCAGCCAGGCCTCCCCCTGCTCCCAGGCGGCCAGGGTGGCGGCCACCCCGAAGGTGTTGGGCTCACCGTACAGGTGGGTGGGACGGGCCAGCGCCTCGCGCACCCCGGCCGCGCCGACATGGGCGACGGCGCAGCGCACCCCGGGCACGTTGAACGTCTTCGTGGCCGAGGTCAGGGTCACCGTGCGGGCGGCCACCTCGTCCCCGAGGGAGGCGAACGGGATGTGCCGGTGCGGCTCGTGGACCAGATCGGCGTGGACCTCGTCGGCGACCACCAGCAGGTCGTGGCGCAGCGCGAGCCGGGCCAGCGCCCGCAGTTCCTCGGGGTCGAGCACCCGCCCCGTCGGGTTGTGCGGGTTGACCAGCAGCAGCACCCGGGAGGTGCCCTCGCGCAACTCCCGGTCCAGCCGGTCGGCGTCGAACGTCCAGCCGTCGCCGTCCGGGGTGTAGGGCACGGCGTGCGTGCGCCGGCCCATGCTCGCGATGGTCTCCAGGAACGGCGGGTAGGTCGGGGTGTGCACCACGACGCCGTCCCCCGGTCGCGTAGCGACGTTCAGCACGGCCTGCAGGCCCTGGTTGATGTCGGTGAACTCCCGTACGTGGGCGGGGTCGGGCTGCCAGCCGTGGCGTGCGCGCATCCGCTCGGCGAAGGCGGTGCGCAGCGGGTTCTCCTCGGCCCGTCCGTCCCAGGAGGGGTAGCCGAGGTCGTCCTCCACGCAGCGCAGCAGGGCCTCGCGCACGGCCGGGGCGGGCGGGAAGTCCATCTCCGCGATCCAGGCCGGGAGGACGCCCGGCTGGGCACGGCTCCACTTGGCGCCGGGGCGGCGGGACAGGGCGCGGACGTCGAGGTCGTCGAACATGAGGGTCCCTTTCTGCTGCGGTGCGTCGTTCCGCGGACCGGTCCGAGGCCGAACCTGTCCGCAGCCGAACCTGTCCGCAGCCGGACTGGGCCAAGCAAGCCGAGCAGAGCCAGGCCGGGCAGGGCCGCACAGGGCTGCCCAGCGCCCATCCAGGCCAGTCCGCGGTGGCGGCGGGAGCGGTGCGGCGGACGACGTGCGGGAGAACAGGCCGGCCCATGGATATCGCGGTCAACGCCCGGAATGTCGCTGATAATCGCCGGTTAACAGGACGTCAATTTCCGGGCGGTAACGACGACGGCCTCGTCCCGGCATTTCGGAAATCGTGGTGGGACGCGACCGGCCCGGGCCGGTCCGGAGAAGTTGCGCAAAAGCCGCTCCCGTCTGTGGATTGAAGTCCCGTTCCGCACCACTTATACCCATACCCCCTAGGGGAGGCAAGATGTTTGAGCACGATGAAGGGGTCGGCCACGGCCTGTCGGCGCTTCGGATAACCGCCCGATTACCGGCCGCCATCCTTCTGCACGGGGCGCGGATGTGAGCGGCCGCACCCCTCTCTTTTCCCCGCGTGTTCCCCTCTCCATCCCTCGTTCCACTCTCCGGAAAAGGAATGTCCCCCCGTTGACAACGCCTGCCGCCGTAGGGTTTCCTCGGCACGGTCGCAACAGAGCACAGTAGGCGCCGGGTCGAGTACCCGGCACGGAAACTGACGTTCGGTTGAAGATGGGGGACGGCAACGATGGAGACATCGACGATGCAGGGACCGAGCGACGCCGCACACCGCTGTCTGTGACGGCGTCGGGGCACGCTGACACCTCAGCGGCCGTTCGACTCGCCCACCCGATGCCCCCGAGCCGGCCGATCCCCTTCCGTGTGGCCGTCGAGCCGCACCCGCGCGCCCGCCGTGTGCCGGGCGCGGTGACTTCTTCCCTCTGAACTCCCGCCCGCAGCCAACGGATTCACCGCACACCGGCACTCCGGCCTGCCACCCGTTCCCTCAGGGCCGGCGCAATCCCAGGCACGAGTCCGCCGTGCGCCCACGCGCGTCGGCGGACAGTCAGCGTTCTCACACCCGTACTGGACGAGAGGACTCATGGACATCATCGGGAAGCCGTACGCACACGAGCGCTTCGCCGCGGTGGCGGCGGCCCGTGGCGAGGCCACAGCGGTGGAACACGACGGCCACCGGATCGGCTACGCCGAACTCGACGCGGCCGCGAGCCGGTTGGCCCACCGATTACGCCTGCGCGGAGTGGGGCGCGGAGCGGTGGTCCTGGTCCACCTGGAGCGCTCCATCGACCTCGTCGTGTCGTTGCTCGCGACGCTCAAGGCGGGGGCGGCCTACCTTCCGGTGGAGCCGGGCGTCCCGGACGACCGGATCGCCGCCTACGTCAAGGAGACGGGCTGCGCGGTCGCCGTCACCCGCCCCGAGCACACCGGCCGGTTCACCGGGCTGCCGGTGACGACCCTGGACCCGCGGGCCGCCGCGGACGCCGAGGACTCCCCCGGTGCCGGTCCCGTCGCCGTCGAGCCGGCGGACACCGCCTACATCATCTACACCTCGGGCTCCACCGGCTCCCCCAAGGCCGTACGGGTGGCCCACGCCTCCCTCGCCTATCTGTGCCGCGCCGTCAACGAGCGGTACGGGGTCGGGCCGGAGGACCGGGTGCTGCAGTTCGCCGCGCTGTCCTTCGACACCTCCATAGAACAGATCCTCAACACCCTGCTCAACGGCGCGACCCTCGTCCTGCCCGAGTACGCCTGGGCGCCGAGCGAGCTGCCCGGCCGGCTGGTGTCGCACGGTGTCACGGTGATGGACCTGACCCCATCGTACTGGCGCGCCTTCCTCGCCGAATTGGCCCGCGAACCCGTCGAGTTGCCGGTGCGGCTCACCATCGTGGGCGGCAGCGCGGTGCATGCCGAGGACTGCCGGACCGCGTTGCGGCTGATGCCGGACTCCCGCCTCGTCAACGCCTACGGGCTGACCGAGACGACGATCACCTCCTGCACGATGGAGATCACCGCCGAGGCGCTGCCGGCCCAGGGCCCCGCGCCCGTCGGACGGCCGCTGCCGGGGACCGTCGTGCGGGTCCTGGACGAGCGGCTGAACCCGGTCCCGCCCGGGCGGCACGGCGAGATCTACCTCGGCGGCCCCGGCGTCGCCCAGGGTTATCTCGGCGACGAGGAGCGGAGCCGGCAGCGGTTCGTCACCCTGCCGGGCGCGGCGGCCGGTACGGGGACCGTGTACCGCACCGGCGACCTGGGCGGCTGGACGGCCGACGGCAACCTGGAGATCGTGGGCCGGGCCGACCGGCAGCTCAAGATCCGCGGCTTCCGCGTCGAACCGGCCGAGATCGAGGCGGCCTTGTCCGCGCACGGCCTCGTCGACGACGCCGCGGTCACGTCCTTCGCCCACCGGGGGGAGGACCAGCTCGTCGCCTACTTCACCGCCCGGCGCGCCCCGCACCCCCTCGATCCCGGGGAACTGCGCGCCTTCACCGCCCGCCACCTGCCCGCCTACATGGTCCCGGCCCGGTTCGTCCAGCTCGACGCGATGCCGACGACCGCGCACGGCAAGACCGACTTCGCCGCGCTGCCCGATCCGTCCGAGCTGCCCGGGGCCCCTGCGGCGGCCGGTGCCGGGGCGTCCTCGGCGAACCTCGTGGAGCGCGCCGTCGCCGGTCTGTGGTGTCAGGTGCTCGGTGTGGAGTCGGTGGGGCCGGTCGACAACTTCTTCGATCTGGGCGGCAATTCGATCCTCGCGGCCGAGCTGATGGCGAAGGTACGGGCCTCGCTCGGTGTCCTGATCACCCAGGTGCGCCCGCTGATCCGGCTGCTGCTCGACGACGCCACGCTGCGCGGTTTCGCGGCGGCGGTGGAGTCGGCCCGGGCCGGCACGCTCAGCGCGGACGGCGCGGCCCCCACCGATCTGCGGGCGGACACCGTCGTAGGCGTGCCGATCCAGGCGCGGCCCACCGAGACCGCGTGGGCGGACCCGGCCCATGTCCTCCTCACCGGGGCCACCGGCTTCCTGGGCGTCTACCTGCTGCGCGACCTGCTCAGGACCACCGGCGCCACCGTGCACTGCCTGGTGCGGGCCCGCGACGCCCGGCATGCCGTCGAGCGCCTCCAGGGCACCGCGCGGCGCTATCTCGCCGAGGACCTGGCCGAGTACGCGGCGTCCGGACGGATCGCGGTCCTGCCGGGCGATCTGGACCGGCCGCGTCTGGGGCTGACCGAGGCGGAGTTCGACCACCTCGCCAGGACTATCGACGTCATCCACCACCCGGGCGGGCTGGTCAACTTCATCTACCCGTACTCCCATATGCGCCCGACCAACGTCGAGGGCACCCGGGAGATCGTCCGGATGGCCGCACGGTACCGGAACATCCCCGTGCACTACGTCTCCACCATGGCCGTGGTCTCCGGGTTCGGCACCGCCGGTGTCCGGCACGTGACCGAGGAGACACCGCCCGACCACCCCGACCGGCTGTCGGTGGGGTACGTCGAGAGCAAGTGGGTCGCCGAGGGACTGCTGCTGAACGCGGCCAGGCAGGGCCTGCCGGTCGCCGTCTACCGGGCCGCCGACATCTCCGGCGACCGCGCGACCGGCGCCTGGAACACGGCCACCGAGATGTGCGCGATGAAGAAGTTCATCGTGGACACCGGGACCTCGCCCGTCGCCGAACTCCCCCTGGACTACACCCCGGTGGACTGCTACTCCGCCGCGCTGCTGCACATCGCGTCGAGCAGGCCGCCGGCCGGCGAGATCTACCACCTGACCAATCCCGGGAAGGTGAACGTCTCCGTGCTGGCCGGCCGGCTGCGGGCACACGGCCACACCATTCGCGAGATCCCCTGGGAGGAGTGGGTCGACGGGATCGTCAGGATGGCGATCGAGCGGCCCGACCACCCCATGACACCGTTCGCCCCGCTGTTCATCGACCGCTGCTCCACCGGTGAGATGAGCGTGGCCGAGATGTACCTGGAGACGACGTTCCCCGTGTTCACCCGGGACAACGTCGACGCCGCGCTGCGCGGCAGCGGTATCGAGATCCCGCCCGTGGACGCGGAGCTGCTCGACCGCTACATCCGGTACCTGACCTCCATCGACTTCCTGTGAGGTGGACGTGTACATCCGTACCCTGGCGCGGACCCGCGGCTCATGGGAAGCGCTGGACGTCCTCGGCGGCCCGGCGGACGGGCCCGTCGCCTTCGGGGGCGACCTCGGTCCCCAGTCCCTCCTCGCCGCCTACCGGCGCGGCCTGTACCCCTTCCCGGCGGCGACGGCCGAACAGCGGATCGTCAACGAGCTGATGTACGAGGCCGAGGTCGAGGCCGGTGTGGTGAAGGTGCTGCCCGGCTGCGACGACCCCTACTCCATCGCCTGGTGCTCCCCCGACCCGCGGCCCGTCATCCACGTGGAACGGGCCCGTCTCCAGCGCAGCCTGCGCAGGCAGCTGCGCAGCACACCGGACTGGACCACCACGGCGGACAGGTGCTTCGAGCGGGTGGTCCGCCAGTGCCGCACCGGACGCAGCGAGCAGTGGCTCACCGACGACCTGCTGCGGGGGCTGTGCGTGCTGCACGGACTCGGCCACGCGCACAGCGTCGAGGTGTGGGAGGGGGACGAGCTGATCGGCGGCACCTTCGGCGTCCGGGTCGGCGGCGTGTTCAGCGCCGATTCCCAGTTCACGTTGCGCAGTGGCGCGGGCAAGACGGCGGTGGCCGACCTCGTCCGGCGCTTCGCCGCGGCCGGCGGGCGGGCCGTCGACGTCCAGCGCGACGGCGACCACGTCCGGCTCCTGGGCGCGCGGCCGGTCCCCCGGGAGGGGTATCTCGCCCTGCTCGCCGGCCGGCACGAGCCCCGGCCGCTGCCCACCGGGCGGCTGCCCGCCCGCCGGCTCGCCGGATGAGCACCACGACCGCCACCGCGCCCGCACTCACCGACGGGAGAGACGCCATGAGCACCACCAGCACCGGCCTGCGCGCGATCAGCCTCGCCGAGCGACCGGATCTGGAAGAGGCGATGATCACCATGGAGTCGTCGTGGCCCGCCTACATTCGCCCCGATCCGCTCCTGGTGGACTGGGCGCTGCGCCGCCACGCCGAGCACCAGTTCGTCGTACTCGACGAGGAGGACCGCGTCGTGGCGCGGGCGGCCGGCGTGCCCCTCGCCTGGGACGGCGCCTCGGACGAGCTGCCCGACACCGGCTGGGACGAGGCGTTGCGCCAGTGCCTGTCCGACACCGCCGCCGGCCGCGAACCCACCACGCTGTGCGCGCTGGAGATCGCCGTCGTCCCGGACCGCCTCGCCCGGAACCTGTCCGGGTACACCCTGCGCGCCCTGCTCGACCACGCCCGCGCCCAGGGGTTCCACGACGTCGTGGTCCCGCTGCGGCCGAGCGGCAAGCACCGTTACCCGCGGCTGCCGCTGGCCGCGTACACAGCGCTGCGCCGGCCCGACGGGCTGCCCGAGGATCCCTGGCTGCGGGTGCATGTGCGGGCGGGCGGCGAGGTGCTGCGGGTGTGCCCGGCGTCCATGACGGTCGCGGGGAGCCTGGCCCAGTGGCGCGAGTGGACCGGCCTTCCCCTGGACACCGACGGCCCGGTGGAGCTGCCCGGCGGCCTGGTCCCGCTCACCGTGAACACCACCCACGACCACGCCGTGTACGTCGAGCCCAACGTCTGGGTCCGGCACCGCCTCACCGGCCGGCGCCCCTGACGGTCCGCAGAAACACATGCCGGCCTCCCCGACCGACGGGGAAACCGGCCGGCCCTCCCCGAGCGACACCCACGACAAGGAGTACGACCATGAGCACGACTCCCCAGGACGTCCTCGCCGCCGGCACACCGGATCTGCGTGCCGCCCTGATCGAGCGGATCGGTGGCTACATGACCGCGCACGGCATCGGTGTGGCCGCCGAACTGGGCCTCGCGGACCTCATCGGCACCGGCTCGCGCACCAGCCGGGAGCTGGCCGACGCGACCGCCACGCACGAGCCCTCGCTGCGGCGGCTGCTGCGGATGCTGGTCGCCGTCGGCATCGCCGAGGAGCCCGAGCCGGGCCGCTTCACGCTGACCGACGTCGGCTCCCAGCTGCGCTCCGACTCCCCGGACTCCCTGCACAAGTTCGCCAGGATGTTCTGCCACCCCCTCTTCTTCACGTCCTGGCAGAGCCTGCGCCACACCGTCACCACCGGCGAACGCGCCTTCGACCACGTCCACGGGACGGGCATCTACGACTGGCTGGCCCGGCACGGCGAGACCAGCACGCTGTTCAACGAGGCGATGAGCGAGGAGTCCCGGCTCTCGGCCGCGCAGCTGGCCGCGGGCTACGACTTCCCGGCGACCGGCACCGTGGTGGACCTCGGCGGCGGCGACGGCACCCTGCTCACCGCGATCCTCCAGGCCCGGCCCGGCTTGCGGGGCGTCGTCTTCGACAGCCCGAGCGGCGTGGCCGAGGCCCCCGCCACCCTGGGCAAGGCCGGGCTCGCCGACCGGTGCGAGGTCCGGTCCGGGGACTTCTTCCAGTCCGTGCCGGGCGACGGCGACCTGTACATCATCAAGAGCGTGTTCCAGGACTGGGGCGACGACGAGGCCCGCGCGATCCTGCGTACGGTCCGGGCGCACATACCCGTCTCGGCCACCTTGCTGATCGTCGGTACGGTGCTGCCCGAGACCGCCGACACCGCCGCGCCCGTCGCGTACTTCACCGACGTCAACATGATGGTCACCACCGGCGGCCAGGAGCGTACCGAAGGGGAGTTCCGGGCGCTGCTGGCGGAGACCGGGTTCAGGGTGCGGTCGGTCGGGGTGGGGCAGGCCGGACCGCTGTCGGTCATCGAGGCCGTCCCCGCTTCCGCGGCATGACGGCGGCAGGCATGCCGGAGCCGCAGGCCCCGCCGGCCGCCCGGCGGCCGGGGTTCGCCACCGCGTTGTTCCTCGGCCGGCCGGAAACGGATCCGCTCACCGAGCCCGCGGGCGATCCACGGCGGCTGGAACCGGCGGAGGAGCGTTTCCTCGCGCGCCTGCGCGACTTCTGTGAGAAGGAAGTCGACAGCGCCGCGATCGAGCGCGAGGACCGTGTCCCGGACGAGGTGGTCGAGGGGCTGAAGGACATCGGGGCGCTCGCCATCCGGCTCCCGCGCCGCTACGGCGGGCTGGGCCTGTCCACCCACTGCTATCTGCGCGCCCTGATGCTCACCAGTACGACGCATCCGGCGCTGAGCGAACTGCTCGCGGCCCACCAGGCGATCGGGCTGGTCCAGCCGCTGCTGCTGTCCGGGACCGAGGCGCAGAAGCGGGCGTTCCTGCCGCGGTGCGTGCGGGAGATCTCCGCCTTCGCCCTCACCGAGGCCGGCATCGGCAACGACCCGTTCCGCATGCGCACCACGGCCGTGTACGACCCCGGCTCGGACACTTATGTGCTCGACGGGGTGAAGACATGGACCACCAACGGCGTCGTCGCGGACCTGCTCGTGGTGATGGCCGTCGTCCCCGCCCGGGAGGGCGGCGAGGGCGGGATGACGGCGTTCGTCGTGGAGGCGGACGCGCCCGGGGTGACGGTGGAGCGGCGCAACTCCTTCCTCGGGCTGCGCGGTCTGGAGAACGGCTGCATCCGTCTGCACCGGGTGGTCGTCCCGGCGGGCCACCGGATCGGCGCGGAGGGAGAGGGCCTCGCGATCGCCCTCGCCGCGCAGGACACCGGGCGGCTGTCGCTGCCGGCCGTGAGCGCCGCCGCGGCCAAGTGGAGCCTCGGGATCGCCCGGCAGTGGAGCGCGGCCCGGGTGCAGTTCGGGCGGCCCATCGCCGGGCACGACGCGGTGGCCGGCAAGGTGTCCTTCATCGCGGCCACCGCCTTCGCGCTGGAGGCGATGGTCGAGGTCATCGCCCGGCGCGCGGAGGCCGGCGGCACCGACACCCGGCTGGACGCGGAACTGGCCAAGCTGTTCGCGTCGGAACAGGCCTGCGTCATCGCGGACGAACTGGTGCAGCTCCGGGGCGGCCGCGGCTACGAGACGGCGGAGTCGGCCATCGCCCGCGGCGAACGCGGCGTACCGGCCGAACAGTTGCTGCGCGACGTCCGGGTCGGCCGCATCTTCGACGGCTCCAGCGAGGCACTGCGAGCTTTCCTCGCCCACGACTTGATCGAGGCCCACCGGGCCGCGGCGGGTGACCGGGAGAGGGCACCAACCGGAGACACGGCGCGAGCAGGGGACACGGCACCAGCAGGAGGGACAGCACTCCTGGACGACCATCTGGAGTTCGTCGCCCGGACCAGTCGGCGGATCGCCGGTGAACTCGCCGCTGTCGCCGCCGAGTCCGGTCCCGAGGGGGAGGGTCTCGACGGGCGGCAGCGGTTCCTCGGGCGGATCGTCGACGTCGGTGCCGAGCTGTACGCGATGAGCGCGAGCTGTGTCTACGCCAGGGCACTCGGCGGCGACGACGGCTCCCCGGCCGAACTCGCCGACGCCTTCTGCCGTCAGGCACGGCTGCGGGCGGCCGAGTCGCTGGCCAGGCTCGGCGAGAACACCGACGCCGTGGACCGCGAGGTGACGGGACATGTGCTGGACGGCCGCCACACCTGGCTGGAGGAAGGAGTGGTGGACGTCTGCGTGGACGGCCCCTGGATCGCCGAGCAGCGGCCGGGGCCGTCGACGGGCCCGAACCTCAGGCGCGTCATCGGGCCGGCGGGAACACCGCTCACCGCCCGGCCGTCCGACGAGACCACGAGGAGGACCCGGTGAACACCGTGACGGACGTCCTGGAGGCGGCACGGCTGCGGATCGCCGGGCATGCCGAGCCCAATCGCTTCCTGGAGGTGCTCGAACAGGGCGGTATGCCCGAGGAACGGCTCAAGTGGCTGGCCGGGGAGCTCTATCACCTGGTGGGCAGCGACCGCCGCAGTTTCGCGCTGCTCGCGTCGCGCTTCCCCGTCGCCCCGGCCGGAGACCTGTTCCTGGCCATGGCCCAGGGCGAGGCCCAGGCGCTGGCCCTGCTCGGGGACTTCGCGGCGGCGCTCGGCCTCACGACAGAGGACCTGCGGGCCTACGAACCGCGGCCGCTCACCCAGGCCTACCCCGCCTATCTCGCGCGTGCGGCCCTGTTCGGCACCGCGAGCGACACCGCGCTGGCGCTGCTGGCGAACGTGACGGACTCCGGCCTGACCTATGTCCGGGTGGCCGACGCCCTGGTGGCGCGGTACGGCATCGAGGAGCGCGCGCTGGGACACTTCCGCTATTTCGCCGACACCCCGCAGGCGTTGCTGGACCAGGCGACGGCGACCCTGGCGGACGGCCTGGCCGGCGGGGACGATCCGGTGGCCGCCGTGCGCTGCGCGGGGACCGTGCACGCGCTGGAGGGCGCGTTCTGGAACTGTCTGGCACGCGGTCTCGGCACGGGCTGAGCGCACGTGTGCCCGGGCTCTCCACCCCGGCTTGACACCCATACCCCCCATCCGTATTTTCACTGCAATACCCGGTAGGGGTATGCCTGCGTGCCAGGTCTCGACGAGGAGAGGAGTGCTGATGTCTTCGGCAGGAAGTCCGCAGTTACGCGCAGGGGGGAGGCAGTGGGCCGCGTTGGGCCTGCTGGTTCTTCCCGCGCTCCTGCTGTTCATGATGCTGACCATCCTGTTCCTGGCCATCCCTTATCTCGCGGCGGATCTGCGGCCCAGCAGCACGCAGACACTGTGGATTCTGGACATCTACGGCTTCCTGATGGCCAGCCTGCTGGTCCTGATGGGTACGGTGGCCGACCGCTTCGGCCACCGGAACCTCCTGATCACCGGGGCCCTGCTGTTCGGGGCGGTCTCGGCGGCGGCGGCCTTCACGGACTCGCCCGAGCTGATGATCGTCTGGCGTGCGCTGCTCGGCGTGGCGGCGGCCATGCAGATGCCGACCACGCTCGGCATGATCTTCACGCTGTTCCAGGACCCGAAGCAGCGGGGCGTGGCCATCGGCACCTGGGCGGCGGCCATCTCGGCCGGTGTCGCGCTCGGCCCGCTGCTCAGCGGTCTGCTGCTGGAGGCGTTCTCCTGGCGGGCGACGTTCTTCGTCGCCGTACCGGTGATGGCGGTCGTGGTGATCGGCGCGCCCCTGCTGCTGCCGGGCCGGCAGGGCCCCAGCAGGGGCCGGCTGGACCTGTTCAGCGCGCTGCTCATGCTGCTGACGCTGCTGCCGCTGATCTACGGCGTGAAGTCGTTCGCCACCACCGGCTCACCGCTGGTGTCGGCTCTGGCCGTCGTGGTGGGCGTGCTCTTCGGTGTCGTGTTCGTCGTCCGCCAGCTGCGCTCCGCCGAGCCGCTGCTGGACGTCCGGCTGTTCAAGAACCGGACGGTCAGCGGGGCGCTGGGCGTCTTCATCCTCTCGGCCATGGGGCTGGGCGGCGTGTATCTGATGTTCACCCAGTACCTCCAGCTGGTGAAGGCCCTGTCGCCGCTGAAGACCGGGTTCGCGATCCTGCCCGCGGCCCTCGCCCTGATCGTGGTCGCGATGCGCTCCCCGGTCCTCGCCCGGCGCGTCCGGCCGGGGTACGTCATCGCCACCGGGCTGGCCGTCCAGGTCGTCGGCTACCTCCTGTTCACCCTCGTCGACAGCACCACCGCGCTGCCCTGGGTGATCGTCGGCTTCATCGTGCTCTACCCGGCGGTCTCCCCGTCCATGGCGCTGACCACGGACCTCGTGGTCGGTTCGGTGCCGCCGGAGAAGGCGGGCGCGGCCGGAGGCCTGGCGTCGACCGTCAACGACCTCGGCATCTCGCTGGGCGTCGCCGTCATCGGCAGCATCGGCACCGCCGTCTACCGCGACGGCGTCGACGGCAAGTTGCCCGACGGTCTGTCGGACCCGGCGGCCTCCGCCGCCCGGGAGAACCTCGACGGCGCCGTGGCCGCCGCCCGGGACCTGCCCGGCCGGGTCGGGGACCAGTTGCTGGCCGTGGCGAGGGACGCCTTCACCAGCGGGCTCAACGTCGCCGCCGGCACGGCCGCGGTGATCGCGGCGGCGGGCGCCGTCGCCGCGGCGGTCTCGCTGCGCCATGTACCGCCGACCGGCTCGGCGGTGCCCGACGACGGACCGGCCGAGGCGAGCCCGGCCCGGTCGGTCCCCGCCGCGGACTCCGACTGACCGGCGGCCCCCGGCGGACCTCGACCGTCCGGCGGACCCCCGCACGAGCCCACCGGAACGACAGAACGGCACCAACAGCACCGTACGTACAGCCAATTCAGTGAACACCGCCGGACGTGGCGGGCGGGGCGGGCNNCGTGGCGGCCGGAGCGGTCCTGGATCCGCTCCGGCCGCCGCGTCCGGCCCCTCGTCAGGAGGCACGCGATGTCAGCGATTCCCTTCAGCGCAACGCCCACCGAGACGCTCGACAACAGGGGCGGCCGGTGCATGTACGCACAGGTCGAGCGCCTGCGGTCGCTGGGGCCCGCCGTCCCCGTGCGACTGCCGGAGGGGGTGGCGGCGTGGTCGGTGTCCCGAGGGGACGTCGTACGGATGCTCCTGACCCACCCCGGGGTCTCCCGGGACCTGAAGAAGACCGTTCCGGGTTATCAGCCCGGTACCGTGCCGTGGCTGTCGCCGTGGGTCGACCTGGACTCGATGGCCACGGCGGACGGACGGGAGCACGCGCGGCTGCGCAAGCTGATCACCCCGGCCTTCACCCCGCGCCGGGTGGAGAGGCTGCGCTCGCACATCGAGGCGGACGTCACCATGCTGCTGGACCGGCTGGCCACCCGGCCCGGCGACGAACCGGTGGACCTGCACGAGGAGTTCTCCTACAGCGTGCCCACCCAGGTGATCTGCGACCTCTTCGGCATCCCGGACGACCAGCGGCCCGAGGTGCTGCGGGTGTTCCGGGAGGTGGCCAGGACCGGCCTGTCCGAGGAGGAGGCGGTCGCGCTGTACGACGACCTGGTGGCCGCGATGCACCTGCTGATCACCACCAAGCGGAGCACGCCGGCGGACGACCTCACCAGCTTCCTGCTCGCCGCCCGGGAGGAGGGCGAGGAGTCGCTGAACGAGCACGAACTGGTGTCGACGCTGCTGCTGATGATCGGCGGCGGCAGCCAGACGACCATCAACCTCCTGGACCACACCATCCGCGAACTCCTGGCCCGGCCGGACCAGTTGGGCATTCTCCGGGCGGACCCGGCGCGCTGGGACGACGCCGTCGAGGAGTCGCTGCGCGTGCACTGCCCGGTGATGCACCTGCCGATGCGCTGGGCCAAGGAGGACATCGACCTCGGCGAGGGCGTGGTGATACGCGCCGGGGACGCCATCCTGGTCTGTTACGGCGCCCACGGCCGGGATCCCGGTGTGCACCACGATCCGGAGACCTTCGACATCGACCGGGAGGACAAGGACCACATCGCCTTCGGCCTCGGTGCGCACTTCTGCCCGGGCTCGCACCTCGCCCGGCTGGAGGCCCGTATCGCGCTGCCCGCCCTGTTCGACCGGTTCCCGCGGCTGGCCCTGGCCGTCGCCCCGGAGGACGTACCGCCCGGGCAGACCTTCATCGGCAACGACGTCGCGTCCCTGCCGGTCTTCCTGCGCCACAAGTGACCACGCCCCACGACACCGAAGGGTCGCGCATGGCGATCGACGAGAGCCTGATCGAGCGGACGGCACACCTGCTGGACCGTGCTCGCTATCTGAACCTGGCCACCTCGCGGGACGGAGCCCCGTGGGTGGCCACCCTGGAATACGCCTGGTTCGCCGGTCCGTTGCGTTTCGTCTTCGGTTCGTCCACCGGCGCCCGGCACAGCGGAGACATCCGCGCGGACCCCCGGGTGAGCGGTTCGCTGTTCGTGACCGAGGGGGCCGCCGGGGTGGCCTTCGCGTCCGTCGACGGCGCCCAGTTCACCGGCCGCTGCACGGAGATCGGCCCGGGGGAACTGGAGGCGTACCACGCGCCCTTCTACGAGACGGTGTTCCCCGACGCCGGGCAGCGCGCCCGGTGGCAGCTGCCGCCGGAGCGGTTGCGGGGGGCCGCGCCGCACCGTCTGTACCGGGTCGATGTCGAGCGCTGGTGGCTGATCGACACCCGGCACTGGGAGGAGGACCGTATCGACCGCCGGGTCCGGCTGCCCCTGGACGCCGGCACACAGGCCCGGCTGTCCGCCCGCGCACGGGTGCGGGCGGTGTCCCCCTGAGCGGGGACGACTGATCCGGCCGGGCTCGCCGACGGGGGTTGGGTGAGCCCGGCCGGACCGCTCCCCGCGCCGCGGCGAGGAGCGTCTCGGAGGGCCGGCGTCAGGCGGTGCGGCCGGTCAGCGCGTAGCCGGCCTCGTCGACGGCCTGGGCGATCAGGGCGTCATCGGGGTTCTTCTCGGCGACCACGGTGACCCGGCCCGTCTTCACGTCCACCTCGACCGACAGCACGCCGTCGACACCGCTGACGGCCTTGGTGACCGCGGCCTCGCAGTGGCCGCAGGTCATGCCCGTCACGGCGTAGACGGTCCTGGTGGCGTCGGTGGTGATCTGGGTGGTGGCCGCGCCGGAGTGGCAGCTGCCGTCGGGGCTGCAGCAGGACGACATGGGCTTCCTCCTGAGGGTTGTGATGAGACGGAGCGCGTCAAATACCCTTAGAGGGTTGGGGTATTGCAAGCGCTGACGAAGCATAGGTATACCCCCTACCCCTATCCAGCGGCAAGTCGTCCGGCCACGGGACGGGCGGCTCGGCCGGGCGACGACGCGCCCCCTGTCACATCGCGGCGCGCCCGCCAGTCATGCCCGGATCCTCTCGTCGCGCACTGATGGTGAAGCGACTTCACACATACCCCCGGCCCGTATCGACGAACAAGGTGTCGCCGACTTGACTACGTACCCCCCTGGGGTATGTTGAGGGTCGTTGGGCCGCCTGCCGGCAGGGAAGAGACGAGGAGTCACCATGAACACCGGGCTGCGGATCACCGCCTACGCCGCCGCGCTCGCCGCCGCGTTCGGCATCGCCTACGGCGTCGGCGGCGGGGTCGGCGAGATCTCCCTCCAGACCGAGAGCGCGGCACACGACGGGCACACGGACGCCGCACCGGGCGGAAAGCGCACCGCGGGCCCCGGCCCCACGCCGGGCCCCGGCGCCGCGGCGGCGCCCGGCGGACTGCAGACCTCGGAGCGGGGCTACACCCTCGACCTGAAGACCCCGGCCGTCACGGCGGGGCGGAAGACCGAGCTGCGGTTCGCGGTCGTACGGGACGCGACCGGACGCCCGCTCACCGCCTACGAGGAGGAGCACACCAAGGAACTGCACCTGATCATCGCCTCCCGGGACCTGACCCACTATCGGCACCTGCACCCGACGCGCGCCGCCGACGGCACCTGGTCCGCCCCCCTGACCCTGCCCAGGGCCGGTGTCTACCGGGTCTTCGCCGACTTCACACCGGACGGCGGCCAGGGCCTGACCCTCGGCGCCGACCTCACCGCCTCCGGCGCCTACGCGCCCGCGCCCCTGCCCGCCCCCGCCACCACGGCCGAGGTCGACGGGTACCAGGTCGGCCTCCGGGGCCGGCTCTCCCCCGGCCGGGACGGCGAGCTGACGCTCGCTGTGACCCGGAACGGCAAGCCGGTGCGTGACCTCCAGCCCTACCTCGGTGCCTACGGCCACCTGGTGGCGCTGCGCTCCGGAGACCTCGGCTATCTGCACGTGCACCCGGGCGGCGAGCCCGGGGACGGCACGACGCGGCCGGGACCGGACATCTCGTTCACCACGACGGCGCCCAGCACCGGCACCTACCGGCTGTTCCTGGACTTCAAGCACGCCGGCCGGGTCCACACCGCCGCGTTCACCGTCCGGGTGGACCGGCCCGCCGAGCAGCCGGACACCCCGGCGGCGCCCTCCCCGGAGTCCGGCGAGCACTCGGAGCACAGCCACTGACCGCGGCGGTGACACCGTCCCGACTTGGCGACAGCCGTGGCACAGCCGGGCCACGCCATCGTCAACTGCCCTACGTGGCCGGCCTGTTGCCGCCTAGCATGAGGTCCGACGCATGATGGTCGGGCGACCCCCGGGGGGACTTCGTGGTGCTGGGAGGGTCGGCGGCGGGCCTCGGCTGCGCCGTCGCGCTGTGCGGCTTACTGCTGGCCGGCTGCACCTCCGGCGGGGACGGCCCCGACCGGCCGGCGACCGGGACGAGGAGCGGCGGGACCGCCCGCCCCGGCCCGTCGCCGACCAGCGTGGTCGACGCCGACCCGGCCCGACTCCCCCGGACCCGGGACCAGGCCGCCGCCCTGGTCCGCGCCATCATGCCGGGGCCCTCCGCGTTCGGCCCCGGCACCGTCCGCCGTGAACCGTACGAGAGCGACCCGCGGCGGTGGGCGGTGCTCGGGGATTCCTGCGTCTGGGAACAGCGGGCGCTCCCGGCGGACGTCCTCGCCAGTCTGACCCGCCACTACGAGATTCCGGCGCGCGGGGGCAGGGGCCCGCTGCGGCTGAGCGCCGTCGTCACGGTGCACCGCGACGCCGAGCAGGCCGACTGGGAGAACGCCGAGGTGCTGGAGGAGATGATGCGCTGCCCCTCCCAGCTGCTGCGCCCCGGTGAGATGCTCGGGAACCTGACCGACGTACCGAACGCCCTCGGCGACTCGGGCAACGGTTTCGCCGACGATTTCCTGGCCGAGTCCGGCACGTACACCGGCGAGGATGTCGGCGGTCCGCACCCGTACGTCTGGGAGCAGAGCCGCATCGGCCGCTTCACCCTCGCCGTCTCGGCCCGGGGCGCCGAGGGCTGGACCAAGCGCGACCTGCTGGACCTGCTGCGCCGACCGCACGCCACGATGCGCGCGAGCCTCCGCGCCGCCATCGAACGGCGGACGCCGACAGGATCGGTACCGCCTCCCGCGACCGGCCCCACCACCCCGGCGGCGACCGGCCCCACCACCCCGGAGACGACCGGGGCCAGCACCCGGGAAATGGTCGGGGCCCCGGCTCCGGAGGCCGCCGGAACCGAGCCCCTGACGGCACCGGGGACCATGGGCGCAAGGACGGCCGGGACCCCGCGACCGACGGCAACCGGGGCGACCTCCCCGGCGACGACCGGCCCCACCACCCCCGGGAAACCCCGACCAGCCACCCCCGAGGAACACGAGCCCGACGCCGCCGAGGAACCCGGACTCGAAATCCCCGAGGACGGTCGCCGGTGACTGAGGAGCTCAGGCCCTCCGACCCCTCCCGGATCGGGGGGCACCGGCTGCTCGCACGGCTCGGCGCCGGGGGCATGGGCGTCGTGTACCTCGGGCGGGCGCGGTCCGGGGAGCTGGCCGCCGTCAAGGTGATCCTGCCGGAGTACGCCGACCGGCCCGAGTTCCGCGCCCGGTTCCGCCGCGAGGTCGCCGCCGCCCGCCGGGTGGACAGCCCCTGGGCCGTGCCGGTGACCGGCGCCGACCCGGACGCGCCCGCGCCCTGGCTGGCCACCGCCTTCGTGCCGGGCCCCTCGCTCGCCGAGGCGGTCGCCGCCCGCGGGCCACTGCCGCCGGCCGCGGTGCGCGCGCTCGGCCGGATGCTGGCCCGGGCGCTGACCGCCGTGCACGCCGCGGGACTGGTGCACCGCGACGTCAAGCCCGGCAACGTCCTCCTCGCCCTGGACGGCCCCCGCCTGATCGACTTCGGTATCGCCCGCGCCCCCGAGGAGACCGCCCTCACCTCGGACGGCATGGTCGTCGGCACCCCCGGTTTCCTGGCGCCGGAACAGGCGCGGGCCCGCCCGGCCACCCCCGCCAGTGATGTCTTCGCCCTCGGCTGCCTCCTCTCCTACGCGGCCACCGGGCGCCCGCCCTTCGGCACCGGGGCCGTGCACGCCCTGCTCTACCGCACCGTCCACGACGAGCCCGACCTCGAAGGGCTCCCCGCCGGTCTGCGCGAGCCGCTGGAACGGTGTCTCGCCAAGGACCCGGCCGCCCGGCCCACCGCCCGCGAGGTGGACGAGGCGCTCGGCGGTAAGACGCCCGCCGGCACCGCCGACTGGCTGCCCGACGACGTCGTACGGCTGGTCGCGGACCGGTCCGCCGCGATGCTCGCGCTGCCGGACGTCGAGGCGACGGCCCTCGACACGGAGGCGGACGAACCGCCGGCGGACGGTGCCGGGGGCCCGGACCCGTCGCCGCGCCCCGGCGGCCGCCGCCGCTTCCTGCTCCTCGGTGGCGCGGCCCTGCTGGCGGCTGGCGGCGGGGCCGCCTTCTGGGCGAGCCGCCGCGACGACGGCCCCGCACCCGCCGCCCACCGCCCGCTGCTCGGCGTCCAGGCGGACCTGACGGGGCCGCAGAGGGCCGTCGGACAGGCCCAGGAACGCGGTGTGCGGCTGGCCGTCGAGCAGTTCAACGCGCGGAAGGACAGGCCGTTCACGCTCGCCCTCACGGTCGCCGACGACGGCGGCGACGAGTCCCGCGCGGTGCGGGCCGCCCGGTCCCTGGCCGCCGACCGCGACCTGCTCGCCGTCATCGGCTCGACCGGTGACCGGACCACCGGCGCGAGCCTGGACGCCTACGACGCACAGCTCGTCCCCCAGGTGACGGCCTCCTCCGCGCAGTCGGTGTACGGCGTGTCGGAGCCGCGCCACTTCCTCCAGGCCGTGCCCGGATACCTGGTGTCGCCCGCGCTGATCGCCCTGGCGCTCGCCAAGGCGGGCGTTCGGCGGGCGGGCATCCTGATCGACCGAGAC
Organism: Streptomyces nogalater; assembly: GCF_039532885.1. Taxonomy (NCBI): domain Bacteria; kingdom Bacillati; phylum Actinomycetota; class Actinomycetes; order Kitasatosporales; family Streptomycetaceae; genus Streptomyces; species Streptomyces nogalater. Next base: position 140,276 of record NZ_BAAASM010000054.1, on the reverse strand, counting down.
GGCGGCATCCCGTCCTGGCAGATCGGCCACACCACGTTCCAGGCCCTCGGCACCGTCAGGATCCCGGCCGAGCCACGGGTCGTACCCCGGCTCGCCGGTGACCTCGCCCCGGTGGTCGCCCGGATGCTGGCGCGCGAGCCGGACGGGTTCGTCTACACGGGCACCCCGGCGCGTGCGGCGGCCGTCGCCCGCGCGCTCGCCGAGAGGCGCTTCACCGGCGTACGCGTCCTCGGCTACCCGGCCGCCGGCCAGGAGTTCCCGGCCGCCGCGGGCGAGGCCGCCGAGGGCTGGCAGGTGTTCGCGCCGTACATCGACCCGTCGGCCGCGCGCGTACGCGGCTTCGCCGCCGCCTACCGCGGGCGCTACGGCTCCGCGCCCCCGTACTGGGCGGCGGAGGCCTACGACGTGGCCCGCATGGTCATCGCCCGGATCACCGAGGCGGGCGGGCGGCCCTCCCGGACCCGGCTGTACGGCCTGCTGGCGAAGGGCACGTACAAGGGGCTGGTGCGCACCTACGCGTTCGATGAGAACCGGCAGCTCAAGGGGTACGACGTGTTCCGCTACGAGGTGAGGGGCGGCCGGTACGCCTACGCGGGCGAGGCGACCTTGTGATGCGCCCGCTCGCCGCGGACGACCCAAAGGACATCGGCGGCCACCGGCTGCTGGCCCGGCTCGGCGCCGGCGGCATGGGTGTCGTCTATCTCGCCCGGAGCACCGGCGGAGCGCTCGTCGCGCTGAAGGTGATCCGCGCCGAGCACGCGGCGGACCCCGCCTTCCGGGCCCGGTTCCGGCGCGAGGTGACGGCCGTACGCGGGCTGTCCGGACGGTGGCTGGTGCCGGTCGTGGCCGCCGACCCGGAGGCCCGTTCGCCCTGGCTGGCCACGGAGTTCGTGCCGGGCCCCGCCCTGGCGGAAGCGGTCGACGGGCACGGAGCGCTGCCCGTGGCCGCGGTACGGGTGCTGGGCTCCCGGCTGGCCGAGGCACTGACCGCCGTGCACGCGGCGGGTCTGGTGCACCGTGATGTGAAGCCGGGGAACGTGCTGTTGGGCCTCGACGGCCCCCGGCTCATCGACTTCGGCATCGCCCTCGCCGCCGGTGCCACCGCGCTCACCGCGCCCGACGCCGTCGTGGGGACACCCGGTTTCCTGTCGCCGGAACAGGCCCGCGCCCGCGCCGAGGAGGTCGGCCCGCCGAGCGACGTCTTCTCCCTCGGGTGCGTGCTGGCGTACGCGGCCTCGGCCCGGCGCCCGTTCGGCACCGGGCACGCGGCGGCGGTGCTGTTCCGCACGGTGCACGAGGACCCGGACCTGGCGGGCGTACCCGCCGGATTGCGCCCGCTGATCGGCGGCTGCCTCGCCAAGGACCCCGCGCGCCGCCCGAGTGCCGCACGGGTCCGGGCGGCGCTGGTGGATCCCCGGTCGCGGCCGGCGCGGGACGCAGGGGCCGCCGAAAGCGGTGCCGAAGGCTGGCTGCCGCCCGCCGTGGTGCGCCTGGTCGCCGAACGCTCCGCACGCGCGCTGGACGTACCCGCTCCCCGGCGCGCCCCCGTCCGGCCGGATGACGAGGAGACCGTCGCGGACCCGGCGCCGACGGCCGCGGCCGGGGACCGCGCGCCGGCCCGGCGGCGGGTGCTGGCGGTGGGGGGCGCGGCGGCCTCGGTGCTGGCCCTCGGCGGCGGGGCCGCAGCCTATCTGACGCTCGGCCGGGGGCCCGGCGGCGGGCCGCCCGTGCACACCCTCGGCTTCCAGGCCGATCTGAGCGGTGCGGACCAGGCGGACGGCGTGGCCCAGGAGCGCGGCGCGCGTCTCGCCGTAGCGCGTCACAACGCGCGCGCGGGCATCGCCTTCCGGCTCGCCCTCGACACCTTCGACGACCGGGGCGACGCCACCGGGGCCCGGCGGGCCGCCGAGCACTTCACCGAGGCCGCCGTGCGCGCGGTCCTCGGACCGAACACGCTCCCCGCGGCACTGGCCGCGGCGCCGCGCTACCAAGCCGAGCGCACCGCCATGGTCCTGGTCTCCCTGGACGATCCCCGGCTGGACGACGACGACACCCTGCGGACCCTGCGCGTCACCCGCTCCCCGGAGCAGTTCCTGGCGGTTGCGCTGATCGCGTACCTGACCGCCGTACGGCCGGTGGACCGTACCGCCGTGATCGACGACCGGGCGGCGGGCCGCGTGGGCTCCGACCTGGTCGACTCGCTCACAGAGCGTCCGCCCGGCGAGGGCACGACCCGCGTGTACCCCGTGCCGGCCGGGAGCGACGACTTCTCCCCCGCCGTCCGTGCCGCGCTCGCCGGCCGGGCCCAGGCCGTCGTCTTCACCGGGACATCGGCGCGGCGCGCGGCGCGCTGCGCCCGCGCCCTCACGGAGGCCGGTTTCACCGGGCCGCGCCTCGGCACCTGGCACCTCATGCGCCCGGCCTTCCTCCGGCAGGCCGGTGCGGCGGCCCAGGGCTGGGTGTTCGGCGCCCCGTTCACCGATCCCGGCAGCGTGTCCGGCGCCTTCCGGTCCGCCCACCGCGCGGCCTACGGCACCGCGCCCGGCCGCTGGGCTGCGGAGGCGTACGACGCGGTGGGACTGGTCGCGCGGGCCCTGGAGTCGCTGGGCGACCCGGCCGGCGTCACCTCCGGGGCGGTCGCCGAGCGGCTGTCGGACCTCACGTACCAGGGGCTCGCCAAGTCCCTCCGCTTCACCGCCGACAGCCCCCGGAGCATCGACACACCGCGCGGCGAGGGGTACTTCCTCTATCAGACGGAAGGAAACGGCTTCCGGTTCCTCGGGCGGTGCGACCGGATCACCGGACGCGGTTGAAAAATGGGGTGCAACCTTGTGCGCGGCTTGTGAGTCTTCTGATCGATCACACCGTGGTCGCGTCTACAAGGAGACCATCATCAGCGCCATACGCAAGACCCTCACCGCCACCGCCGTCGTCGGTGCCGTCCTCGCGGGCTCCGCCGCCTGCGGAACGGTGGAGCAGCTCTCCGCCGGCAAGAAGCTCGACCAGGCCTTCGACAAGCTCGGCGAGAAGAAGACGCTCTCCTTCGAGCTGGACCTGGACACCGACGCCGCCTCCCTGAAGGCGCTGGACGCCAAGTCCGAGCCCGAGCCCGGCGACGAGATGCCGGACGAGGTCGCGAAGCTGATCGGCGACGCGAAGATCACGCTCACCGTGCAGTCGAAGAAGCCGCTCGCCGAGTCCGGTGAGAAGGACCTCGTCGGCATGGCCATGAAGATCAGCAGCCCGGACGGTGACCTCGCCGAGTACCGGATGATCGGTGACTACGTCTACCTCCGCGCCGACACCGACGCCATCGGCAGGCTGACGGGCACCCCCGTGATGCCCGCCGACGAACTGCCCGCGGAGGCCGGGGCGTTCAAGGACGTCCTTGAGGGCAAGTGGGTGAAGTACGGCATCAAGGAGATGAAGAAGGCCGGTTTCGCCGGCCAGGAGGACGAGGACGGCCCCTCGCCCGCCCCGTCCCTGGACGCCAAGACGCAGAAGAAGCTCATGAAGTCGCTGCGCGAGGTCGTCGCCCGCGAGGTGAAGCTGAAGACGGCCGACGGGGACGGTGACACCGAGCACATCACCGCCACGGCTCCCTTCCGCACCCTGATGACCGAGATGATCGGTGAGCTCCGCCCGCTGGCGAAGGATCTGCCCCCGGGCATGGACCTGCCGACGGACAAGGACCTGAAGGACGCCCCGAACGCCAAGGTGACGGCGGACTTCACGCTCAAGAACGGTGAGCTGTCCGAGGTGAACGTGGACCTCGCCAAGCTGGCCGAGACCGCCAAGGTCAAGAAGCTCGGTCTGATCGTGCGGATGAGCGACGGCATCGCGCCCACCGTTCCGGCCGGCGCCAAGGAGCTGGACCTGGAGGGGATGATGCAGGGCCTCTTCTCCTCGTCCGAGCTGAACGAGGACGACTTCGCCGACGAGGAGTTCTGAGCACGCCGAGCGTGCGGGACGGTGGTGAACCGGCCCCGGCGGCACGGGTGCGCCGGAAGAGGTCCCGGCGGGGCCCCTTCCAGCGCACACCGCGGGCCCCGGGGCCCAGACCGGCAGGCTCCGCGTGTCGACGCCGTGGAGTTCCATCCAGGCGTTCAGCCGGACGGGGATCTCCGTATAGACGGGACGCTGCATCATCGAGTACCGGGTGTCGACCGGCTCGGCGAGGTGGGAGCGGATCGCCTCGACGTTCAGCAGCGGCGGCGCCCGCGCGTTCGGGTCGGCGACGATCCGGCTCAGTCGCGTTCGAAGTCCGCCCATCCAGCGATTCCGCACACATGGAACGGCCTTCCCCACGGGTTGAATGACACGTCGGCCGACTACGCGGTGGCCTTGGCCGTCCGCGCCCGGGCGTTCTGGGCCAGCCGGTGGCCCAGTTCGGACAGGCCCAGCGCGAGCACGGCCACCGCGGCGCCGACCAGGCTGATGTTCCGGGCCCCGATGGTGCTGATGCCCACCGCGCCGATGACGCCGGACAGGGCGATGGCAAGGTAGAGGAACGCGGCGTTGAGGGAGATCAGGAGGGGCGCCGACTCCGGGTCGAGGGAGATCAGGCGCGACTGCTGCGGCGCCGTGATGCCCCATGCCGCGATGCCGTACACCACGATGACGACGGCGGCCGCGGCGAACGAGCCAGTGGCGAGCGGCAGTACGAGGAGGCTGGCCGCGAGCAGCGTGACCGCGCCGCCCACCACCACACGTGCCCCGAACCGGTCGGCCAGCGTCCCGGCGTAGAAGTTGCCGACCATGCCCGTCAGGCCGAAGGCGAACATCAGGATGGCCAGTTTCCTGCCGTCGCCGCCGGTGGCGGGGTGGAACACCTCGGCCATATAGGTGTAGACGATGTAGGCCGCGGTGAAGGCGACGAGCGTCGCGGCGAGCACGGCGACCACGCGGCGGTCGCCGAGCGGGGCGAGGCGCCGGCGCAGACCTCCCGGAGCCCCTGCGACCACCGCCGGCACGAGGGTGAACACGCCGAACAGACTCAGCACGGCGAGGAGGGCGATGAACCACATCGTCGCCCGCCAGTCCAGGACGCTGCCCACGACGGTGCCGATGGGCGCGCCCAGTGCGGTGGCGGCGGTGAGTCCCGTCGTGACGGCCGCGATGGCCCGGCCGCGGCGTTCGGGCCCCATCAGCGCGGAGGCGGTGACACTGGCCGCCGGGATGTAGAGGCCGGCGCCGACCGCGGCGACGACCTGGGCCGCCAGGACCACGGGGAACGAGGGCGCGAGACCGGTCCCCACGACGCCCAGCAGGTAGATCAGCACGGACAGCTTGAGCACTTTGTGACGCGGCCAGGCCGCGGTGAGGGTGGCCAGGGCCGGCGCCATCACCGCGCAGGTCAGCGCGAACACGGTGACCACCTGCCCGGCGGTGGTGATGCCGACGGACAGGGAGTCGCCCAACTCGGGCAGGACACCGGCGAGCACGAACTCGTCCGTACCGATGGCGAAGGCGCCGAATGCCAGGACGAGGACTCCCCGCCACGGCGCGGCGGACTCTGTCTCGCCGGTCTTCCTCCGGGGCGTCCCGCTCTTCGGGTCCGGGACGGACTTACCCACGATGAACCCTCCTCGATTTCGGTACCGATCGGTACCATCTTGGCCGGGACGGTATCGGTCGGTTCCGTTTAGCGTCAAGGGCGACTACCCTGGCCCCATGCCGACGCGCGCACGTGACCGCCTGCTGCAGGCAGCCGATGAGCTCTTCTACGAGGAGGGCATCAACGGAGTCGGCCTGGAGCGCCTCCTGACCCACTCCGGCGTCGGGCGCGCCTCCCTCTACCGGCACTTCGACGGCAAGGACGATCTGGTGTCCGCGGTCCTGGAGCGCCGGGACGAGCACTGGAGGCAGTGGCTGCGGGAACGGGTGGAGGCCCTCGGCGGCGCACCCCTGGCCGTCTTCGACGCCCTGGCCGAGGGGGCGCGGGACAGCGCGTTCCGCGGCTGCGCCTTCATCAACGCCATGGCGGAGATGGCGAAGGAACCCGGCAGCGCCGTCCACCGGCTCGCGGTCGAGCACAAGCGCAAGGTCGCCGACTACGTGCGCGGCCTGATCGAGGACGCCGGCCACACCGGGGCGCCGGAGCTGGCGGAGCAGTTCACGCTGCTCATGGACGGGGCCGTGGTCACCGCGATGAGCGAGCGCAGCGTCGAACCCTTCCGGCGGGCGCGGCAGATGGCGGAGCGGCTGCTGTCCTGACCGCCGTACCGCCCCACCGGCGCGCGTGCCGGCCGGTCCGCTCCCGGGCCGCTCGGCGCTCGCGCCCTTCTCCGGCCGGCGCCCACCCGGCCGTCCGTGGTCTGCGTCCTTCCCCCCGGTTCGGCGTTCGATAGGGGGAGATCCTCACGATGTGGCCGGTGTGCAGTTATGAGACGCAGACCCTCAAAGACACCCTCCGGCTCTCCTACGACGCGGTCCGGCGCGGGGTGCGACTGCGGACGCTGTACCCCCACTCGGCCAGGTGCCCTCCCAGTTTCCGGGCGATCCTCCAGCAGAACCTGGACTCGGGGGCGGAGGTCCGGACGTCGGACGAGGCCCAGCACTTCATCATCATCGTCGACCAGGAGACGGCGTTCCTGCCCACCGACTCCTCCGACGGGGGGACCTCCGCGGTCACCGTCGTCTACGAACCGGCGATCGTGAAGGCGCTGTGCGGCATCTACCGCAACACCTGGCAGCCGGCCTGCGTCGCCGTCGAGCGTGAGGGCGGAGATGCGCGCGCCGCGCATCCCGACGGTCGGGATCAGCTCGGCCCGGAAACCGGGGTCCCGGGTGTCGACGATTAGGAGCGCGCCCACTGGTTCTCCACCTCGAAGTTGCACAGCCATACGAACCGGGCGTCCCGGTCGCCGGTGAGCGCCTCTTTCCGGCCTCGGCGCGCAGCAGTTCGCCCGCCAGGTCGATCGCGCCCCGGCTGCTGACGCACGCTTGGTGGGTCAGCGCGAAGGCCTCCGCGTCGTGCAGTCCCAGGCCCTCGCGGATCGTCGCGGCGGTGTCGACGTGCGGCGGGGCGACGGCCTGCACGGTGTGCGCGCGCCGAGTTCTGCCTGCGCTACGGCAAGAAGATCTACCGTCAGCCCACCGGCGGCGCGAGCGTGGAGATCCCCCGCTCGGACGTGGAGAGCCTGCTGGTGTGCCGCGCGCGGCACGGGCCGTTACTGATGCCCCGTCAGCGAAGTGCGGCCGCTCCCGCCTACCAGCGCACCGCCGTGAAGTCGACCGGCCGGGGGCGCAGCAGGCGCGCGCGTTCCGTCAGGGCGCGCAGCCGCCGGGACATCTCGTCGGCCGGCAGCCGACGCCGGTCCCCGTGGCCCGGCAGCACCCACTCGAACCGCAGCCGGTCCGCCGTCCTGGCCAGGGACGCGGCCAGTTCCTCGATGGAGTGCCAGGTCACGCTGTCGGCGACTTCCAGGTCCCCGGTCGTCCGCGACCAGTAGAAGCTGTCGCCGCTGAAGCAGTACCGGTCGTCGGCGAGGTACAGGACGCTGCCCCGGGTGTGTCCGGGCAGGGGGTGGACGGTGACGCCTTCGGCGATCTCCACCGGTTCCAGGCCGCGGATCACCCGGTCGGCGTCCGGTGCCGCGTCCAGGTCGCCTTCGTGGATCCACAGCCGGGCGCCGAAATGGTCGGCGTAGCGGCGGCCGTGCGCGGCGTGGTCGCGATGGGTGAGCAGCACATCGGTGACGGGGCCGCCGGCCGTGTAGCGCCCGGCGAGTTCACGGCTCCAGCGCGGGGTGTCGATCATCATCCGGGTGCCGGACGGCCGCAGCAGCAGGTACGCGTTGGCGCCGGCGGTGTGCGTCGAGTTGTGGCCGCAGATCAGCACACCGTCGTCCAGGGCCAGCGGGAACGGGTCCAGCGACCGGTCCACACGGCCGGTCACCGGCCGGATCGAGCGGGTCTGGCAGGCGAACACCGCCGCGTGCAGGCGCCGGTTCTCCGCCTCGTCGGCCGGCCGGCGCAGGATCCGCGACTTCCCGTCGACCTCGCCGATCAGCTCGGGCGCGAACTGCCGGGCCACGTCGCAGTTCGTGCAGCGGTCGTCCACGTACCAACCGTCCACGGCTGGGCTCCTTCCCTCGCGGGCGGCCCCGGCCGGGCCGCCCCCACCAGGGGTATCCCGTCGGCCGCCGAAACCGGAAGCCCGTGCCGATCTTGTACTTTCCGCGCCCGGACGCTCTTGGAGACAGGCAAGGAAGCGGACGAAACAGACAATTCTCCGGCTAGCTCAGGGCCGCACCTCGAAGCCGTCCCGGCCGTCGAACCGCACCTCGTACACCGCGTCGAACCCGTCCGCCACCGTGGGTCTGCGCAGCCGCCCGAGGGTGGCCAGGACGCCGACGTCGGGGACCCGGTCGCGGCCCTCGCGGGCGGCGTTGCGGCGCAGGGAACCCGGTACGTCCGGCGGGAACCAGTACGCCGTGACGGTCGCCCCGTGGGCGCGGGCCACCGCCACCAGCGGCGCCCACTCCCGCGGCGACGGATTGGTGTTGTCCACGGCCACGGACCGGCCCGCCGCCAGGTGCTCCGTGACCAGCCGCAGCTGCCGGGCCTGCTTGTTCCGCGCCCCGCGCGGGAACAGATCCTTGCCGACCAGCTCGTACCGGTCGGACAGGCACCGCGCGTAGAAAGTGGACTTCCCGGAGGCCTGCAGCCCCACCAGCACCGCCAGATCCACCACGTCCGCCAGGTCCGCCAGGTCCGCCTGTGTCGCCATACCCGCCACTGTGGCACGCCGGCGGTCCCGGCCGTGGCACGCCGCCGGCCCCGCGCCGAGCGTCCGCCGAAGGCGGCCCTCAGCCCCGGCCGCCGGCCTCCAGCAGGCCGGTGACCTGCGGGCGGACGATCTCCCACGCGGTGGCCGGCAAGTCGCGCAGAGCCGTGTCGCGCAGGGCGCCGAGGACATCCCCGGCGCCGCTGCCCGTGTCGGCGCCCGTGTTGGTGCCGGTGTCGGCGTCGGTATCGCACCAGGTGGTGCCGGTGAGCACGTCGTAGCCGTCCCGTACGGCGACGCGCAGGCGGCGCCGCCCACCGTCCTCGGTGTGCAGGGCCGAGGCCACGACGAGGGGCGGCTCCCCGCCGGGCTCGGCGGGCAGCTTGCGGTAGGCCGAGGCGAGGGGCGTGCGCCAGCGCAGACCGAGCAGCACGGGACGCTTGGCGACCACCTCGGCCAGGTCCGCCTCGCGGACGCCGTCGGGCTCCAGGACCGTGGCCCGGGCGTCCAGGACGAGGGCGGCCGGCAGCAGACAGCGCAGCGTACTGCCGACGATGTTGCCGCCGACCGTGGCGGTCCGCCGTACGGCACCGGTGCCGATGGTGGCGGCGGCCAGCCGCAGCACGTCGGGCACCGTCGCGTCGATACGGTGCAGCAGCACGGCGCCGCCCAGGGTCTCCCGCCCGACGACGTTCGCCTCCGGCACCTCGCGGAGCGACATCGCGAGTTCGGGGAAACCGTCGCGCTGCCAGGTCGCCCAGACGAGCGTCGCCCCGCCTATCGGCACGGCCCCGTCGGCGAGGCACTGCCGGGCTTCCGGTATGGACGTGGGCAGACGCAGCAGCACAGCGGCCGACCTGCCTTTCCGGGCTCGGGAGAGGGAGCGGGCGGCGGACGGCCAACCGCCCGCCGAGAGCGCAGTCTTGCCGTGCGGCGGGGGGCGCGTACAGGGCTCACACGAGCATGTGGCGCGCGCTCACCGAGCGCCGCGCCGAGCGCCGGCCGATCGCCGGATCAATTGCCGGTCGATCGCCGGATCAACGGGGCCAGGAAGGGGACGTGGGCCCCCGGGGAGGGGGAATGGCAGGGGCCTGCCGGGCGTTGCGGTGGCTGGAGGCGGCTGTCGCCCTCGTACCGCATACGGCGTACCCCGTCTGCCGGGGCCGCCGTGCCCGACGGAAGGAAGCACCATCCATGGCCCGCGACGTGCGCACGATCACCAACCCGGCCACCCTGCACGACCCCACCCCCTTCGGCTACAGCCACGCCGTCTCGGCACCGGGCCCGCTCGTCTTCATCGCGGGCCAGTACGCCTCCGACGCCACCGGCGCCCCGGTGCCCGGCGATTTCGCCACCCAGGTCGAGCTGGCCTTCGACCGGCTGCGGCTGGCGCTGGAGGCGGAGGGGCTCGGGTACGAACACGTCGTCCGGCTCGGCACGTTCATCGTCGACCACGACGCCGCGAAGCTGGAGGTCCTCGGCAAGGCCCTGCACGCGCGCTTCGGGGACCGGCTGCCGGCCCAGACACTGAGCGGCGTGGCGTGCCTCGCGCTGCCCGGCATGCTGTTCGAGGTCGACGCGGTCGCCGTCCGGCCCCTCTCGCCGGAGGCGTGACACACACACGCGCCCGGATCACCCCCTCCGGCTCCCGAGGACCCGGCCGGCCACACCACCGGCCGGGCCACACCATCGGCCGGGCCGCGTCCTGAGCGGGCCACCTGGCGAGCCGCACATCTCGCCGCGCCCCGTCCTGACCGGACCGCGACCTGACCGGTTCGGGGCAGAAAAGAGTCCTGCCGGGCCAAGCGGCCCGGCAGGACTCGTCACTCCTTGTGGCTGCCGCTAGCCGCGGCGGCCGGCCGGATCGTGGGCGGTGGTGTCCCGGTCCTCGTCACTCCGGACCGGACCGGAACCGGCGGCTCCGGCGTCCGGCGTGCGGGCCCGGTCCCCGTGGCCCGGCCACCAGGCGGCGTGGCCGATCAGGGCCGTGAGGCTCGGGGTGAAGAACATCGCCATGACGAACGCGGCCACCACGATGCCGAAGGAGACCGCGAAGCCCATCTCCGACAGCAGCGAGTTGCCCGCCAGCATCATCGTGGCGAAGGTGGCCGCCAGGATGAAGCCCGCCGCGGCCACGGTCGGTCCGGCGTGCCGGAGGGCCATGCCGGCCGCCTCGCGCGGCTCCCGGCCCTCACGGGCCTCCTCGCGCAGCCGGGCGATCATGAGGATGTTGTAGTCGGTGCCGATCGCGACCACGAAGAGGTACATGATCACCGGCAGCATGAACATCAGCCCCGAGTGGCCCTGCCAGTCCTGGAAGATCCACACGGTGGCGCCGAGGGTGGCACCGAAGCCGAGGCCCACGGAGGCGATCAGGTACCAGGGGGCGACCACACTGCGCAGCAGCAGCCCCAGGATGATCATGATGAGGATGGCGGCGACCGGGAAGACCGTCCGGTAGTCGTGGTTGACCGCCGCGTCGATGTCCTTGTAGATCGAGGACATGCCGCCGACGAACGCCTCGGTGCCGTCGGGCGCCGCCGAGTGCGCGACGTCGCGGACCCGGCCCACGGCGTCGATCGCCTTGTCCGTCGACGCCTCGTACTTCAGCGTGACGGTGAAGTCGGCGGTGGTGCCCTCCTTGTTGAGCTGGGTCATCCGGGCGCTCGCGACGCCGTCCACCTCACCCAGCTTCCGCGCGTACTCCTTGAACCGGGACCCGTCCAGCTGCTTGCCGTCGGTGCTGGTCAGATAGACGTCGGTGGGAGCCGCCGCGCCCGCCGAGTACGCCTTCTGCATCTGGTCCTGGACGACCATGGACTCCTTGGTGTCGGGCATGGAGCCCGAGGCCAGGTCGAAGGTGGCCTTGTAGCCGAGGGTGCCGATCGACAGGACCAGCAGGACGAGCCCGGAGACGACGGCGGTCAGCGCCGGGCGGCGCTGGACACCGCGCCCGAGGGCGGCGAAGCGGGCGTTCTGCGGCTCCTTCTGCCAGGACTTCGACGGCCAGAAGACCTTCGGGCCGATCAGCGAGACCACGGCGGGGATCAGGGTCAGGCCGGCGACCAGGGTGGCGCCGACCGCGATGGCGAGCGCCGGGCCCATCTGCTTCAGGAAGCCCAGCGTGGAGAGCACCAGGGCGAGGAAGGCGATGATGACCGCTCCGGCCGCCGAGGCGATGGCCTCGCCGACCCGGTCCACCGCGTTGATCATGGCCTGCTTGGGTTCGTCCCCGGCGCGCAGACTCTCGCGGTAGCGGAATATCAGGAACAGGAAGTAGTCGGTACCGACGCCGAAGAGTACGACGATGAGGATCGACGAGATCGAGCTGTTGGCCTGGAGGCCGAACAGCTTGGTGGCGTAGGCGATCAGACCGTTGGCGACAGCCGACACCAGGCCGATCAGCACCAAGGGGAGCACGGCCAGGATCGGCGCCCGGAAGATGATCAGCAGGGTCACCAGGATGATGACGAAGGTGCCGATGCCGATCAGCGCCTCGCCCCGCTTGGACGAGTCCTGCTGGTCGAGTGCCTGCGCGGCGGAACCGCCGAGCTTGACGTCGAGGTGCGTGCCCTTGGCCAATTGCTTGGCTTGTTCACGCAACTCCTTCGCCGCGTCGGCCTGTTTGGGCTGACCGGCGTTCTTGCTGTCCATCTGCACCAGGGTCATGGTGTACTTGCCGTCCTTCGACGGCGGGCCGGGGACGACCTTCTGGACCTGGTCGATGTGCTTCTTGCCCAGCTCGGTGGTGATCCGGGCGACATCCTTCTGGTCGGCGGCGGTGAGCTTGCCGCCGTCGGTGCGCTGGTAGAGCGCGATCGCGGACGGGGTGAAGGCGCTGGGGAACGCCTTCTGCTGGAGATCCGCCGCTTTGATGGACTCGTAACTCTTGGGTAGGAAACTGCTCTCGTCACTGTTGGAGGGCAGGCTCGGGGCGGTGGCGACTATCGCCACCGCGGCTATCAGCCACGCCACGATCGTCCAAATGGGATGACGGACGACGGCGTTGCCTATTCGTCGGAACATGCGGAGGGTCCTCCTGGGAAGGAAGATCACCGCAGCCCGGGGAGCGGTCCCTGGCATCGGCGACCCCGACCGGCACGCATGGAACGGGCCGGTCGCATGGTTGTCTTGGTGTCACATCCTAGTGACCGGCTCCACACAACCCCGCACCGGACGGTCCCGGCGCGCGGCGAAACGTTCGCATCACCGGGATATGCCCCTGACACAGCGGTGCCGTGCCCGGGATGAACGGCCGGGGCACGGTGGTTGGAACGGACGCGGGACTCCACCGGCAGCACCGACGTGAAGGAGTGGACATGACCGTCCAGGACATCGACCGGCCGGCCTTCGTCAAGGAGTGGGAGGAGTGGCACCGGGCCAAGGAGGAGGCGCTGGCCGGACCGCACGGCTTCCTCGCCATCACCGGCCTGCACTGGCTGGGCCCGGAGCCGGCCCGGTTCGACGACGCCCCCGGCACCTGGTCGGCCACCGGGGACGGAGTGGTGGTCGAACTGGCCGAGGGCGAGGAACTGACCGTGGACGGCACGGTGGTGCGCGGCCGGTACGCGTTCGGGGCCGTCCCCGAGCGGGAGAGCCGGTACGCCGACTGGGGGGAGGCCCGGCTGGAAGTCGCCCGGCGCGGCGGCCACGACATCCTGCGGCCCCGCCACCCCGGCAACCCGCTGCGCACCGCCTTCCGCCACACCCCCGTCTACGCCCCGGACCCGCGCTGGGTCGTCACCGGCCGGTTCCTGCCCTACGAGGAGCCGCGGCCGGTCACCGTCAGCGCCGCCGTGGAGGGGCTGGAGCACGTCTACGACTCCCCCGGCGAGGTCGAGTTCGAGCTGGCCGGCGCGCGGCACCGGCTCACCGCGTTCGACGGCGGCGGTCCCCGCGGTCTCATGGTGCTGTTCACGGACGCCACTTCGGGCGTGACGACGTACGCGGCGAACCGCTCGCTGTACATCGACGCGCCGGGCCCCGACGGTACCGTCACGCTCGACTTCAACCGCGCCGGGAACCTGCCGTGCGCCTACACCGACCTGGCGACCTGCCCGCTGCCGCCCGCCGGGAACCGGCTGCCGGTGGCGGTGGAGGCCGGCGAGCGGATCCCACTGGAGCGCGGCGGACAGCCGTGAGCCGGACGGACGCCCATCGGCGGGCCGTGGGGCGCGCGGCCGGCAGTGACGAACCGCGGTAGGCGAGGAACGGGTCATGGAGTGGTCGGAGCGGGTGGTCGTGCGGGACGGGGTCCGGCTGGTCTGCCGTGACGGGGGCGGCGGGCCGGGCCCCGCCGTGGTGCTGTTGCACGGGCTGGCCGGCCACACCGGCGAATGGGACGCCCTGGCCGAGAGGTTGTCGGGGCGTCACCGGATGGTCGCGGTCGACCAGCGCGGGCACGGCGCGAGCGAGCGGCACCCCGGCGATGTCTCGCGCGCGGCCTTCGTGGCGGACGTGGTGGCGGTCGCCGGGCAGCTGGGGCTGGACCGGCCCGTGCTGGTGGGGCAGTCGCTGGGCGGTCACACGGCGCTGCTGACCGCCGCCGCCCACCCCGCGCTGGTCCGCGCGCTCGTCCTGGTCGAGGCCGCGCCCCGCGACCCCGATCCCCGCGCGCCCCGGGACATCGGCGCGTGGCTGGACTCGTGGCCGGTGCCGTTCCCCTCCCGGGCGGCGGCGGTCTCCTTCTTCGGCGGCGGCCCGGTGGGCGAGGGCTGGGCGGCCGGCCTGGAGCGTCACGAGGACGGCTGGCGCCCCCGGTTCGACCGGGACGTGATGGTCGCCGCGCTGGCGGAGACCGCCCGGTGTTCCTCCCTGCCCGCGTGGCGGCGGGTCCGCTGTCCCACCCTCGCCGTCTTCGCCCGGTCCAGCCTGGTCCCGCGGCCGGACATCGACGCGATGCTCGCGCTGCGACCGCCGGCCGTGGCGGTGAGTGTCCCCGGTACCGGGCACGACCTGCACATGGAACGGCCGGAGCTCCTGCACGCCCTGCTGAAGGGATTCCTGGCCGGCTTCGTCTGACGCGCGATCCGGCCTGGGGGATGCCTCGCCTACCTCGTATGACGCGCGCGCGATCCGGCCTCGCCGGGAACAAACCAGCTGCGCGGTTTACCGGGCGAGGCGGCCGGCCGGGTCAGCAGGCGATGCCCGCCAGGTCCCCGGACCGCCGCCGGGCCTCGGCGATCACCCGGGCGCCGCGGTCCGGCGCGGTGTCGATCCGGGTGAGGACGGGCGGGGCCGCGATCGCGGCGAGGAGGTGGCTGTACAGCGCGGCCGTGCGGTCGTCCAGGTCCGCCCAGCCGGCCAGGGTCTGCGAGACGAACTGCGCGCCCACCCAGGCGCCGAGGAACACCTGGGCGGTCTCCTCGGGCACCACGTGCGGCAGCACCTCGCCTCGTTTCTTGGCCTCGGTGAGCACGCGCGAGGTCAGCCGCGCCCAGGCAGGCCAGGCGCTGCCGAGCACGTCACGGCCGGGCCGGTCGGCGGAGATGCGGACACCGGCGAGCAGGAAGGGCTCCCTGGGCAGCCGCCTGGCCAGGGTCATGCCCGCGTCCACCCACTCCTGTAACTTCAACTCGCGGGGCAGGTGGTACTGGGGTGTCAGCTGCTCCTGTAACACCCCTTGGGCGAGGGCCGCCTTGGAGTCGAAGTGGAAGTACAGGGCGCCCTTGGTGACACCGGCCCGCTTGAGGATCTCGGAGATGGTGGCCGCCGCGTAGCCGCGCTCGGCGAATACCGCCGCCGCTGCCCGCAGCACGGCGCGCCGGGTCCGGACAGCCCGGTCCTGCTGAGCCACACGTCCTCCCCCGGCCGGAAATCAAACCAAACAGTACGTACTGTACCGCACGGTGAGTCAACGCCACGGTGGACGGCGGCCGTTGAGGGCGGGCCCGGCGGCGGGCGAATTCGGTTGCGGCGGGTCGGGCGGGCCGGGTGGAGTACTGCCATGAACGGTGCCGTGCGACAGGCGCGACGGGCCGGGGCGCAGGAGGCGCGCGGGGTCACGGCGCGGCCGGCGCCCTGGCACAGGGCGGCCGTGCTCGCGGCCCTGATGCTGGCCGCCTTCACCCTCAACACCGTGGAGAGCCTGCCGGTCGGCCTGTTGGAGCCCGTCGCCGCGGGCCTGCGGGTGTCCGTGCCGGCGGCCGGTCTCCTGGTCACGGGGTACGGCCTGACGGTGGCCGTGGCCTCGGTACCGCTCGCCCGCCTCCTGCGGGCGGTGCCCCGGCGCCATGTGCTCGCCGGGCTGCTGGCCGCGCTGGTCGTGTCCAGCGTGGTGTCGGCGCTGGCCGCCTCCTACGGCGTCCTGCTCGCGGCACGGATGACGGCCGCCCTCGCGCAGGCGCTGTTCTGGGCCGTGATGGGGCCGGTCGCGGTGGGCCTGTTCGCGCCCGAGGTGCGCGGGCGGGTGGTCGGGGCGCTGTCCGTGGCCGGCTCGCTCGCCCTGGTGCTCGGCGTTCCGGCCGCGACCTGGCTGGGCCGGCACGGCGGCTGGCGGCTGCCGTTCGCGCTGCCGGCCGTACTGGGGCTGGTCTCCCTGGTGACGATCGCCGCACTGCTGCCGACCTCGCGCCCGGAGGAGGAGCCCGCCGCCTACGCGGCCGGCCCGGACGCCCGCCGGTTCGGGACCGTGCTCGCGGCGGGGTTCCTCTCCGCCACCGGCGCGTTCGCGGGGTACACGTACATCGTGGCGTTCCTGGGCCGGGTGAGCGGTTTCGCCCCGGGCACGGTCGACGTGCTGCTCTCGGTCTTCGGTGCAGCGTGCCTGGCCGGGGTGAGCCTCACCGCCGTGGCGCTGGACCGCTTCCCGCATTCGTCGCTGACCACCGCCGTGACCGTACAGACCGTGGGCATGCTCGGCCTGTACGCGGCCGGTGACCGGCCCGCGGCGGCGGTGGTGTTCCTGGTGCTGACGGGCGGCGCGCTCGGCCCGGTGTTCATGGCCGCCCAGCACGCGATGCTGCAGTGCGCCCCGGGCCGTACGGACCTCGCGCTCGCGGCGAACTCCGCCTGTTACCACGCCGGGATCGCGGCGGGCGCCGCGCTGGGGGCGCTGATCCTGCCGCACGCCGGCCCGCGGGGTGTCTTCCTGGCCGGGGGGCTGCTGACCGCGGGCGCCGCTGTGGTGCTGCTCGGCGGACACCCGCCGCGCCGGCGGCCCAGCGGCCGTGCCGGGGCCGCACCGCGCTGAGCGGCCTTTCGCGGGCAGGTGTCGGGCCGGGAGGCGGGGGCACCGGCGGTGTATGGACGTACTACGCTCTTCGGCCCGGGCCGCGGACAGCAGACCCATGGCCGTGGCGGCCCGGGCCGGTTTCGCGGCCCGTGGCCTGATCTACGTACTGGTGGCGGTGATCGCGCTGCGGATCGCCCTGGGGGGTGGGGGTGGCGAGCGGCAGGCCGACCGGGGCGGCGCGCTCGGCGAGCTGGCCGGACGGCCGTTCGGGGTGGCACTGCTGTGGATCGTGGGCATCGCACTGGCCGGGATGGCCGTATGGCGGCTGTCGGAGGCGGTGTTCGGCGCGGCGGGCCCCGACGGGTCCAAGCTCTCCCGGCGGGCGATGGCCCTGATCCGTTGCCTGTTCTACGGTTTCTTCTCCTATTCGGTGCTCGCCTACGCGGCCGGGGACCGGGGCAGCGGCAGCGGCTCGTCCGACCGGCAGACCGACGATGTGACCGCCCGGGTGCTGGAGTGGCCCGGCGGGCAGTGGCTGGTCGGTCTCGCCGGAGCCGGCGTGGTGGTCGCCGGGCTGTGGATCTCGGTACGGGCCGTGCGCCGGAAGTTCCTGGAGGACCTGCGGACCGAGGCGCTGCCCGCGCGGGCCCGGCCGATCACCGTGGCCCTCGGGGTGATCGGCGGTACGGCCCGTGGCGTGGTGTTCGCGGCGGCCGGGGTGTTCGCCGTGGTGGCAGCCGTGCGGCACCAGCCGGGCCAGGCGAAGGGCCTGGACGACACCCTGCGCGGGTTCCGGGACCTGCCGGCCGGACCGTGGCTGCTCGCGCTGGTCGCGCTCGGTCTGGCCGCGTTCGGCCTGTTCTGCTGGTGCGAGGCCCGCTGGCGCAGGGTCCGGCCCGGCGGCCGGACGGTCGGCTGAGCGGGTCAGTCGTCGGAGTCGGGCCTGCCGCGGGCCGCGGCGTAGGCCTGGGCCGGGGTCATGGGGACGCCGTGCAGGCCGACCGTCTTGTAGGGGCTCACCTTGGCGCAGGTCCTGCCCTGGTCGGCGGTGGCGGCGTGGGCGCCGCCCACGGTGGCCTTGCGGGCGGCGGGCGCCGGGGAGGCCGCCGTGCCCGGGTAGCTGTTCCCGCGGGGCCAGTCGCCGCCGACGACCAGGGTCGGACCGGGCGCGGTGCCCTGCCTCAGGCGGGCCGACGGCAGCCCGAGCGCGCGGGCGACGGTCCGGGCGGCGGCCTGGCCACCGGAGCGGCGGCACGGGAGGCGCGGCCCGTGACCCGTAGACTCCCCGGAACCTACGCTGCCCGCGCCGTCGCCCCGGGCAGCGGCGGGCGGGCCTCGTCCGGGGCGGGGGGCCGGCCGGTCAGCCGGGGGAAGGAGCGGGCGGCGGCCAGGAAGCAGAGCGTCGTCAGGACGAACGGCCAGGTGAACGCCCGGCCGCCGGAGGGGGCGAGCAGGTGGGCGACGGCCGGGGTCACGGCGGTCGCCGTCGCGGCGCCGAGCAGCGCGTACAGCAGGGTGGCCGGGGCCGCCGCGAGGAACACCCCGCCCAGGGCCACGGCGACGAGCACCGCGTTGCAGCCCGATGTGCCGTCGGCGATGCCGGCCGCCGGTGCGCCGAGCGCCCACGCGGTCAGGGTGCCCGTGACGCTGCCGGCGCAGGCCAGCAGCGCCACCGTCCGGCCGGCCAGGAACAGCCCCACGAGCAGCAGCGCTCCGGCGTACCACTGGTGAAGGAAGAAGACCTGGGAGATGTTGCGGAAGAAGGCCCGCCACAGCTCGTCCGGGTGCGGCGTGGTCGGACCGGTGGCCGGGCCGGGGAGCGCGGCACGGCCGGTGTCGTGCGGCCGCACGCGCCGGAAGGCGGGCGCGGCGATGGTGACCGCGCTCGCCAGCAGGCAGTACGGCAGGGTCAGCGGCGGCAGCCGCCATACGCGCAGCAGCCGGGCCACGGCGGCGGTGGCGACCGGGGTCACCACGCAGCCCGCGGCGGCGAGCAGCGCCGTGGACAGCCGGCCCGCGCCCAGGAACACCGCGCACCACAGGGCGACGAGGCAGGAGTTGAAGCCCTCCAGCCCCTGCCCGACCCGGTCCCGGGCGACGTGCAGCAGCCGTGCCGTGCCGGTTCCCAGGGCGGCGCCGCCGAGGGCGTAGCCGCTGTAGCGCCAGTCGGCCGTGGCCAGGGCGAGGCAGAAGACGGCGCCGGTCCGCGCGTCGGCCAGGAACATCACCTGGGCGGGGCCGCGCAGCAGCGCCCGTCCGAAGCCGTCGCGCCGTCCCCGACGCCCCCACCGGACACCGTCCGACCACCGCACGTTCCGCCCCCTCACCGACGCCCCCACAATTCCGTAGTTCGGTAGGCATTTTCCGACATGCGGTACCGAACTGTCGAGATGCCCTGACGAGGGACGCGGGGACGTGCGGGAAGGGGCGGACTCGCAGCCCGTCCGCGGCCGTGCACCGGAGCCCGGCACGATGGGCGGGCATCTTCCGCGCGATCCGGGGCAGCCGCCCGCTGAGGAATGCGCGGGGCGGGGCCCGGCAGGGAACGCGCCGGGCCGGACCCGGCACGCGAGGCACGGGACCAGGCCCCTTGAGCGGCTAGCGGAGACGAGGAAACGCGTGGCGGACACGGCGGAGATGAACGAGCAGGCGGGACCGGAGCGGCTGTCCGTCTTCCGGTCCACCGTCGACGGGGTCACCGTCGTCACGGTGACCGGCGAGATCGACCACCACACCTCGGGGGCGCTGCACGACGCCATCACCCCGGCGGACCCCGCCCGGGGGGCCCGCACGGTCGCGGATCTCAGCGGGGTGCCTTTCATGGACTCCAGCGGGATCAACGTCCTGATCGCCGGGCACCAGGCCCATCAGCCGACGGGCTGGCTACGGCTCGCGGGCGTCCGCGGGTCCGTCCTGCGCACCCTGGAGATCGTCGGCCTCACCCCGCTGATCGCCTGCTACCCGAGCGTCCGGGACGCCCTGGAGGACTGAGGGGCCGCCGCGGGTGTCAGGACTGCGGGCGCCGCCCGTGGTTGGCCGCGTGGTTGCGGCGCGACTTCTTCTTCCTGCGTCGCTTCGAGGACATGGGCACCTCCCTCCGCGCCTTCCGGGGGCCGGCATCAGCCCGGAGACCGGAACACAAGCACATTATCCCGGTACGCCCCTTTGCACACTCCGAATGCGATTGATCCGCTTATGATGCGCAACGCCGGACTCTTCCTTCCGGTTACCCGTCCCGCAGAGGAGCAGACGCCATGACCGGTGATCCGGAGCCGATCAGCGCACAGGCCCGCCGTGCGCTGGAGCAGGAGCTGGCCGACCTGCGGGACGAACGCCGGGTGGTCGCCGGAACGCTCCGGGAGTCCTCCGCGTCGGCCGGCGACCAGGCCGACCAGGCCGACCAGTTGCGGCGCGCCGACCAACTGGGGCGTCTGGACCGCCGGATCGAGGACATCACCGAGCGGCTGCGCGAGGCGGCGACGGCCGGTCCGGCCCCGACCGACGTGGTGGGCGTGGGCAGCACCGTGACCGTCCGCTTCCCGGACGGCGAGACGGAGACGCTGCGGATCGGCGAGGTGGCCGAGGCGCTGGACCAGACGCTGGTCACCGCCGACAGCCCGCTCGGCCGGGCCCTGCTCGGCCGCCGGCCCGGGGACACCGTGCGCTACCACACCCCCGACGGGCCGACGCGAGCGGTCCTGGTCTCGATCGGCGAGCCCCCGGCCCCCTGACGCGTCCTCGGGACTCTCATCCGGCCGGCGCGGGCGCGGCGCCGGCGGATGCCTTGCCGGCGCCGCGGCGCACCGAGCAGTGCAGCGAGTCGTCCCGCACGTCTGCCACGATGGTGTCCCCGGGCTCGGCCTCGCCGCCGAGCAGCAGGGTGGCGATGCGGTTGTCCAGCTCCGCCTGGATCGTGCGACGCAGCGGGCGGGCCCCGAACTCCGGCTGGTGGCCGTGGGCGATGAGCAGCTTCTTGGCGCTCCCGGTGACCTCCAGGTCCAGGCCCTGGGCGCGCACCTTGTGCTTGCTCCGGTCGAGCAGATGGTCCACGATCCGGCCCAGGTCGTCCCCGGTCAGGCCGTGGAAGACGATGATGTCGTCGATCCGGTTGAGGAACTCCGGCAGGAACCGGGAGCGCAGATCGTCCATCAACTCGCCCTTGAGGTCGGACACATCGCCCTTGTGCTGGAGGATGCGGTGCGCGCCGATGTTGGAGGTCATGATGACGACGCAGTGCCGGAAGTCGACGGTGCGGCCCTGGGCATCGGTCAGCCGCCCGTCGTCCAGGATCTGCAGCAGGGTGTTGAAGATATCGGGGTGGGCCTTCTCCACCTCGTCGAAGAGCACCACGCTGTAGGGCCGGCGGCGGACCTTCTCCGTGAGCTGGCCCGCCTCCTCGTAGCCGACGTATCCGGGAGGCGCGCCGACCAGCCGGGCGACGGTGTGCTTCTCCTGGAACTCGCTCATGTCGAAGCGGATCATGCGGTCCTCGTTCCCGAACAGCAGGGCGGCGAGGGTCTTGGCGAGTTCGGTCTTGCCGACACCGGTCGGGCCGAGGAAGAGGAACGACCCCACGGGGCGGTTCGGGTCGCCCATGCCGGCGCGGTTGCGGCGTACGGCCTGGGAGACGGCGGTGACCGCCTCGTCCTGGCCGACGATCCTCTCGTGCATCTCCTCTTCGAGCCGCAGCAGTTTCTCCTTCTCGCTCGCGGTGAGCTGGGAGACGGGGATGCCGGTGCGGCGGGAGACGATGTCGGCGATGTCGGAGGCCGTGACGGAGACGACGCCCTCGCGGCGCTCCTCGATGCCGGCGAGTTCGCCCTCCACCTCGGCGATCTGCCGCTTGACCTCCGACGCCTTCTCGAAGTCCTCGGCGGACACGGCCTGGTCGAGTTCCCGGCGCAGCTTGGCGATGTGGTCCTCGCGGCTGACGATCTCGGTGGAGCGCCCGGTGCCGCGCAGCCGCACCCGGGCGCCGGCCTGGTCCATCACGTCGATGGCCTTGTCGGGCAGGAAGCGATCGCCGACGTACCGGTCGGAGAGTTCGGCGGCGGCGGTCAACGCGCCGTCCTCGAAGCGGACTTGGTGGTGGGCCTCGTAGGCGTCGCGCAGCCCTTCGAGGATCTGCACCGTCTCCTCGACGGTGGGTTCGGGGACCAGCACCGGCTGGAAGCGGCGTTCCAGGGCGGCGTCCTTCTCGATGTACCTGCGGTACTCGTCGATGGTCGTGGCGCCCACGACGTGCAGTTCGCCGCGGGCGAGGGCGGGCTTGAGCATGTTGCCGGCGTCCATGGCGCCCTCTCCGGTGGCGCCGGCGCCGACGACCGTGTGCAGTTCGTCGATGAACAGGATGATGTCGCCGCCGGCCGCCTGGACGTCCTCGATGACCTTCTTCAGCCGCTCCTCGAACTGCCCCCGGTACTGGGCGCCGGCGACCATGCCCGACAGGTCCAGGACGACGACCCGCTTGTCCTTCAGCGTGTCGGGGACCTCGCCGGCGACGATGCGCTGGGCGAGTCCCTCCACGATCGCGGTCTTGCCGACGCCCGGTTCGCCGATCAGCACGGGGTTGTTCTTGGAGCGCCGGGAGAGGATCTCCACCGTCTGCTCGATCTCCCCGGCCCGCCCGACGACCGGGTCCAGCTTGCCGGCCTTGGCCTCTTCGGTCAGGTCGCGGCCGAACTCGTCCAGGGTGGTGGCCGGCCGGCCGCGCTCGGGGGAGGCTACCTCGGGGCGCGGCGCCGTCTGTTCGGTGAGGCCGGCCAGGCGTCCCGCGTCCAGGCCCTCGGCCCGCAGCAGCCGGGCCGCACCGGTGTCGCTGTCGCCGATCAGGGCGCCGAGGATGTGCTCGGGGCCGATGTAGGAGACACCGGCGGACTGTGACCGGGCGTAGGCGGCGCGCAGCGTGCGCTTGGCCGCGGGGGTCAGGCCCGGCTGTGCGGAGGGGGTGCCGGACTCGCGGGGCAGCACCTTGGCCAGCTCGGCGGCGAGCGCGTCGGGCTCCAGGCCCGCCTGGGCCAGCAGCCGGCGCGAGGGCTCGACCCGGGTGGCCGCCCACAGCAGGTGTTCGGTGTCCAGGTCGGAGGTGCCGTCGTCGGCGGCCCGCTGCGCGGCCTGGTTGAGCAGTTCCTGCGACGATTCGGTCAGCAGCCGTCCGATGGGCACGCGTTGCACCGCCGGGGGCGATGACGTCGGCGACATTCCGAAGAACCGGTTCAGCAGCTCGCTGAAGGGGTCCGACGAACCGAACGGTGCACCGAACGACATCGACATGACAGCTCCTGGCGCGCATGGGGGCCGGCCCGTCCGCGGGGCGCATCCGCGAGCGGCCTCCGCGAGGGGATCCGCGCTGTCGGCAACGCGAGGGACCCACGAGGGGTCCCTACATCACTGAAACCCCCGGCGGTCGGCACCGCAAGCCGAGCCTCGGGGCGGCCCCGGTCGCCGGGCGGGCCGGGGATGGGGTGAACCGGCGGTTCAGATGGAGGGTGTGTGGCCCTGGAGGTAGTGGCGTACGGGGGCCGGCAGGGGCGTGTCGGCGGCCTCCTCCGCCGATGCCCAGCGCAGGTGGTCCGGGCCGAGGCGGCCGCCGTCGGACGGCGACCCGGTCAGCAGCCGGCACAGGATGGCCGTACCGCCGCCGGCGTCCCGTTGTTCCAGCGGCTCGGTGCCGTCGACCAGGTAGCCGGTGATCTCGTAGACGACCCGCGCGGCGGTGGCCTGGGGGGTCTCGGCCGGCTGCGGGGTGCCCGAGGGCAGACCCCAGCCGTCTTTCTCCGGGACCAGCAGCAGTCGCCCGTCGTACACGACGACCGCCCGCACCACGCCCTCGGCCCGCTCCGCTGTCATCCGGCCCACCACCCCTCCCCAGGCACCTTCCGCCTACCCGGGTACGGGCGGGTGATGCCCCGTAAAGTGCCGGGATCCGCGGCGAGTTGGCGGGTGGGGTCGGTACAGGACGGGCAGGTCGGCGGGGCGGACCCGCAGGGTGACCGGCAAGGTGGCCTCCACCTCGCCGTCGGCGCCGTACGGGACGGGCCGTGCGGCCTCGATGCGCAGTTCCCGGCCGCGCAGGACCCGTACCTCGGGGCGGAGGACGTGGGCGCCGGTCCGCAACTCGTTCATCAGGGCGAAGAACAGCCGGCGCGGGGCCTCGCGGATCAGCACGATGTCGAGCAGCCCGTCGTCCACCCGCGCGTCCGGGGCGATGAGCCGGCCCGAGCCGTAATAAGGGGAGTTGGCCGCCACGACGGTGTAGCCGCGGTGGGTGTGCTCCGCTCCGTCGACGGTGACGCGATAGTCAACGGGCCGCCAGGAGGTGACGGCGCGCAGTCCGCCCGCGTAGTAGGAGGCGGCGCCGCGCAGCAGCCGGGCGTTGTTGGCGTGCCGGTTGGCCTCCGCGTCGACACCGGCGTACACGCTGCCCAGCACCACCGTGCGCGGGTGGACGGCCGACTCCACCTCGATGGTGTCGACGGGCCGGGGCTCGGCGTGCAGCAGGATCTCCGCCAGTGCCTCGGGCTCGGCCGGCAGACGCAGCGCGCGGGCGAAGTCGTTGCCGCGTCCGGCGGGTACGAGGCCCAGGACGGTGCCGGTGCCGCTGAGCGCGCCGCCGATGCCGCCGGCGATGCCGTCGCCGCCCACGGCCAGCACGATCCGGCCGCGCTCACCGGCCGTACGGGCGAGGTCCTGGGCGTGGGCGAGGCTGTGGCTGTACTCCGTCTCCAGTCCGGCCCCGGCCTCGCGGAGCAGCCGGGCCAGCCGGAGCAGGGTCGCCGCCCCGGTGGAGCCGCCCGCGGTGGGGTTGACGACGGCGGTGAACTGGCGCATCGGTGGGCCTCCGAGGCAGGCGGTCGGATCGGGCGGGTCAGTCGGTGGGCAGCAGGACGCCGGGGTTGAGCAGGCCGTCGGGGTCCAGGCGGCGCTTGACGGCGCGCAGCGCCGAGACGCCGAGCGGTCCCGCCTCGCGGACGTACCAGTCGCGGTGGTCCGTGCCCACCCCGTGGTGGTGGGAGATGGTGCCGCCGGCGGCGAGTACGGCCTCGTTGGCGGCGTGCTTGGCGGGCGTCCAGTGGGCCACCGGGTCCTCGCCCTGGGCGCTGACGACGGTGAAGTACAGCGAGGCGCCGTTCTCGTAGACGTGGGAGATGTGGCACATCACCAAAGGCGGGGTGCCCGCCTGGGTGAGGGTGTCGGTCAGGGCGGTGCGTACGGCGGTGTACAGCTCGGGGATCCGGGACCAGAACGCGGCGGTCTCCAGGGTCTCGGCGAAGGCTCCGGCGTCGAGCAGGGCGTCGCGCAGATAGGGCGCGAAGTAGCGGCCGTGGGCCCAGTGTTCGCCGGGTTCGGCGCCGATGAGGGTGCCGCCGCCGTCCGTCAGGACGTCCGCGGCCCGGGCGCGGCGGTGCGCGGTGTCCTCCGCCGTGCCCTCGTAGCCGGTGATCGCCAGGCATCCGGCGCCGCTCTGCTCCGGGCCGGCGCCGATCGCGTCGGGCCGGGCGAGTCCGATGAGCGTCTCGGTCTCGTCGGACAGGCGCAGCACGGTGGGCCGGGGCCCGTCCTGGGCGAGCCGGCGCAGCGCGGCGGTCCCCTCCTGGAAGGAGCCGAAGCGCCAGCCCTCGTACACCCGGGCCTCGGGCAGCGGGCGGATCCGTACGGTGACGGAGGTGATGACGCCGAAGGCGCCCTCCGAGCCGAGGATCAGCTGGCGCAGGTCGGGTCCGGCGGCGGAGCGCGGGGCGCGGCCGGTGTCGAGGGTGCCCTCGGGGGTGGCGAGGGTGAGGGCGAGCACCATCTCGTCGAAGCGGCCGTAGCCGGCGGACGCCTGACCGCTGGAGCGGGCCGCGGCGAAGCCGCCGATGGTGGCCCACTCGAAGGACTGCGGGAAGTGGCCGAGGGTGTAGCCGTGTCCGTTGAGCCGCTGTTCGGCCTCGGGGGCGCGCAGGCCGGGCTGGAGGACGGCGGTGCGCGAGACGGGGTCGAGGTCGAGCAGGCCGCTCATGCGGCGCAGGTCCAGGGCGACGAACAGGGCGGATCGCGGGGCGAGTCCGCCCACCACGGAGGTGCCGCCGCCGAAGGGGACGACGGCCAGGCCGTGCGCGGCGCAGGCCCGCAGCACGGCGAGGACCTCGTCGTGGCCGGCGGGCAGGACGACGGCCTGGGGGATGTCGGTGAGGTCCCCGGCGCGGATCCGCAGCAGGTCGGGGGTGGACTTGCCGCGGGTGTGCCGGATACGGCTCTCGGCGTCGGTGCGGACGTGCTCCTCGCCGCCGACGGCCTCGGCGAGGGCCTTCAGGGCGGCGGGCCGGGCCGTGACGGCGGGCGGCCGGAGGTCCGCCAGGGCGGGGGCGGGCGTGCCGCGCGGTGTGACTCCGAGCAGGTCGCGCAGCAGCCCGGTCACCGTGTCGGGCAGCGGTGCCGCCTTGGCCGGGTCGCCCCAGCCGTTCCACAGCATGTCCATCGAACGGTCGTCCTCACAGGGTTGGCGGGCCGGTCTTCGTGCGGCTCGGTGTGACGGTGGTCGGGGGACTCGGCGGGGTCGGCTGCCGTGGCTCGGGCGCCGCAGGCAGGCGCGGTCCGCTTCCGTCCCGACCCTGGGGCGTTACACTGTGACACATGACGCCTATTCGTCACAACGGTTCGGACGGGGATCCCGTGCTCGACGCGGCACGCGACTGCGTGCTGGCCGTCGGGGTACGGCGCACCACGCTCGCCGACGTCGCCCGCCGCGCCGGCGTCTCCCGGATGACGCTCTACCGGCGCTGGCCGGACCTGCGGACACTGGTGGGCGATCTGATGACCCGGGAGTGGATCGACGTGGCCACCCGGGCGATCCCGGAGCCCGCGCCCGGCGTCGCCACCCGCACCCGGATCGTGGACGGGCTGGTGGCCGGGGTCGAGGCGTTCCGGGCGCATCCCCTCTTCCGCAAGATCGTCGACGTCGATCCGGAACTGCTGCTGCCGTACGTCCTCGACCGGCGGGGCGCGAGCCAGGAGGCGCTGCTGGCGCTGCTGGGCGACGCGCTGCGCGAGGGCCACACGGACGGCTCCGTACGGCCCGGCCACACCGAACGGCAGGCGCGCGCCCTGCTGTTGACCGTGCAGTCCTTCACCCTGTCCCTGCGCACGATGACCGACGAGGACGATCCGGAGCTGGACTCCGCGGCCTTCCTCGGCGAGCTGCGCGCCCTTCTGGAGAGGACCCTGACGCCATGAGCCACACCGAGGCCGCGCCCGGCTCGTCCCTGAGCGCACACCGGCGCGGCCGGGAACTGGCCGAGTCCGCCGACGGCCGGGTGGCCGACGTACTGGTGGTCGGGCTCGGCGCGACGGGCGCCGGGGCGGCGCTGGACGCGGCGGCCCGCGGGCTGGACGTCGTCGCGGTGGACGCCCACGACCTGGCCTTCGGCACCTCCCGCTGGAGCTCGAAGCTGATCCACGGCGGGCTGCGCTATCTGGCCTCGGCGCAGTTCGACGTCGCCCACGAGAGCGCGGTGGAGCGCGGGGTGCTGATGACCCGTACGGCGCCCCACCTGGTGGCCGCCCAGCCGTTCGTGCTGCCGCTGACCCCGCTGGTGTCCCGGGCGCAGGCCGCGCTGGCGTGGGCCGGTTTCCGGGCCGGGGACATGCTGCGGGTGGCCGCCCGTACGCCGCGGCGGGTGCTGCCCGCGCCGCGGCGGCTGCCGGCGACCGAGGCCCGGCACCTGGCGCCCGCGGTCCGCGCGGCCGGGCTGCGCGGCGGGCTGCTGTCCTGGGACGGCCGGGTGACCGACGACGCCCGTCTGGTGACCGCCCTGGCCAGGACGGCCGCCGCGCACGGCGCCCGGGTGCTGACCCGGGTGCGGGCGCTGGAGCTGACCGGGTCGGGCGCCCGGATCCGGGACGAACTCACCGGCGAGGAGGGCGAGATCAGGGCGCGGGCCGTGATCAACGCGGCCGGGGTGTGGGCGGGCGCCCTCGCCGAGGGCATCCGGATCCGCCCGTCGCGCGGCACCCACCTCGTCCTGCGCTCCGAGCGGCTCGGCGCCCTGCCGGCCGGCCTGCACATCCCGATCCCCGGGGAGACCAACCGCTTCGTGCTGGTGCTGCCGCAGGGGGACGGCCGGGTCTACGTCGGCCTCACCGACGAGCCGGTGGACGACGGGATCCCGGACGTGCCCGAGGTGCCCGAGACCGACATCGGCTTCCTGCTGGACGTGGTCGGCTCCGTCCTGGACGCCCCGGTGGCCCGGGAGGAGGTGGTCGGCGCCTTCGCCGGGCTGCGCCCGCTGCTGGACACCTCACCCGGCGCCGGGGCCGGCGACCCGGCCCGCACCTCGGACATCTCGCGCCGGCACGCGGTGCTCACCTCGCCCGACGGTGTCACCACCGTGGTCGGCGGCAAGCTGACCACCTACCGGCGGATGGCACAGGACGCCGTGGACGCCGCCGCCGAGGCGAGGGGCCTGCGTGCGGCCCCCTCCCCCACCGCCGCCCTCCCGCTGGTCGGCGCCGCCGCCCCCGAACGGCTGCGCGCGCTGCCCGCACCCCGCCGCCTCATCCACCGCTACGGCACCGAGGCCCTGGCCGTCCACGCCCTCACCGCCGAGGACCCCGCCCTGGCCGAGCCCGTGCTGCCCGGCCACCCCGTCACCCGCGCCGAACTCCTCTGGGCGGTCCGCCACGAGGGTGCCCTCAACGACTCCGACCTCCTGGACCGCCGCACCCGCATCGGCCTGGTCCCCCGGGACCGCGCCGAGGCGCTGCCCGCCGTGCGGGAGGTGCTGGAGCGGGAGGCGACCGTGCTCCCCTGACCGAGGCCGTCCGGCCACCGCTCCTTGGGGTATCGGCTTGCGTCAGTGGTGCCGGGTTCGGTGTGCCCCCACTACGACAGCGAACCGGGCCGTCGGCCCTCCTACCGCCGGGCCGTGGCGGGCGGGGCGCTGCCCGCCGGCCGGGTGTTGGAGGACGGCGCGGCCGCCCTGTTCACGGACGGGCGTCTGACCGAGGCGGTGTCCCGGAGGCGGGACGCCCGGCCGTACCGGGTGGAGCCGGACGGGCGGGGCGGAAGAACGGGCCGTGCCGTGCCGGCCGCTGAGTGCCGTGCCCTGACGCCTCTACGGCTTCGGCGGCCTGGGGCCGGGTCACAGGAGGCGGTGGATGTCGCCGCGGACCCGGTAGAAGCCGCCCGACGCCGGGTGCAGGGCGTCCACGACGTAACGGGCGCCGGGTTCGCGTATCGCGCGCGGGAACTGCACGTTCCAGGAGGGTTCGTAGCCTTCGGAGACGACGTGCACCCGGACCCGGCCGGCCTCCTGGACGCATTCGACCACGACCGCTCCGGCGGGTGCCCGGTCGACCGTGGACACCGCCGTCACGGCCGTGGCCGGGGCGTACGTCGGCGTGGCGGCGGCGAGCTTGACGTCCCGCGCCACCGGGACCGTGCCCTGCTGGGCCGCGGAGATCGCCGCCTCGCTCGCGTCGACGCAGACCAGGGAGCCGTCGGTGGTGACCAGGTACAGCCGCTCGTCCCGGTACTGCATCGACAGCGCCGAACCGCCGCCCGTGCCCAGCTTCCACAGCCGCCGGCCGTCCTGGTCGAAGCAGTAGACGGAGGAGGCCGCGTCGCCGGCGAACACGAACCGGCCGCCGGGTGAGGTGGCGCACGAGTACACCGCGCTGTCACAGGCGTACGTCGCCTCGATCGCGCCGGTGGCCTTCGACAGCCGCTGGACCACGCGGTGCGCGGTGCCCGCGTAGACCGCCTCCCGCTCCTGCCAGCCGAACAGCACGCCGCCCTTGGTGGGGGTGTGCCACAACTCGCCGCCGCCGTCCGGCGCGTACGCGGTGACACCCCGGTGGTGGCCGTGGTAGACGGCCCGGTCGTCGGCGCGGACCATCCAGGCGTGCTCGCCCTGGCTGCGGCGCGACCACTGGTGTTCGTCCTCGTGGTCGATGACGGTGAGCCTGCCGTCGCGGTCCGAGACGTCCAGGACGCCCTCGTGGATGTCCAGCCAGAAGATGTCGACGTCGGCGGCGATGTCGTAGGCGGCGAAGGGAAGTTTGGAGGACAGGTCGTACACCGTGCCGTCGTCGCATCCGGCGTAGATCCAGAAGTCGTCGGCGACCAGGCACTTCACGCCGTCCGGCAGGCTGAAGCGGGCCAGCACGGCGCCCTCGTGGTCCAGGGTGTAGACGTCGCCGGCCTGGTTGCCCACCCAGCAGCGCTCGTCGTCCACGTGGATGCCGAACGCGGCCGAGCCGGTGCGGAACCGCCACAGCACCGGTGCCACGGCCCGCGCCGTGGAGGGTGCGGAGCTGACCTGACGGCGGGTCACCGAGCGCGGGGCGCGCTGTCCGCGGACGGCCGGCGCGTATCCCTTGCGGACCTTCTCGCCCGCCTTCCTCGCGGCGGCGGCCCGCGCCTTCTCCTCGGTCGGGAACGTCGTCGTCTGCGTCTGCCCGGCGGCGCCGATCCTGCCGTAGCGCACCGTCACCACCCGGCCGTCGACGGTCACCTCGTAGAACTTATGGGCGCCGCCGCCCTCCTGCGACAGCTCCAGATACGTCGTCGACACCGCGGACCCCGTGGTCATGGCAGACCCCTCCCCAAGACGGACCCGCGGCCGTTTCGGCGGGTCCCCGACTGCTGTTCACCGTAGGGGCACCCACTGACAACGGCCCCGGAGCGGGCCGCGGGCCGGTCGGCCGCGGGCCGTCCTACCGGGCGCCGCCCTGCGGCGACTCCTCCATGCCGCCCAGGAGTTGACGCAGGCACCGGAGTGCGAGCGCGGCCGGTGAGCCCTCGCCCGTGACGCCCGCCTCCGTGGCGGCCCAGGTCTCCAGCGCGATGCGGATCGCGTCCGTGGCAGCCGCCGCCACCAGGCGTACCCGCAAGGCCTCCGGGCGTTCATCCGCGAGCCGGGCGACGACCGGGACAAGCCGTTCCTCCGACTCCTGGTTCACCCGGTACCACACCGCGCGCAGCGCGGGATCGTCCGCGGCGGCCCGCAGCAGCCCCCGGGTCCGCTCCAGCGCCGCGGCGGCCTCCTCGTCGGGTGCCGCCAGCGACCGCTCCACCGCCGTCTCCAGCGCCCGGAGCAGACCGGTACCGGGCTCGGCCGCCTCCAGCAGCGCCCGCCATCGGTCGGCCCCGGCCGCGAGCAGCGGGCTGACCGCGTCCTGCTTGGAGCGGAAGTAGCGGTAGAAGGTGCGCAGCGCGACGCCGGCGTGCCGGGCGATCTCCTCGGCGGTGGTCGCGTGCGGTCCCCGCGCGGCGAACAGCTCCGCCGCCGCGTGGGCGATGTCCAGCTGGGTCGCGGCCTTGCGGCGCTCGGTGAGGGAGGTGGGCGGTTTGGTGCTCATCCCAGAAGAGTACGGCCGAGCGAGCCTGGTTGGCACGCAATGCCGAAATGGCAAAACGTGCCACCAAGGCGTAAGGTGAAGGCCATCGGGGCGTCGGACGCAAGAGAACCGGCGTCGCACAGGGCCCGCCACACCCCCGGCGGGCCGGGCAGGAGAACACATGAACCGCTACGAAGGCCGCCGCGTGCTGATCACCGGGGGCGGCTCCGGCATCGGCCAGGCCACCGTGCTGCGCGTCCTCGCCGAGGGCGGCAGCGTGGTGGCCGCGGACGTGAGCGAGCGGGGCCTGCGGGACACCGCGGAGAAGGCCGCCGGGTACGCGGACCGGCTCACCACCCTCGTCATCGACGTCGCCGACGAGGCCTCCGTACGCGCCGGGGTCGCCGCCGCGACGGCCGCGCTCGGCGGGCTGGACGTACTGGTCAACGCCGCGGGCATCCTGCGCTCCTCGCACGCGCACCAGACGAGCCTCGAAGAGTTCACCCGCGTCCTGCGGGTGAACCTGGTCGGCACCTTCCTCGTGATCCGCGAGGCGATCCCGGCCCTGCTGGCGGGCCGGGACGCGGCGGTCGTCAACTTCAGCTCCACCTCGGCCGCCTTCGCGCACCCCTACATGGCGGCGTACGCGGCGAGCAAGGGCGGCATCCAGTCGATGACGCACGCGCTCGCCTCCGAGTACGCCGGCCGGGGCATCCGCTTCACCGCCGTCCAGCCCGGTTCCATCTCCAGCGGGATGACCGACGGCAGCGGCGCCAGCGGGACGAGCAGCGGGCCGGGGCTGCCCGCCGACGCCGACATGACCCTGTTCGCGAAGCTCTCCCCGGCGCTCGGCCAGGGGTTCGCCGGGCCGGAGACGGTGGCCTCCGTCGTGGCGATGCTCGGCTCCCGGGACGGTGCGTTCATCACCGGGACCGAGATCCGCGTCGACGGCGGCACGCATTTCTGACCGTCGTCGGGGCCGGTCCTTCACGGGCCCTTTGAACAGATCCTTCTGAACAGGTCCTTTTGAACAGATCCTTTCGAACAGGTCCTTTTCGAACAGGTCCTTTTCGAACGGGTCCCGCCTGGCGCGTCCCGGGTCAGGCGAGGGCGACCAGGTCGCGGTAGTCCTCGTTCCACAGGTCCTCGTCCGCGTCCGGCAGCAGCAGGACCCGGTCGGGGCGCAGCGCGTCGATGGCGCCCTCGTCGTGGGTGACCATCACGATCGCGCCGGGATACGAGCCGACCGCGGCCAGCACCTCGTCACGGGAGGCCGGGTCGAGGTTGTTGGTCGGCTCGTCCAGCAGCAGCACGTTCGCCCCGGAGTGGACCAGGCCGGCCAGCGCCAGCCGGGTCTTCTCCCCTCCCGACAGCACGCCGGCGGGCTTGTCGGCGTCGTCCCCGGTGAACAGGAAGGCACCCAGGACCCGCCGGGCCTCGCCCAGGGGCAGGTGCGGTGCGGCCAGGGCCAGGTTCTCCAGGACCGTGCGCCGGGGGTCGAGCGTGTCGTGCTCCTGGGCGAAGTAGCCCAGCCGCAGCCCGTGCCCGTGCACCACCCGCCCGCCGTCGGGGCGCTCGGCACCGGCCAGGATCCGCAGCAGGGTGGTCTTGCCGGCGCCGTTCAGGCCGAGCACGACCAGCCGGCTGCCCCGGTCCACGGCGAGGTCCACCCCGGCGAGGACGCGGTGGCCGCCGTAGGACTTGGCGAGGCTGATGGCACCGAGCGGCGTCCGCCCGCAGGGGGCGGGTTCGGGCAGCCGGATCCGCGCGGTCTTCTCGGCGCGCCGGCGCGGCTCCAGCCCGGCCAGCATCCGGTCCGCGCGCCGGGCCATGCTCCGGGCCGTGGTCGCGGTGGCGGAGCGCGCCTTCATCCGGTCGGCCTGCGCGTGCAGCGCGGCGGCCTTGCGCTCGGCGCTCGCCCGTTCCCGGGTGCGGCGCCGCTCGTCCGCCTCGCGCCGGGTGAGGTACGTCCGCCAGCCCGTGTTGTGGATGTCGATCGTCGCCCGGGCCGGGTCCAGGTGGAAGACGCGGTTGACGACGTCGGCGAGCAGGGCCGTGTCGTGGCTGATCACCACCAGGCCGCCCTGGTGGGCCTGGAGGAAGGCGCGCAGCCAGGTGAGCGAGTCGGCGTCGAGGTGGTTGGTCGGCTCGTCCAGCAGCAGGGTGCGGTCGGTGCCGGCGAACAGGATCCGGGCGAGTTCCACGCGGCGCTTCTGCCCGCCGGACAGGGCGCCGACCGGCTCGCGCAGCACGCGTTCGGGCAGGCCGAGTCCGGCCGCGATCCGGGCCGCCTCGGCCTCGGCGGCGTAGCCCCCGCCGGCCTGGAAGGCGGCCTCGGCGCGGGTGTAGGCGCGCATCGCCCGGTCCAGTTCCGGCGCGTCGGTGGCGGCGGCCAGCGCGGCCTCGGCCCCGCGCAGGGCGCGCAGGGCGGTGTCGAGGCCGCGGGCGGACAGGATGCGGTCGGTGACGGTCACGGCCGGGTCGGCGGCGCGCGAGTCCTGGGCGAGGAAGCCGACCGGTCCGGTGCGGAC
Organism: Streptomyces nogalater; assembly: GCF_039532885.1. Lineage (NCBI taxonomy): Bacteria > Bacillati > Actinomycetota > Actinomycetes > Kitasatosporales > Streptomycetaceae > Streptomyces > Streptomyces nogalater. The sequence goes on along the minus strand of NZ_BAAASM010000054.1, from coordinate 106,519 downwards.
GATGTCGCCGACGGCGGGCCCGGCCCCTCCGGCGAGGGCGGTCATCAATGTGGTCTTGCCGGCGCCGTTGCGGCCGACGAGGCCGATCCGGTCGCCGGGCGAGACGGTGAAGGAGACGCCGGTCAGCAGGAGACGGGCACCGGCGCGCAGCTCGACATCACGAGCGGTGATCATGGGGTAACGCTCCGAAGAAACGAGAGGACACACTTCTGGCGTGGAAGCGGGTCCTTCGCTAGGAGATTCGGGGCGTAGACATGCGGTCACGGTAACGCGGGCGCCCGCACCGGCGCACATCTTTTTTTCGCGAACCGGTGTGGGGTGTGCTGCTCGCGGGGGGCGGGCGGCGGCCCGGCGTCCGACGGGGCGGGGAACGGCCCGAGCGCATGGATTCACCGTTCCCCGCCCCTGCCGGGCGGCCCGCCGCCGCCTGGGCGGCCGAGACGGCGTGCCGGTCCCTGGGGGCGGCCGACGGACGTCCTCGCAACCGCCGGTCCTGTTCCGACTGTCCGCCCCCGGCGGTACGCGTGCCACCCGACGGAGCCGGCCGGGTGAGGCCGGCGGGCGGCCCCCGCCGACGCCGTCGGCCGACGGCCGCAGGCCGCTCGCCGGCCACGCCGTCCGCCCCGCGGCCTGCGGGAACTCCCGTGACCGTCTGGGAAGTTCGTATGGGAGGCTGGGCCCGGCCGGCGCGGACCGAGGCCGGGCCGGCCGGTGAGAGGAGCACAGCGTGACAGAGAACGGCTACGAGGCCGTCACCATCGACACCAGCAGACCGCACCCCGCGCGGATCTACGACTATCTGCTGGGCGGCAAGGACAACTACGAGGTGGACCAGCGGGCGGGCGACGCGCTCGCCGCCGCGGCCCCCGAGGCACGCATCGGCGTCCGGGCGAACCGAGCCTTCCTGGAGCGTGCCGTCCGGTACGTGGTGGGCAGCGGGATCCGGCAGATCCTGGACATCGGCACCGGCCTGCCCACGTCGCCGAACGTGCACGAGATCGCCCAGACGGTGGCGCCCGACGTCCGCGTGGCCTACGTCGACAACGACCCGATCGTCGCCGCGCACGGCAACGCCCTGCTCAGCCGGTCCGGCACGACCCGTATCGTCCTCGGCGACCTGCGCGATCCGCGCGCCGTGCTGGACCACCCCGACGTCCGCCGGCTCATCGACTTCGATCAGCCGGTGGCGCTGCTCCTCGTCGCCATCCTGCACTTCCTCGCCGACACCGACCGGCCGGCCGAGGTCGTCGCCACGTTGCGCGACGCGCTGCCCGCCGGGAGCTTCCTGGTGCTGTCGCACGCCACGGGCGACTTCGCCGACCGCACCGACGCCCAGGCCGTCTACACCAACGCCACCGCGTCCCTGAACCTGCGTGACCGGGCCGAGGTGGAGCGGTTCTTCGACGGTTTCGAACTGGTGGAACCGGGCCTGGCCCAGGTCCCGTTCTGGCGCCCGGACACCCCGCCGCCGCCCCGGTCCGAGGAGATCGGCTTCTACGGCGGCGTGGCCCGCAAGACGTCCTGACCGGCCGCACACCGCCCCGGCCCCGGGACCGGCCGGTACCCACCGGCCCGGCCACGAGGGGACAGCGCGTGTCGGCCGCCGCCCTGTGACCGGGCCGGGCCGTGGCCGGGCGCCGGGCGCACCAACCGGGTTGCCGTGGTTCCCTGTTGTCCCGGATCCAGGCCGAAGGAGCAGCCCATGACCAGCGCCCCTGTCCCCTTTCAGGTGTACGAGGCGGGGACGTACCTGCACGGTACGAAGGCAGACCTCGTCCCCGGGGATGTGCTGACCCCCGGCCACACGTCCAACTTCGAGGAAGGGCGCGTTTCCCGCCACGTGTACGTCACCGAGACGCTGGACGCCGCCGTCTGGGGCGCCGAGCTGGCGGCCGGCGACGGGCCGGGCCGGATCTACGTGGTGGAGCCGACCGGTGACCTGGAGGACGATCCCAACGTCACCGACAAGAGGTTCCCGGGCAACCCCACCCGCTCCTACCGCACCCGCGAACCCGTGCGCGTGGTGTCGGAGCTCAAGGGCTGGGCCGGGCACTCCCCCGAGCAGATCGAGGCCATGCTGACGGGGCTGGCCGATCTCCGCCGCCGCGGCATCGCCACGATCCTGGACTGACGGGGCCCGCCGGGGCCGCGGGCCGCCTCTGCGCGCAGGCGGCCCGGTGTGGTCAGGCCGGTGTCCGCCGCGGCCGATCCAGGGCGGCCTCGGTGCACTGCGAGACGTCCGGGAGGTGGGCCTTCGCCCACTGGGCCAGTTCGCGGAGCGCGGGTTCCAGGGCGGCGCCGGCCTCGGTCAGCCGGTAGGAGACGCGCAGCGGGGGTCCCTCGTCGACCTCGCGCAAAACGAGGCCGGCGGCGCCGAGTTCGGCGAGCCGGTCGGAGAGCATGCGTTCGCTGATGCCGGGGATGGCCCGCCGCAGGTCGGCGAAGTACGCGGGCTGCCCCACCAGGACGGCCACGATCGGCCCGCTCCAGCGCTTGCCGAGGAGCTGGAAGACGCGGGTGATGCCGTCGTCCACCCGCTTGCAGGCCGCACTGTCGTGGTTCTCGTCCATGGCGCCAGGGTACTACCTCGCCGTAGGGTGCTGAAGAAAAGTAAGTTCATGTGCTAAAAGTAGTCCAGTATGAAACATCAGCCCTCGCTTCCGGCGTCCGGCTGTTCCAGCCCCTTTCTGGAGACATCCATGGCCACCCTGCTCCACATCGATTCGTCCGTGTTCCCGGCCGAGGCGTCGGCCTCGCGCGTCGTGACGGAGGCCTTCCGCAAGCACTGGCAGGAGGAGCACCCGCAGGGCACGGTCGTCTACCGCGACCTGGCGGCGCAGCCCGTTCCGCACATCACCGCCGACACCCATCTCGCCGGCTTCACCGACCCTGCCACCCACACCCCCGAGCAGGCCGCCGCGTTCGCCGAGCGCGTCAAGCTGATCGAGGAGCTGGAGCAGGCCGACGCGGTGCTGATCGGCGCCCCGATGTACAACTACACGATCCCCTCCACCCTCAAGGCGTGGCTGGACAACGTGATCCTGATGGGCCGCACCGCGGGAGAGACCCAGTCCGCCAAGGGCACGCCGGTGACCGTCGTCGCCAGCCGGGGCGGCTCCTACGCGCCGGGCACCCCGCGCGAGGGCTTCGAGTACGTGCAGAACTACCTCAACGCCGCCCTCGGCGCGGGCCTCGGCCTGGAGGTGGACTTCATCGTCCCGGAGCTGACCATGGCGACCGTGAACCCGGCGATGGCCGACCTGGTCCCGCTGTACGAGGCCTCCCGTGACCGTGCCCTGGAGGACGCCGCCACCAAGGCGCGGGAGCTGGCCAAGCGCCTCGCGGCCGCCTGAGCACTCCCCCGCCGACACCTGGCCCCGGACCGCCCACGAGGTGGTCCGGGGTCGGGTGTGCGCCCCGGCGCCCGGCGCTCCGCTAGCGGACACGCCCACCGGACCCCGCATCCGGTGCCGGCCCCCGCCGAGGGCCGCGGGGCGGGCGTCTAGGATTCCCCGGACCCGTGGCCGACAAGGAGAGGGGCACGCATGACAACCGAGTTCCCATCGCGTCAGGCGCGGACGCTGCGCGCCGCCTACGGGGCCGCCTCGGCGGTCGTCGCCGGACTCGGCGACGAGGAGTCGTGGCAGCCGACCGGGTGCACGGGCTGGGCGGTGCGCGATCTCGTCTTCCACTGCGTGGGGGACGCCCAGCGCGCCCTGGTGGCCCTGCACACACCCACGGAGGAACCCGCCGCCCGGGACTGGGTGACGTACTGGCAGGGCTGGCGGCCGGACACCGCCGGGGCGGCGAACGGCAGGCGCTGGGCGCGGGTGAACGGCAGCATGTTCCTGGACTTCGGACAGCTGAAGGACCTGTATCTGGAGACCCTGGCGGCGGTCGTACACGCGGCCGGGACGGCCGACCCCGCGCGCCGGGTGCTCACGCAGGGGCATGTGCTGACGGCCGGCGACCTGATCACCACGCTCGTGGTGGAGGCGACTATCCACCATCTCGACCTGACCGTGGCGCTGCCGCACGCGCCGGGGCCCTCCCCCGAGGGGCTGGCCGCGGTGCGCGCCACCCTCGACGGGCTGCTCGGTCGGCCCGGCCTGCCGGAGTGGAGCGACGCCCACTACGCGCGCGTGGGCACCGGCCGGGCCCCGCTCACCGACGCCGAACGCGCCGCCCTGGGCCCGGCGGCCGACCGCTTCCCACTGTTCGGCTGAACCCGACCACCGAGAAGCGCGAAACCCCCGGCCCGTCTCACCGTCCACCCCGGACACCCGGCTCACCCCGCCGCGCGCTCCGCTAGTCCGACCGTCTCGCCACGCGCCCGGGACAGCCGACTTGCCCCGCCACGCGCCCCGGGCACCCGGCCCCCCGCCACCCGCTCCGGACGGCCGGCCCGCCGACCGCCTGCCCCGGACACCCGATCCACCCGCACCACCCGCACCGGACGCCCGAACCGTCTCGCCACATGCCCCGGACACCCGGCCCGCCCGCACCGCCCCGGACACCCAAACCGTCTCGCCACGCGCCCCGGACGGCCGACTCACCCCGCCACGCGCCCCGGACGGCCGACTCACCCCGCCAGGCGCTCCGGACGGCCAACTCCTTTCGCCGGCGGCTCCGGTCGGCGGGCGGGATCGGGGCGGCGGCCTCGTCGGGCAGCCTGGCCGCTCTTCCCGTGGCCGTGTGGAGGACGGGGCGTGCGTGGTGCGGGGTCCGCCGGGTGGGGGCGGCCGCACGGCGCGGCCGGGTCGCCTTTCGTACGCTGAAGGCGTCCGATTCCGGGAGGTCTGCCGCAGGCGGGAGAGAGCCGTGATCGAACTCGCCGCGGTGTTCGCCGTCGCGGGAGCGGCGAGCAACGCCGTGGGGACCGCTTTCCAGCGCAAGGCGGCCTCGGCCAGCACCCGCGGCGGGCTGCGGCTGCTCGCGGAGCTGGTGCACCGGCCCATCTGGCTGATCGGCATGGCCGGTGTGGCCTGCGCCGCGCTGTTCCAGAGCCTGGCCCTGGTCAACGGCCCGCTGGCCCTGGTGCAGCCGCTGTTCATCCTGGAACTGCCCTTCGCGCTGCTCGTCGCCGCCCCGCTGATGCACCGGCGGCTGCCGCGCTCGGGCTGGTGGGGGGTCGGCGGCTGTGTGGCGGGCCTCGCCGTCATGCTGCTCGCGGCGGCCCCGCACGGTGCGACCGACCAGGCACCGCCCGCGCGATGGCTGCCGGCCCTGCTGGCATGCGTCGGCGTGATGGCCGCGCTGGTGGGACTGGCCGGCCGGGGTCGCCCGCCGGCCCGGCGCGCCGCGCTGCTGGCGGCCGCCTCCGCGACGGGCAACGCCCTGACCGCCGCGCTGCTGAAGTCGGCGAGCGGCACCTTCGCCGACCACGGCCTGACGGCGTTCCTGCGGTCCTGGCAGACGTACGGCTTCGCGCTCGCCGGTATCGCCGCCGTACTGCTGCTGGAGAACGCGTTGCAGGCCGGTCCGCTGGCCGCGGCACAGCCCGCGCTGACCATCGGCGACGCGGTGGTGAGCCTGACCCTCGGCATCACCCTCTTCGGCGAACACGTCCGCACCGGGTGGTGGCTGGTGCCCGAACTGTGCGGGGCGCTGCTGATCGTCGTGGGCGTGCTGGTCCTCAGCCGGGCCGTGCAGCGCATCGAGGTGCTCCCGGCCCCCGCCGGGGAGCGGAAGGTGGCCTCCTGAGGCCACTCAGGGAGCCGCGACCAGCGGAGGCGCGCCCCAGTCGGAGCGCAGCGCGCCGTGCAGGGCGCGCGCCGCATCCGCTCCGATGCGCTCCAGCAGCACCGACTCGATCACCCCGATCGTGGCCTGCGCGCGCTCGTGCACGCGCCGCCCCTCGGCGGTCATCCGGATCAGCCGCCGCCGGGCGGAGCCGGGGTCGGGCTCCTGCTCCAGCAGGCCCATGCCGATGAGTCCGTGCACCGCCTGATGGGCCGTCTGCCGGGTGACGCCCATCCGGCGGGCGAGCTCGGAGACGGTGGTGCCCTCGGCGTCGAGCATCGCGAAGACGGACGCCTGCGCCGTGGTCACCGGTTGCTCACCGGCCGCCTCCATGCTGGCGAACAAGGCGTCCTCGAACCAGCGGCGGGCCTCGGACAGCAGCTGGGGCAGATTGGCGGCGCGATGACTCATGGCTCCTCGGATGATCGGATACCCAGCGGATTATCCTCCTGTCCTCCGGTCTGTCCTTCAGTCTGTCCTTCGGTCTGTCCTGCGGCCGGTCCTTCGGTTTCCCGCGCGCAGTGCCGTGAGACGAACCCGGCCGTCCGCGCGAAGACCCGCTCGACCTCCTCCTCCGCGAGCCCCACCCACAGGTGGTTCGCGCCGGGCACCCGTACCTGCTCCACCGGAACGCCCGCCGCCCGCAGCGCCGTCGTGAGGCGGTCGCTCTGCGCGCAGGGCACGAGCTGGTCCTCGGTGCCGTGCAGCAGCAGGAACGGCGGCGCCGCCGGCGTCACCCGCAGGGCGGGGCTGGCGTCCCGGGCCGGGCCGGGGGCGGTGGCCGGGGCGGCCCCGAGCAGCAGCGCCTCGCGCGAGGCCGGGTCCTCGGGGTCGAAGCGGCCCGGCCGGTGGTCCTCGGCGAGGCGGGTGAGGTCGGTGGGCGCGTACCAGGTGACGCAGCCGCGCACGGTCGCCGCCGGCCCGCCGGGGCCGGCCGCCCCGGCGGTGAGCGCGGTCAGCGCGGCCAGGTGACCGCCGGCGGACTCGCCCCACAGGACCACCCGGTCCGGGTCCAGGCCCAGCTCGCCGGCCCGGTCGCGCAGCCAGACCAGCAGCGCGCGCAGGTCGTCGAGCTGGGCCGGGTGCCGCGCCTCGCCGCTGAGCCGGTAGTCGGGGCAGACCACGGCCAGCCCGGATGCGGCCAGCCGGGCGAACGGCCCCGGCCGCCAGTGCCGGAACCGCGGCCCGAGGTCGTTGCGCAGTCCGGTGCGCCAGCCGCCGCCGTGCACGAAGACGACCACGGGCAGCGGGCCGTCCGCCGGTTCGGGCAGCCACAGGTCGGTTTCCAGCGGCCGGCTCCCGTCGGGCACGGCGTAGACGGCGCCGCGCAGCAGCCGCACGCCGGGCGCGGGCCGGGCGGGCGGCGGCAGTGGCAGCCGGGCGGGGTCCGGGGGTGCCGGCAGCTCCGGGGGGAAGGACGGAACGTCCTGGGGCACGGCTTCCTCCTGCATGGGGTCCTCGGGTGGCATGGGGCTCCTCGCGGGCGAGGCGGGGGAACAGAGTCCGGGCGTCGGCGGTGGTGAGGGAGCGCCGGTCGGTGCCCGGTACCGGGGAGGCGGGGTGGACGAAGACGACGGCCTCGCACGGGCCCAGCTCGGCGAACACCGGTTCCAGGCGGGGATCGCCGAGGTAGACACCGTGGCCGCGGGTCAGCGTCCAGGACGCTCGTCGCATCCGGAACGTCCGGGACGGACGTCGCGTCCGGGACGGTCGTCGGGTGCGGCCATCGGCGGGCTCCCCGACGTGGCGTCAGCTTCCGGTGTGCCACTGGTGGTCGGGGCGGAACCGGACGTCGTACTGCTCCGGCACGGTGTGGAACTTCTCCCGCTCGGGCACGAACGGCCGGGCGGGCAGGCCCAGTTCCCCGGCCGGGGTGCCGAGGGTCTCGAAGAACCGCTCGAAGGTACCGCCCGGTCCGGCTGCCACACCCACGACCTGGGAGTGGTGGCGTTCCATGCGGTAGGCGTGCACGCAGTTCTTCGGCACGAAGCCGAAGTCCCCCGGGGTGAGCAGCTTCTCGTGCTGCTCCCCTTCGAGGTCCTCGACGAAGAGCCGTACGGCGCCCTGGGTGATGTAGAAGACCTCGTAGGTGTCCGCGTGCGAGTGGGCGGGGATCACCTCGCCCTTCGGGCCCTCGCAGGTGAAGAAGTTGAAGGTGTTCTCGGTCTGCTCGCCGCCCGCGTAGATGGTGATCAGGTCGCCGAACAGGTGGGCCCGGTCGCCCAGGCCCTTCTCGATGAAGTAGGGCTTGCCCGGCTCCGGGGGGATGAAGGAGCGGGCCCGGTAGCGGGTGGCGTATTCGATGGTCATGCGGAGCCTCCGGTTCGTGCGCTTTCTATGTCAGGTTACCTGACATAGAGCCCGTGGCCAACGGTCCGGGGCCGGATGTCCCGGCACGGCGAGGGGCTCGACTCCCGGCCTCCGGTACGGCGGCCGTCAGTGCGGCCGGGTCAGCCGTACCTCCTCCACGCCCAGCAGTCCGAGCAGCGGGACCCGGCCGACCCGCTGGCCCGGGTCGACCACCAGCCCGGAGCCGCGCACCAGGTCCAGCAGCAGCTCGGCCAGGGGCATGACCATGTGACGGCCCCAGCAGCGCTCCGAGACATGCCCGAAGGGCAGGTAGCCGGGAGCCGTGTCGGGGTCGAGGCGGTCCCAGCGCTCCGGGCGGAAGGCGTCCGGGTCGTCCCACAGGGCGGGGTCCCGGTGGGAGAGCAGCGGCAGCAGCAGGACGTCGTCCCGCTCGCCTATCCGGGCGTCGATGGCCGGGTACTCGGGGGAGGCGTTGCGCAGGATGTTCCACGAGGGCGGCAGCAGCCGCAGGGACTCCAGGATGATGTTCCGGTTGGAGGTGCCGTCGTCGAACGGGGCGCCGAGCCAGAGGGCGTTGGCGACGAGGGTGGAGACGGTGAAGCACACGGGGGCCGCGGCCCTGCGGTACATCCCCATGGCGTAGCGCCGCTCCTGGTAACCGCGGGCCCGCGCCGCGCGGTTGGCGAGGCCCGTGAGCCGGGCGTGCGGCCGGGGCCAGCCGGGCAGGGCGGCGCCGACGGTGATCACCGACCAGGTGAGTTTCGGGGTGAGTTCGAGGGTGCGGCTCATCAGCATGCGCAGCCGGCGCGGGTCCTGGCCGAGGATGAGGTCGCGCAGGAAGGTGTGCCCGGTCAGCGGCCAGGGGCCGGCGAGGTCCACGTGGCGGGGCAGGGGCCCGGCCAGGGCCTCGCGCACGTCGTTGCCGATGGTGCGGGTGACGGTGGAGGCCTCGGAGCGGGTGATGGACCGGCCGTGCAGCGGTTTGAAGGTGGGCCGCTCGGTCTCGGTCGCCCGCCGCGCGGCCAGGATCCGGTCGGCGACCTCGTGTCCCGCTACCCCGACGGTGTCCGGTTCCAGCCGGAAGACGTCCCGGCCCAGGTGGTCGCCGATGAGGGCGGCGAGCCGTGGGGCGAACACCGTGGTGCGCGCCCGCGCGGTGGATGACGGGGGCATGGCTCCTCCGAAACGGGACGGGACGGGGGGCGTACGGGACGCGGCGGGACGGCGCCGCCCGGCCGACCGCGTGGCGGCAGGACCGGGCGGCGACGTCACCGCGTGCGCGCGGAGCGGGATCAGTACCAGAGGTACCAGGCGTTGGCCTTGAGGCTCTTGGCGGCGGCGACCCGATTGCGGATGGCGAAAAGAAGCTTCATCACTGCACCTCCCCTCGGGGGACGGACGGGTGACACGCGGCGACTCCGGGCGGGCCGGTGAAGATCACGTGCCGGCGACCCCCGGAACCTTCCCAAGATCGTTCACCGGCTAATCACCAGGGCGGTCAAAATCCCAGCCAGGTGGCCACTTTCGGACTCCCGCCGATCATCGACACTCCGTCGCCCCCCGTCGCTCCGGCGTCCGGCGGCGGTCCGTGACCGCCGCCCCGGACACTGGGGTGCCGCTGTGCGCACGCCCGGATGCCGGACAGCCCGTCACCGGGAACGGCCACGGGACCGGCCCGGACCGGACGGCCCGGCGTCCGGAGGATGGCCGGATACATACCCTCGCCAACAGTGTCGCCTGCCGACGCGACCGGACGGCGGTGGCCCGGTGGTCACAAGCGGTGCCGGCCCGGTCGCTCCCCCGTGCTCAGCTCGCGCTCGGGCGGCGGGCGTCGACCTCGATCTCTATCCTCATCCGCGGGTCGGCCAGGCCGCACTCCAGCATGGTGGCGGCCGGCCGGACGTCCCCGAAGCGGCGGCGCAGCACCGGCCAGCAGGGCTCGAAGTCGGCGCGGTCCGGGAGCAGGTAGCGCACCCGGACCACGTCGGCGAAGCCGCACCCCGCCTCGGCCAGCGCCGCGCCGATGTTGCGCAGACACTGTTCGGCCTGCTCCACGACGTCGTCGGAGATCGTCATGGTGGTGTAGTCGAACCCGGTGGTCCCGGAGACATGGACCCGGTCCCCGTCGACCACGGCGCGGGCGTAACCGATCTGCTCCTCGAAGGGGGAGCCGCTGAGAATCGCACGTCGTTGCGTCATGCGCCGAAGGTTAGGTGACCGGCCCGGACCGGACCAACCGCCGTTTCACGAGGTGGGCCGAGGGCAGTCGACGTCCGTCGCCGGCAGGCGGCCGGTCGCGAGGTAGGCGTTGACCGTGGCGTCGACGCACGGGCTGCCGTAGACGCCGTAGACCGCGTGCTGGTCGGCGTCGTGCAGGGTGACCAGACGGGAGCCGGGCCAGTCGCGGCGCACCGCCTGGGCGCCGCGGTAGAGGGTGCGGGGGTCGCCGGTGGCGTTGACGAGCAGGGCGGGCAGGTCGGCGCGGACCGTGGTGGGACGCTCGCGCGGCGGGTCCCAGAACGCGCAGGCGCCGATGTTGTGCGTGACCGGTGCGAACAGCCGGTCCCCGCTTGCGGCCCGGCGCAGGTCGCGCCAGTACGTCTCCGGGTCGCGGGGCGCGGGCACGTCCCCGCACAGGATGGACGCCTGCGCGCTGCCGTAGGCGGACTCGTGCCCGGTCAGCTTGAACTCCAGCGTCGAGGCCAGCCACGGGGACGGGGTGACCGTCCGGCCCGCGGCGGCGCGCCGCAGGTCCCGCATGCCCGCGGCGAAGTCGCCGTAGGCCGTGGGGTTGTCCTGCGAGAGGCCGTTGAAGACGATGGCGGGCAGTTCGTGGTCGTCCACCCGGTAGCCGCCGACGCGCAAGGGGGTGCGGACGGCGGCCGACCGGACCGTTTCCACGGTCGCCAGCACGGCGTCGCGGGTGCGTCCCAGGCCGTAGGCCGCGTGGTGGGCGGCGGCCCAGCCGGCCCAGTGGCGCAGCGCTCGCCGGTTGGCGTCCTCGGCGCCGAGCAGCAGCCGGGGGCCGTAGCGGGCGGGGTCCACCACGCCGTCCAGGACCACCCGGTCGATACGCCTCGGGAACATCGTCGCGTAGACCTGGCCCAGGTAAGTGCCGTAGGAGTAGCCCAGGTAGGAGATCCGGCGCTCGCCCAGCGCGGCCCGGATCACGTCCATGTCGCGCGCGGTGTTGCGGGTGCTGGAGTACGGCAGCAGGTCACCGGCGTGGGTGCGGCAGCGGCGGGCCAGCTCCGCGGCGTAGCCGACTTCGCGCTCGAAGCCGGCGCGGCCGGTGCCGGCCCCGCGGATCATGCTGCCGGTGGGCCAGTGGCAGTCCAGCGGGGTGCTGCGGCCGACGAAGCGGGGGTCGACGCCCACCACGTCGTAGCGGGCGGCCACCTCGCGCAGGGCGCGGCGCACGAAGGGCGGATCGCCGAGGGTCTGGCCGCCGGGGCCGCCGCTGTTGAGCAGCAGCGCGCCGGCGCGGTGCGCGGTGTCGGTGCCCCGGATGCGGGAGATGGCGACGGTGAGGGTGCGGCCGTCGGGACGGGCGTAGTCCAACGGGACGGTGACGTCGGCGCATCGGGCGCCGGCCTGTTCGAGTTCCCGGCCGGTGGTGTCGTCGGGGCCGAGCAGGCAGCTCTTCCAGTGCAGGTGCTGGTGGTGGTAGCGGGCGAGGGGGTCGGCCGCCGGGCGGGGCGCGGAGGAGGCGGGGGCCGCCAGGGACAGCGCGCCCGTCAGGGCGAGGGCGATGGCGGCCGCGGCCCGCGCGGGGCGGCGGCGTGGGCGGTGACGGCCCGGGGTGGTGGTGCCGGTCATGCCGGGTTCCTTTCGGCAGGCGTGCCCTCGCAGAGGGCCTTGTCGACGATGTCGAGGAAGTCCCGTTCGGCCTGGAGCGTGGCGGGCACCTCGTTCAGGGCGACCGCGACGGTGCGCCCGCCGGGGCCGGTGGCGACCAGTGCCCGGTGGCCGCCGGGCACGGTTCCGGCGTGCCCCCACCAGGTGGAGCCGCAGGACAGTGGTGAGGAGATCAGGCCGAGCCCGTAGCGGGCGCCGGGCCACAGCCGGTCGGGGTCGGCGGCCACCGTCCGCCGCATCTCGGCGAGTCGGGGCGCGGGCAGCAGCCGGCCGGCGAACAGCGCGGTGGCGAACCGGGTCAGGTCGGCCGGGGTGGAGACCAGGGCGCCGCCGACCCCGCCGAAGGTGGTGTTCCAGGCGGTGCCGTCCACGCGGCGGCCGTCGGCCCCGGTGAAGTAGCTGTGCGAGTGCGGGCCTTGGAGGCGGGTGTCGTCGCCGGGCCAGTACGTGTCGCGCAGCCCCAGCGGCGCGATGATCCGGCGGGTGATCTCCGCCTCCGGGCTGTGGCCGGTGACCTTCCGGATGATCAGCCCGGCGACGAGGTAGTTGGTGGTCGCGTAGTGCCAGGTGTGGTCCGGGGGCGGCAGCCGCAGGGCGCGGGTGATCAGCTCGCGCGGCTCGAAGTGGCGGTAGCGCAGCCGCTCGGGGTGCTGCCACTCGGGCGCGTCGAGGTAGTCGGGCAGTCCGCTGGTGTGCCGCAGCAGCTGTCGTACGGTGATGCGGCGGCCGTCGTAGCCGCCCGCGCGGATCAGGCCGGGCAGCCGGCGCTCGACCGGCTCGTCCAGGGAAAGCCGTCCCTCGGCGGCGAGTTGGAGGACGACGGTCGCGGTGAAGGTCTTGGTGACGCTGCCGGCGCGGAGCCGGTCGGTGGTGTTCACGGGCCGGCCGGTGCCTAGGTCGGCCTTGCCGTCGGTCGCCGTCCAGCGGGCGCAGGGGGCGGCCGGGTCGGGGCCGGTGACCAGGACGGCGGCGCCGGCGATCCCGTCGTGCGTCACCAGGTGGCGCACGGATCGGTGCAGTTCCGGATGCGGGCCGCAGGCGCGGGGCGCGTCCCGGGCCGGGTGCGCGACGGCGGCGGGGGCGGTCATCGGCAGGCAGGACACGGCCAGGGCCACGAGGCCGGCACACCGGCGCACCATGCGGCGCGGTAAGGAAGTCGCCATGTGACAGCACGCTAGGCAACGCCCGCCGCGTCCTCATTCCGGCAGGCAGGCGGATGCGCCGGGGGGCCGGCCCCAGCACGGGACCGGAGGAAAACCCCCGGTTCCGTCCGGGTGTGCCGGGCGGTCCGGCGTACCCGCCGGGTCTCGGACAGCTGTGCCAAGGGTGAACCGGGGGTCGCTGCCCCGCCGTCCGTGGCGGGCGGCTGGCAGTCTGCGGGGGACGATCCGGCCCGCGACCCGACGGGGCCGGGGGCGGCGCGGGGCCGCTCGGCGCCGCTGGGGGGCAGGAGTGACGGTGGAGGAAATCGTGGGCGGTGCCGCCTCCGCTCCGGTCCCGGGTCAGGGGCGGCGGAGCGTGCCGCGGCACGTGGCGTGCGTGATGGACGGCAACGGCCGCTGGGCGGCACGGCGGTCGCTGCCGCGTACGTCCGGTCACCGCGCGGCCGAGGCGACGGTGATCGACGTCATCGAGGCGGCCCGGTCGGCCGGGGTGGAGTGGCTGAGCCTGTACGCGTTCTCCACGGAGAACTGGCAACGGCCCGGCGCCGAGGTCGACTTCCTGATGCGGCTGGTCCGCCGCACGGTCCGCAAGCACGCCCCGTTGCTGCACGCACGGGGGATCCGCTGCCGGTTCCTCGGGGTGAGTGATCCGCGCGTTCCGCCGCCGCTGGCACGGGACTTCGCCGATCTGACCACGCTGACCGCCGAGAACCGGGGCATGACGCTGACCGTGGCGTTCGATCACGGCGGGCGCCGGGACATCGTGGCCGCGGCACGGTCGCTGATCCGCGGCAAAGTGCCCGCCGAGGCCGTGGACGAGCGGTGCTTCGCCGCTCACCTGCCCTTCCCCGACACCCCCGACGTGGACCTCGTCATCCGGACCTCCGGCGAGCAGCGCGTCTCCAACTTCATGCTCTGGCAGATCGCGTACGCGGAGCTGATCTTCTCTCCGGTCCTGTGGCCCGACTTCCGCGCCCCGCACTTCCTGGAGTGTCTGCACACCTATCAGCAGCGCGACCGCCGCTTCGGCGGCGCGGCGCCGAACGCGAATGGAGCAGGACGACCGTGACCGAGACGGGCGCCGACGAGCCCCAGCACACCACCCCCGCCGACCAGCTCTTCGGCCTGGGCAGCCGGTTCCGCGGCTTCTTCGACGATCCGCGCTGGGCCCTGGCCGTCATCCGGGCGACCGTGCTGGAGGCGGCGCACCCGCAGATCGGTGCGGCCCTGGCCGACAACTCGACGTTCGTGACCCACCCGTGGCGGCGGCTGCGCAACACCATCACGAGCCTGAAGCGCATGTCCGGCTCCGACGAGGAGGCGCGGCGCAAGGAGGCCGCGCGGCTCAACCGGCTGCACGCCCGGATCAGCGGCACCGACGCGCGCGAGCGCCCCTACGACGCGATGGACCCGGCGGTGCGCGCCTGGGTGGTGGCGACCCTCTTCGAGAGCAGCGTCGCGATGTGCCGGCTCAGCGGGCAGCCGCTGGAGCAGGACGCCATGGAGGAGCTGTACGGCGAGTTCCGGGGCTATCTGGCCGCGTTGGACGGTGACGCCCGGCACCTTCCGCCCACGGTCCACGAGTTCTGGCCGTACTACGAACGGGTGGTGGAGGAGGAGCTGGAGCACACGGAGGCGATGCGCATCATCCTCTACCGGCTCTTCGACCATCTGCCCGCGCCGCCGCTGCTGCACGGTCTGCCCACGCTGTGGGCGGCCGGCCGCGCGCTCGTCGGGCCGGTCATCGGCGTGGTCACGGTGGCGTCCCTCCCGGAGCCGTTCCGCCGCCGGGCGGGGCTGCCCGAACTGCCCGGTGACCGGACGCTGATGCAGAGCGCCTATCTGGGCGTCGGCCTCGCCCGGTTCCTCCCACAGGGCTGGCTGCGGACCGAGACGGTGCTGGACCTGCTCGCCCTCTCCCCCGACAGCGACGACCCCCGGGCCCGGACGTTGCGGGCGCTGCGGGACCGGATGCGGCGGGCCGGCGCCCTGGTCCGGCTGCTCACACCGCTGCCCCCGGAGCCGGACCCCGGCGCGGGCACCAGCGTGGGCACCGGTGTCCAGCGCGACGCGGAGGAGTTCTTCGCCACGGTGCTGGACCAGACCGGGGACGGTTATGTGGACTGGCCCGACCTCGCCGCGATGGCCCGGGAACTCGCCGGCCGTCTCGACCTGGACGAGCCGGCGGAGACCCGGCTGTACGACGCCTTCGCCGACTGGTGGCGGGAGCTCCAGGCGGCGCTGGACACCGACGGCGACGGCCGCGTCAGCCGTCAGGAGTACGCCGAGGCCGTGCCGTCGCTCGCCGGCCCCGCCCTGATCCGGGTCGCCGAGGTCCTCTTCGACGTCACCGACACCAACGGTGACCAGCGCGTCGACGCGGCCGAGTACCGGGCGCTGTTCCGCCGGGGCTTCGGCCGCGACCTGGCCGGTACCGACGGCACCTATCCGCGCGGCGCGTTCGTCCGGGACTTCCTGTCCTTCATGTCGGGCCGGGCCCGTTCGACCCCGTACGACCCGCTGCTCGCCGACGCCTGACCCACGGCCCCGGACGGAGGGCCGGCCGGCCGACGCCGGGTCAGCCGAGGCCGAGGACGCTCAGGGTGCGCTCGGCCATGCGCCGCTCGCCGAGGGCGTTGGGGTGGACCGGGACGACGCTCCGCCCGAACAGCAGCGGCTCGATCCAGCGGGTGCCGGCGGGCTGACAGGCGTCGTGCCCGGTGGAGGCCTCGGCGAAGTCCACGTACACGGCCCCCGTCTCCTCGGCGGCGCGCCGGACCACGGCGTTGAGGTGGGCCTGGAGGGAGTGCAGGTAGGGCACGTCACCCGCGGCGAGGGGGAGCTTGACGAAGCAGGACGGGTCGGCCTTGGCGGGCGTGATCCACGGGTAGCCGAGCACGGCCACCCGGGCGTGCGGTGCCTTGGCCCGGACGGCGCCGAGCGCGGCCTTCAGCGCCGGATAGGTCTTGGCGTCGATCTCGTCGTCGAAGGACGCGCCGTACTTGTCCTTACACGGGCTGCCCTGGCCGCCGCTGAGGACGCCCGCGGTGCCGCAGGCGGTCACGGCGTTGATGAAGGTGCCGTTGTCGTTGCCGCCGATGGTCAGCGTCACCAGGTCGGTGTCCGCGGTGACCGCGTCGGCCTGGGGTGCGACGCCGGGGTACTGGGACTCGGTGAAGTGCTTGGTCTGGGCGGCGCCGCAGGTGACGTCCGTCAGCCGGGCGCCGGTGCGGTCGGCGATGACGTGCGGGTAGTTCGCGGTGGACCGCAGACAGAGCGGGCTGCCGAGGTCGATGGGCAGTACGCCGGACGCGGCGCTGTAACTGTCGCCGAGGGCCGCGTAGTCGAGGCTCGGGGCGGCCTGGGCGGGGGCCGCGCCGAGTCCGAGGGCCAGGGTGCCGAGGGCCGCGGACGCCGCGGTGAGGACACGGCGCAGTCTTGGCATGGGCATGACATTCTCCCTTCCGGGGAGGACACGGGACGCACGGGCATACCGGTGCCACGGGCGCGCCGGGAGGGATTACCGAGGAGTTCTACCGATAGGTAATGTGAGGCCGCCGCAACCAGAAATCAACATTGCGGACCGAACTTTTGAAACACGGACCGTCTTGACCCGCTGGCGCCGTCGCCGCATCCGGTACCGATCATCCCGTTACGCGAAATTTTTACGGCTCGGGATGCGATTTTCGCCGCGTTCGGGGCACCCGGTGGCCAGGAGCACCACTACCCGCTGGAGGCACGCCATGATCGCCCTCGGCATCATCCTGCTCATCATCGGCTTCGTCACGGGCATCTCGATCCTGTGGACTATCGGCATCATCCTGCTGGTGGTGGGAGCCATCCTGTGGATCCTGGGGTCCATGGGCCACGCGGTCGGCGGCCGTCGCCACTACTGGTAGCCGCGGTGGGCAACCGCGGTCCCACGCGGTCCCCTCTTCCGGCGCACCCGCCCCGAGCGGGTGCGCCGGCGCCGTAGGGAGGGATCAGGCGCAGGTGCCGCTGGGCCGGGCCCGGGTCACCACGTCACCGGTGCCGGTGGTCGCGTCCAGCCACACCACCCGGGTGCCGCCGGCCGCCGCGGCGGAGAGCTGCTCGCCCCGGTTGCAGGAGACCCGGGCGCGACGGGTGCCGTCGCCCTTGGGGTCCGGGGTGAACTGCCAGAGCTTGGACAGCGCCGCGTTGGAGAGCTCGGTTCCGGGCGTGCGGGCGGTCATCGTCACCGCGTCCGCGCCGGCCGTCACCTCGGAGACGTTCAGGGCGCCGGGACCGGTCTCCGGGCTGAGGTCGGTGACGTCCGCACCGTCGAGCGCGGCGCGGCGCAGGGCGGTGGTGCCGTCCTGGCCGACGGCGTCGAGCAGCCAGTAGACGTGGTCGGCGGTGATGGCCGTCGGCCCGAGGGTGGTCCGGGGCGCGGCCCGCTGGAGTACCGTCTCCTCGCCGGTGGCCACGTCGATCAGCCGGGTGGTGGACTCGTACTCCGCGCGGACGCGCTGCCGGTCCTGGTAGACGATCCTGCCGTGGCCGACGGACGGGAAGGTCGCCCGGTGGTAGGTGCCGCCGCCGATGGTGACGACGGCCGCCGGGTCCTTCAGGCTCAGGTAGGCCACGCCGGCCCGGCCGCCGTGGTTGTGGTAGGCGAAGGTCACGGTGTCACCGTCGACCCCGAGGGCCGTGCCGGCGCTGCGGCCGTGCCACAGGGTGCGTACCGGTCCGCCCGCCAGGGGCCGGGCGAGGATGTCCACGCCGGTGGGCCCATGGGCCTGCCACACCACCGTCGTGCCGTCGGTGGCCGGATTGACGTGGTAGCGGCCGTCGTTGGGGCTCATCAGCTTGAGCTGCCCCTTGCCGTCGGTGCGGCCTGCCCACACCGAGTACGGCTCCGCGCCGGACTCGTCCGACCGGGCGGCGGCCCACCAGCCGCCGCCCGCGCCGAGGTGGGAGTCGTAGGTGACGACCCGGGAGAGCAGCACGTCGGAGTCGATGCCGAGGGCCTTTTCCCAGTGCGGGACGATGCCGTGCGCGGTGAACGCCTTCCGGACGGCCGTGAGGTCGCGCCCCCGGACCCCCAGCTGTCCGGCGGCGGCGACGACCGCGTCCCGGCCCTGGGTGAAGCCGTCGAGCGGGGTGAGGTACTCGGTGAGCGCCTTGTAGACGACCGCGTCGGCGAGCTCGGGGCCGATCTCCGCGCGGATGTCCCAGAGCGCGCCGGCGAAGATGGTGGAGTTCAGGTGCACGCCGCCGTTGTCGGTGCCGAAGCCGACGCCCAGGAAGGAACCGGCCGTCGTACGCCCGTCGTCGAGGTCGCGGAAGGCGCAGTCGCGCGGGTTCCTGGTGCGGCACAGGGTCTCGCCCATGAGCCCGGAGTCGGGGTCGTCCATGGGCAGCCGGCGGATGTCGGCCTCGATGGCGTTGCCGAAGTAGTCGGCGATGGCCTCGTTCATGGCACCGGACTGGCCCGCGTACACCAGGTCGGCGGAGGTCGCGATCACCCCGTGGGTCATCTCGTGGCCGACCACGTCCAGGGCGGCGGACAGCGGCCGGTACTCGTCGTCGCCGGAGCCGTAGACCATCTTCCGGCCGTCCCAGAAGGCGTTCACGTACGGCTGCCCGTAATCGGTGGCACCGACCAGGGAGTTGACGGTCATGCCGTGTCCGTCCAGGCTGTCCCGGCCGAACCTGGTCCGGTAGTAGTCGTAGACCTGGCCGGCCGCCCAGTGCGCGTCGACCGCGCCGGACTCGGTGGCGTCGGCGCCGAACTCCGGTGTGGGGGAGGCGACTTCCCGGAGGTCCTCGGGCCAGGCGCCGGACAGGTCGCTCGCCCAGTGGCCGCGCGCGTCCCAGGTGGCGAGCACACGGTCGGGGTCGCCCTGAATGCGGGTGCGGTCGCGCAGCACGTAGGCGTCGCGGGTGTCGTCGTGGGTGACGGCGAGCGGGACGGTGGTGCCGTCCAGCCGGACGCCGCTGCCGGTGGTGCCGGGCGCGGCCTCGCCGGCGAGGGCGCGGGCCGCGTTTCCCGGGGCCGTGGTGGGGGCGGTGAAGGTGCGGATCCCGCTGTACTGGAGGACGGGGTAGCCGGCCCGGGCGTCGATGTACACCTCGCGCAGCACCGGTTCGCCGCCGGCCGGGCCGGTACCGCGCACGGTGATGTGCCGGGTCAGCACGCCGGTTCCGTGGGGTACGACGACCAGGCCGTGGGAGGTTCCGGTGAGCGCGCCGCCCGCCTCCTCGTCGTCCGGGTCCGCGCCGAAGTCGCGGGCGGTGAGGTCCCGTCGTACGGCGTCGACGGCCCGCTCCACGGCCAGGGTGTCGTCGATGCCGGCGGTCGTGCCGGTGCGCAGTCCGGTGAAGTACCGGCCGGAGGTGCCGGTGACGACCCGGTGGCCGTCGCGCCGCTCCATGCGGACGAGGTACTGCCCGCCCAGCACCGGGACCCCGTGGTGGGTCTGCTGGAGGCGTACGGTCTCCCGGCCGCCCGAGGTGAGGGTGCCGGCGGGTCTCAGGTCGCGTCCGGGGTCGGCGATCCGGTAGCGGTCCTCGCGGGCGGCGAGGTGGGCGCGGGCGGCGTCCGCCGCCGTGCGGGCCGCCGGTGCCTGTTCCCGGATGCCGTCCACCAGCGCGGGCGTCGCGGTGTCCGCCCCGGGCGCGGTCAGCACGGGCGGACCGGGCTCGGCCGTCGCGGGTGCCGCCGGTGCCGCGGTGGCCGCCGAGACGACGAGTGCGGCGGCGCCCACGAGCGCCGCCGCACCGGATAAGCCGTTCGGCCGGGTTCTCGGTCCTGCCGCCGATCGCCCGGTGCGTGTTCCGGAATGACGCACTGTCTCCCCAACCCCCCACATGCGTACGTCCGTCACCGGCGGCGGACCGCCGCCGGTGACGGCTATTGGACGGGGTGGTGCACCCGCGCATCAACAGTCGTGACGGAACGACGGGCGATTTCCGGCCCCGCACGGCGGCGACTGTCGCCAAAGCGCCTCGGAATTGTCCGTGATCCGTAACAGCCGGATCCCGTGATCGTTCCGGACCGTCCTGCCAGGTGCACGAGAGACCGATCGGCACAACGGACACATCAGGGGCGGGACGGACATGGCACGGCATGGCGGACGGGGTTGGTACGGCCGGGTGATCGCGGCGGCGGTCGGGGTGACGGCGGTGGCCGCCGTCACGTCGGTGTGGTCGGCACAGGCCGGTCAGAGCGGGGGCGGGGAGGCCGCGCCGGGTGCCTCCGCCCGGCCCGCCGCGCCGAAGGCGGCGCCCGTGTCCCCCTCGATAGTCCACGCCTCCGACGGGGGCGCGCACGCGGTCAACATCACCATCGACGACGGCCCGGACCCGGTCTGGACCCCGCAGGTGCTGCGACTGCTGCGGGACAACGGCGTGAAGGCGACGTTCTGCATGGTCGGGCCCCAGGCGGAGGCCCACCCCGATCTGGTGCGGCAGGTGGTGGCCGCCGGTCACCGGCTGTGCGACCACACGGTGGCGCACGACACCGGCATGGACCACAAGTCCGAGTCCTACCAGGCGCGGCAGATCGTCGACGCGGAACGGCAGATCACCAAGGCGTCGGGCGGGGTGCGGCCGATGTACTACCGGGCCCCGGGCGGCGCCTTCACCCCCTACAGCCGGAAGCTGGCGGCCTCGCACGGGATGCGGCCCCTGGGCTGGAACGTCGACTCCAAGGACTTCCAGCGGCCGGGCGGCGAGGCGATCGTCGCGACGGTCAAGGGCGAGCTGGCCAACGGTCCGACGATCCTCTTCCACGACGCGGGCGGCGACCGCTCGCAGACGGTGACGGCGCTGCGCACCCTGCTGCCCTGGCTGAAGGAGCAGGGGTACTCCTTCGGTTTCCCGGTGCGCTGACGCACCTTCCGGGCGCTTTGTCCGCTTGGGCGTTGCACGGTGTGCGTCGGCTGGTCACAGAGTGGTGGAGACCTCTTGTGGGCGTGTGATCGCAGCCTCTAGCCTCCGAGGCGTTGTGCACAGCGAAACCATCATTGCGCATGCTGCAACGCCTCATCGGAGGAGCGGTCCATGAAGCTGTCCGTCCGTCTTGCCGGGTTCACCGCGCTCGCCGCCGTCCTGGCCACCGCCTGCGCGCCGCAGACCTCCGGCACCTCCTCCTCCGGCAAGGACGAGAAGACCGGCACCCTGCGCGTCTGGCTCTTCCAGGAGGTCGACAACCAGCCCAAGCAGCGCGTCGTCGACGCGGTCCTCGCCGATTTCGAGAAGGCGCACCGGGGCGCCGAGGTCACCGTGGAGTACATCCCGGTCGAGACCCGGGCCCAGCGGGTCAAGGCCGCCTTCAACGACCCCGGGTCCGCACCGGACGTCATCGAGTACGGCAACACCGACACCGCCGGCTATGTGAAGGACGGCGGACTCGCCGATGTCACCCGGGAGTTCGACGCCTGGAGCGAGTCCCGGGACACCGACCCCACCGCCCGGCGCTCGGTCACCGTGGACGGCAGGGTCTACGGAGCGCCGTACTTCGTCGGCATCCGGGCGCTGTACTACCGCACCGACGTCTTCCGCCAACTCAGGCTGCGGGTACCGAGGACGCAGGCCGAGCTGATCTCCACCGCGAAGC
Organism: Streptomyces nogalater; assembly: GCF_039532885.1. Lineage (NCBI taxonomy): Bacteria > Bacillati > Actinomycetota > Actinomycetes > Kitasatosporales > Streptomycetaceae > Streptomyces > Streptomyces nogalater. The sequence continues at coordinate 84,862 of NZ_BAAASM010000054.1, read as the reverse complement.
GGATCCGCGCCGCCCGGCCCGATCTGTACGGCCTGGCCGTCGGGGGCGCCTACACCTACGGTGCGCTGCCGTTCCTCTGGGCCAACGGCGGTGACCTGGCCACCGAGAAGAGCGGTGGGTACGCCTCCGCCCTGGGCGGCCCCGCCGCCCGCAAGGGCATCGAGGCGTACACCTCCCTGTTCGGCGACGACAACTGCCCCGCCGCCAAGTGCGCGAGCATGACCGGCAACGACACGGTGACCGCGTTCACCGCGGGCAAGGCCGCCATGGCGATCGGCGGGAACTTCAGCCACGCCGCCGTGGACGCCGGGAAGGCCAAGGGGAAGTACGCGGTGGCCCCGCTGCCCGGAGTGCGGGCCGGCTCGATCGCGCCGGCCTTCGCGGGCGGCAACAACATCGGGGTCCTCAAAAGCACGTCACACCGCACGCTCGCCGTGGACCTGATGAAACGGCTCGCCTCGAAGAAGACGCAAGGACGGCTCTTCGACGCGATGGGCTTCCTGCCGACCTTCACGGACGTACGGCAACAGGCCGCCGCCAGGGAGCCGTTCGTGAAGCCGTTCGTCGACACCCTCGCCGCCGGGACCAGGTTCGTGCCGGTCACGCCCGCCTGGGCGCAGATCGACTCCTCGCTGGTGCTGCCGACCATGTTCCAGGAGATCGTCAGCGGCCGGAAGGACGTGGCGGACGCCTCGGCGGACGCGGCGAAGAAGATGGACGACGCGTTCGGGTCCGCGGGATGAGGCGGACGACGAACGCGGCGCCTGTGGCGGAGGGCGGCACGACGGTGGCCCCCGCCCGGCGGGACCGTACGAAGAGCGGCGCACGGACGGCGGCGCCCTCCAAGCACCGCCGGGGCCCCCGTCCGCGCGGGGGCTGGACCCCCTGGCTCTATCTCGCGCCCGCCCTCGCCGTCCTCGGCGCCCTGCTGGTCTACCCGGTCTACCAGCTCGGGCTGATCTCGTTCCTGGAGTACACCCAGGCCCAGGTCAGCGGCGGCGAAGCGACCCGCTTCAGGGGCCTGGCCAACTACACCGACCTGTTCGCCGACGACCAGTTCGGGCAGGTGCTGCTGGCGACGGTCGGCTTCGCGGCGGCCTGTGTGGTGGGCACGCTCGCGGTGGGCTGCGCGCTCGCCGTCCTGCTCACCCGGGTCCGCGCGCTGCCCCGGCTCGCGCTGCTGCTGGCCGCGCTGGGGGCGTGGGCGACACCGACGATCACCGGTTCCACCGTCTGGCTGTTCCTCTTCGACCCCGACTTCGGCCCGGTCAACCGCCTCCTCGGGCTCGGCGACCACTCCTGGACGTACGGCCGTTACAGCGCGTTCCTGCTGGTGCTGCTCGAAGTGGTGTGGTGCTCCTTCCCGTTCGTGATGATCACGGTCTACGCCGGGATCCGCGCCGTACCCGCCGAGGTGCTGGAGGCCGCCGCCCTGGACGGCGCCTCGCAGTGGCGGATCTGGCGCTCGGTGCTGGCGCCGATACTGCGGCCGATCCTGGGCATCGTCACCGTCCAGTCGGTGATCTGGGACTTCAAGGTGTTCACCCAGATCTATGTGATGACGGGCGGCGGCGGCATCGCCGGCCAGAACCTGGTGCTGAACGTCTACGCCTACCAGAAGGCGTTCGCGTCCTCGCAGTACAGCCTCGGTTCGGCGATCGGCGTCGTGATGCTGCTGCTCCTGCTGGCCGTCACCCTCGGATACCTGCGGCTGCTGCGCCGCCAAGGGGAGGAACTGTGAGCCGCGTACGCCTTCCGGTACGGCGCCCCTGGCGGCTGGCCGCCGAGGCGACCGCGCTCCTCGTCGCCGCGGTCGTCGCCTTCCCCCTGTACTGGATGCTGCTCGGCGCCTTCAGACCGGCCGGGGAGATCGAGTCCACCGAGCCACGGCCCTGGACGACCTCCCCCACCCTGGACTCCTTCCGGCGCGTGTTCGAACAGCACGACTTCGGCCGGTACTTCGTCAACAGCCTCCTCGTCGCGGGGAGTGTCGTCGTCGCCTCCGCGCTGATCGCGTTCCTCGCCGCGACCGCCGTGACGCGTTTCCGGTTCCGCTTCCGGACCACCCTGCTGATCATGTTCCTGGTGGCCCAGATGGTGCCGGTGGAAGCGCTCACCATCCCGCTGTTCTTCCTGATGCGGGACTTCGGCCTGCTGAACACGCTGGGTTCGCTGATCCTGCCGCACATCGCCTTCTCGCTGCCGTTCGCGGTCTGGATGCTGCGCGGGTTCGTACGGGCCGTCCCGGAGTCCCTGGAGGAGGCCGCCTACCTCGACGGCGCGAGCCGCGCGCGGTTCCTGTGGCGGATCCTGCTCCCGCTCGTCCTGCCGGGCCTGGTGGCCACGAGCGTGTTCTCCTTCATCTCCGCCTGGAACGACTTCCTGTTCGCCAAGTCCTTCATCATCAGCGACACTTCGCAGTCGACGCTGCCGATGGCCCTGCTGGTGTTCTACAAACCCGACGACCCGGACTGGGGCGGTGTCATGGCGGCGTCCACGGTGATGACGATCCCGGTCCTGGTCTTCTTCGTCCTGGTCCAGCGGCGCCTGGTCTCGGGCCTGGGCGGGGCCGTGAAGGACTGACGCGCCCGCGCTCGGCCCGGGAAAAATCGCTGGCCACAGCCTTGTACCCGCTGCTGGTATGGGGCGATGCGAGACGAACACATGGCGGTGGTGGACCGGGGAGCGTACCCGGACGCCGTGACCCCCTGGGAGACGGAGTCGTGGCGGGCGGCGGTGCTGGACTGGGTGGGCGGACATCTCACCGAGCGGGGGCTCGGCGTGGACGGGCCGCTCCGGGTGCGGCTGCGGCCGTGGTCGGTGCTCGTGCGGGTGCCCGTCGCCGGGGAGGGCGCCGTCTGGTTCAAGGCGAATCCGCCGAGCGCCGCGTTCGAGGGCCCGCTGACCGCCGCCCTGGCCCGCTGGGTGCCGGGGCAGGTGCTCGACCCGCTGGCCGTCGACGCCCGGCGCGGCTGGTCGCTGCTCCCGGACGGCGGGCAGCTGTTCCGGGCCGTGCTCGACCGCGAGCCGGTCGAGCCGAGCGAGTGGGAGTCGCTGCTGGGGCAGTACGCCGGGATGCAGCGCGACCTGGTGGCGTACGCCGCCGACATCGAGCAGCTCGGGGTGCCCTCCGCGCGGACCGCCGACCTGCCCGGCGTGTTCGACCGGCTGCTCGCCGCGAACACCGCGCTCGGCCCGGAAGAGCGCACCCGGCTGGCGGCGCTGCGGCCCCGGCTGGTGGACTGGTGCGCCGAACTGGCCGACGTCGGCATCCCGGACACGCTGGACCACGCCGATCTGCACGACGGCCAGCTGCTGCGGCCAGCACCGGGCCGGTTCACCTTCTTCGACTGGGGCGACGCCGCCGTCACCCACCCGTTCTGCAGCCTGCGCGTCCCCGCCGAGCGGGCCCGCGACCGTTACGGGCCCGAGGTGCTGCCCCGGCTGCTCGACGCCTATCTGGAGCCGTGGACCGGCGACGGCCGCACGACGGCCCGGCTACGGCGTGCGGCCCATCTCGCCTGGCGGCTGAGCGCACTGGGCCGGGCCGCCTCCTGGGGCCGGATGTTCCCGGCCGCCCCCGGCACCGCGCCGGGGGCGGCGGAGAGCGCCGAGTGGCTGCGGGAGTTGCCGGCCGAACCGCCGTTCCCGGGCTGACCGCCCGCCGGTCAGGGCAGCGGGGTGCCGCCGGTCGCGTTGAGGATCTCGCCGGTGATGTAGCTCGCCTGGGGCGAGGCGAGGTAGACGTAGGCGGGGGCCAGTTCGGCCGGCTGGGCCGGGCGGCCGAGCGGGCTCTGCTTGCCGAACTCCGCGGTGTCGGGCAGGGTCGCGGGGATCAGCGGGGTCCACACCGGACCCGGCGCTACCGCGTTGACCCGGATGCCGCGCTCGGCGACCATCTGGGCCAGCCCGTGGGTGAAGGTGACGATGGCGCCCTTGGTCATCGCGTAGTCCAGCAGAGGCGGGCTGGGCTGATAGGCCTGCACGGACGTGGTGTTGAGGACGCAGCCGCCGGCCGGGATGTGCGGCAGGGCGAACTTGGTCAGCCAGAACATGCCGTACAGGTTCGTCCGCAGCACCCGGTCGAACTGCTCGGTGCTGATGGCCTCGATGCCGTCCGGCTGGGCCATCTGGTAGGCGGCGTTGTTGACGAGGACGTCGATACGGCCGAACTCGTCGACCGCCCGCGCGATCAAGGCGCGGCAGTTGTCCTCCTCCCTGATGTCGCAGGACACGGCGACCGCCTTGCGGCCGGCGTCCTCGACCAGGCGGGCGGTCTCGCGCGCCTCGTCCTCCTCCTCGGCGAGGTGGGTGAACAGCACGTCGGCGCCCTCGCGGGCGAAGGCGAGCGCCACCGCCCGCCCGATGCCGGAGTCCCCTCCCGTGATCACGGTCCGGAGCCCGTCGAGCCGGCCGGCACCGCGGTAGGACTCCTCGCCGTGGTCGGGCGGCGGGTCCATGGGGCCGGTCCAGCCGGGGTGGGGCTGATCCTGGGAGGGGAAGTCGGGGCGGGCGTGCTGGGTGACCGGATCGGGCCGGTCACCGTGCTGGTCCGTCACGGTGGCCTCCTGTGTCTGTCGCGGACGGGACAGGCGGCCGGGTTCCCGCCTCGCGGCGGGTGAAAAGCGTCCGTTCCCCTCAGGCGGTCGGCGCGTCCGGGCCGGCGGCCCGCATCGCGTCCCGGCGGGCGAGGTTGTACAGGCGCAGCAGATGCTTGGCCACGGCGCAGGGCGCGGCGTCGGCATGGCACTGACGGCACGTGTTCATGTGCTGTTCGTAGGTGAAGCGCGCGTTTTCCAACGCGTCATTGGCAGATGACATGGACTTCTCCGGGCAGGGCGCGTCCGGGGACGGCGCCAAGTTGACTGACTGGTACACCCGGAACAAGGTGATCATGTTACTGCCGGTACTGGGAAACTCGTACAGCCGGCGCCCTCCGCACAGGGGTTCTTTCACCCCACGGGACCGAAGCCGATGTTCCGCTTCGTCGTTGTCCCCGGTGATCCGGCACCGCACGGCAGGCACCCCCGCAAAGGACACGCACCATGGCCCCCTCTCCCCTGTGCATCGGCGTCGTCGCTCCCCTGACCGGGCGGCTGGCCCCGCTCGGGGCACCGCTCTCCTACGTACTGCGCGCGCTGGCTCCGCACCTCGCGCACGTCCGCAACGGCGGCCGGCGCCACGAGGTGACCGTCGCCGTACGGGACAGCCGCTCGGAGCCCGGGGCGGCCCGGCAGGCGGTGCGGGACCTGGCGGACGAGGACGGCGCCCACATCGTGCTGACCATGGCCGGCACACGGGTGCTGCCCGCCGTCGCCGACGCCTGCGAGGAGGCGGGGGTGCCGTGTGTGTCGACGACGTTCCCCTGGCAGGCGTATGTGCACGCGCGGGGCGCCGGTCCCGCGCACCGGTTCCGGTGGACGTACCACTTCGCCTGGGGCCTAGACGACATCGCCCGGGTCTTCGCCGGGATGTGGGAGCAGATCACGCCCCGGGCCGATGTCGGCTGCCTGTGGAACGACGACCTCCAGGGCCGGCTGCTGCGGCACGAGCGGTACGGCTTCGAGGCGGCGCTGTCCGGGCGCGGCCACACGCTCACCGACCTCGGCGCCTACCACGAGCCGGCCACCGACCTGCGGGCCCAGGCCGCCCGTCTGCGCGAGCACGGCGCCGACCTGGTCACCAGCGCGTCCACCGCCGCCGACCTCGCCCTCTTCCACCGTCAGGCCCGCGAGGCGGGCCTGCGGCCCCGGCTGATCACCTGCTCACGCTGGCTGACCTATCCGCACACCCAGAGCAGCCCCGCCCCCGACGTGCACGCCGAACTCGGTGACGCGCGGGTGGCCACGCTCGTCTACTGGAGCCCCGTCCACCCCTACCGCTCCAGCCTGGACGGCAGCACGTGCGCCGAGCTGGCCCACGCCTACGAGGAGGACACCGGCGACTCCTGGCTCCAGCCGCTGGGCCTCGCGCACGCCCTGCTGGAGACCGCGCACCACGCCCTGGCCACGGCCGCCGACCCGGCCGACCGCGCCTCGGTCGCCGACGCCGTCGCCCGCGCCCGGCTCGACACCATCGCGGGCCCGCTGGACTGGACGGCCGGGCCCACCCCGAACATCGCGCTGCTGCCCCTGGTGGGCGGCCAGTGGCACCCGGAGCCGGCCGGCCCCCGCCTGGCCGTGGTGAACAACACGGACCGGCCGGAGGTGCCGCTGACCGGCGACCTGATCCCGGCCCGCTGAGCGCAGACGCCGTCCCGGCGGCCCGCCCGCCGCCGGAAGGACCCGGGGCCCGGCTGGGAGCCGTCCGGCTGCTTCCGGACCGGCTACCGCCCCTCCCGCAGGGCCCGGGCGTGGTTCAGGAAGGCGGTCAGGCCCACCTCGAAGGCGCGGTCGGCGCGGCTGTCGCCCGCCGCCGCGAGGGCCTCGGCCAGGCGCGGGGTCGGGGTGCCGTCCGCCAGCTCCCACATCGCCTCGGGGGCGGCCAGATCGAGGGCCGAGCCCAGCACCAGGTTCTCCAGGGCGACGATCAGCGGCATGATCCCGGCCGGCTCGAAGCCTGCCGCGAGCAGGACGCCCACCGCGCGTTCGTACTGGGCGAGGACCCGGGGCGCGCGGACGGGCGAGGTCATCAGCAGCGGGATCACCCGGGGGTGGGCGGCGAACGCGGCCCGGTAGGACCGCGCCCACGCCTCCATGGCCGCGTCCCAGGGGGTCAGGTCCAAGGTGGCCGGGTCGATGGCGGCGCAGACGTGTTCGCGCAGCAGTTCCACGATGCCGTCGCGGCCGTCCACGTGGTGGTACACCGAGCCGGTCTGCACGCCGAGCCCGCGGGCTATCCGCGGCACGGTGAAGTCGCCGGTCTCGTCGATGAGCCGGAGCGCGGTGGTGGTGATGCGTTCGCGGTCGAGGAGCGGTGTGCGCGGCCGTCCCATGGTCAGCGTCCCCCTGAGGTCTTCCCGGATGCCCGACGGCAGGTTACATTGCGGAAACCGAAAGCCTTTAGGTTTACGGCTCCGGGCGCCCGCCATCCCCTCGTGCACCCGTGAGACGCCGGTGCGGACGGCCCACCCCGGCCGCGCCCGCCGGCGCCCCGCGAACCCGGCTGCCCCACCACCGGGACCCCCTCCCCTCCGCCGCCAGAAGGGCCTCCCGCATGTCCGTGACCACCGCCGAACTCCCGGGGGAGGACGCGCCGTCCGACGCGCCCGGCCTCCGGTCCGGCACCCTCGGCACCGCCGACATCGCCTTCTTCGTCGTCTCCGCCGCCGCGCCGCTGACCGTCATGGCCGGGGTCGCCCCGCTCGCCCTCCTGCTGGGCGGCGTCGGCGCGCCCGTCGGCTATCTGCTGGCCGGGCTGACCCTCGCCGTCTTCGCCGTCGGCTTCACCACCATGAGCCGCCATGTCACCAGCGGCGGCGCGTTCTACGCGTACATCACCCGGGGCCTGGGCCGCCCGGCCGGGGTCGGCGCCGCCCTGCTCGCCCTGGTCGGCTACAACGGCATGGAGATCGGTGTCTACGGCCTCCTCGCCACCACCACCCGCGACACCGTGCACGCCCTCTTCGGCACCGACGCCCCGTGGCTGCCCGTGTCCCTGGCCGGCCTGGTGCTGATCGGCTACGGCGGCTACCGCTCGATCGACTTCGGCGCCAAGGTCCTCGGGGTCCTGCTGGTCGCCGAGACCGGGATACTCGTACTGCTCGCGGGTGGGGTGCTGGTGCGGGGCGGCGCACACGGCCTGTCGCTGTCCTCGCTCGCCCCGGCCCATGTGTTCGTGCCGGGCACGGCGGCCGTCCTCGCCTTCGCGTTCGCCGCGTTCACCGGCTTCGAGTCGACCGTCATCTACCGCCGCGAGGCCCGCGACCCGGCGCGCACGGTTCCGCGCGCCACCTACGCGGCCGTCGGCTTCCTCGGCCTGTTCTACGCGTTCACCGTGTGGATCGCCGTCCAGGCGTTCGGGGACGACCGGGTCGTGCGGGCCGCCGGGGAGGACCCGGCCGGGCTCTTCTTCACCGCGATCACCACCTATGTGGGCGGCTGGGCCGCCGGCCTGATGCACGTCTTCATCGTCACCAGCGTCATCGCCTCGCTGCTCGCCTTCCACAACGCCATCAACCGCTACGCGCTGGCCCTGGCCGAGGAGGGCGTGCTGCCCCGCCGGCTGGGCCGCGTCCACCCCCGGCACCGCTCCCCCTACCTCGCGGGCGTGGCGCAGACCGTCCTCGGCGCCGTGGTCGTCCTCGCGTTCCGGGCCGCCGACGCGGACCCGTACCAGCAGTTGCTGCTGTGGGTGAACACGCCGGGCATGATCGGCCTGCTGCTGCTCCAACTGCTGGCCGCGCTCGCCGTGTTCCGCTACTTCCGGCGGGTACGGCACACCGAGGGCCGGGTGCGCACGGTGCTGGCCCCCGCCCTCGCGGCCGTCCTGCTGGCGACCGCGATCGTGCTGGTGGTCTCCCACATCGACCTGTTCACCGGTGCGCCGCGGGCCGTGAACGCCGTGCTCGTCACCGCGGCGCCCGCCGTCTTCGTCCTCGGCCTGCCGCTGGCGTGGTGGCTGCGCCGCAACCGCCCGGGCGTCTACGCCACGTTCGGCACCGAGCCCACCGAATGACCCCCTTCCGCAAAGGAGTTCACCGCATGCCCGCTGCCGATCTCGTCCTCACCGGCGCCCGGATCCGCACCCTGGACCCCACCCGCCCCGCCGCCACGGCCGTCGCCCTGCGCGACGGGCTGATCACGGCCGTCGGCACGGCGGACGACGTACGGGACTGGCGCGGTCCCGGCACCGGGATCGCCGATCTGCACGGCGCGCACCTGGTGCCGGGCCTGACCGACGCGCACAGCCACCCGGTGTGGGGGCTCGGCATGGCGACCGGCACCGATCTGTCCGGTGTGACGGACCTGGCCGGGCTGCGCGCGGCGCTCGCCCGCGCCGAGCGGACCGAGGGCTGGGTGGTCGGCTACGGGCTGGACCACAACGCGTTCCAGGGCCACCCGGTCCACCATGACCTGGTGGCGGACGTGCTGGGCGACACCCCGGCCTTCCTGCGCCTGTACGACGGCCACTCCGCCCTCGTCAACGGCCCCGCGCTGGCCGCCGCCGGGGTGACCGGGCCGCGCGCCTTCGACCAGCGTGCCCAGGTGGTGTGCGACGCCTCCGGACGGCCCACCGGGCATCTGGTCGAGCACGCGGCGATGGACCTGGTCACCGGCGTCGTGCCCCGGCCCTCGTACGGTGAGCGGCGGGCCCGGCTGCTGGAGTTGCTGTCCGCCATGGCCGCGACCGGGCTGACCGGCGCCCATGTGATGGACGGCGGGGACCTGGAGCTGGTGGAGGCGGTGGCCCGGGAGACGGTGCTGCCGGTGCGGCTGCGGTTCGCGCCGTGGTGCATGCCGGGCGCGGACGCCGACGCCCTGCGCGAGCTGATCGAGGCGCAGGGCCGGGGCGGCCGGCACTGGGTGGTCGGCGGGGTGAAGTTCTTCATGGACGGCACCGTGGAGGGCGGCACGGCCTGGCTGGAGCATCCCGACTGCCACGGGCAGGGCACCGACGCGTTCTGGCCGGACCCGCACGCGTACGCCGAGGCCGTCCGCGCCCTGCACGCGGCCGGGGTGCGCACCGCCACGCACGCCATCGGGGACGCCGCCGTCCGGCATGTCCTGGACACGGTGGCCTCGCTGGGGCCGGGCGGCCGCGGTGCGCACCGGATCGAGCACATCGAGACCGCGCCCGACGAACTCCTGCCCCGTTTCGCCGAGCTGGGTGTCGCGGCCTCACTTCAGCCGCCGCACACCGGCTACACCCGCGACGACGGCACCGACGAGTGGTCGCGCCGGCTGGGCGGGGAGCGGGCCGCCCGCGCCTGGCGACTGCGGGATCTGCGGGAGGCCGGGGCCACGGTCGCCCTCGGCTCGGACTGGCCGATCGCGCACTACGACGTGCGGGCGGTACTGGCGACGGCCCGCCGACCCAAGGGCGCCGCCGCGCACCGGCCGGGGCTCACCGCGGCGCAGGCGCTGGAGGGCTGCACTTCTCACGCCGCGGCGGCCGCCGGGGAGGCCGCCGTGGCCGGCCGGATCGTGCCCGGCTTCCGCGCCGACCTGACCGCGCTGGCCGTCGACCCCGTACACGCCCCCGCCGACGAACTCGCCGACGCGCCGGTGGTGTTGACGGTGACCGGCGGGCATGTGACACACCGGGGACCGGCGGCAGCGGTCCGGTAGGATCGCCGTACGGCATCGCGTGTCGGTCACCGTCCGGGTGAGGCATGGAGGTGCCCGTGAGATGCCCTCGGAGGCATTCCACTCATGTCAGTCGAGTTGAACCACACCATCGTCCACGCCCGGGACAACCGGGAGTCCGCCGAGTTCCTGGCCCATGTCCTGGGTCTGGAGACCGGGACCGAGTGGGGCCCGTTCGTCCCCGTCCACACCGCCAACGGGGTGACCCTGGACTTCGCCACGATCCCGGCGGAGTCGATCGTCACGCAGCACTACGCCTTCCTCGTCCCGGAGGAGGTGTTCGACGCCGCCTTCGCCCGCATCCGGGCGGCCGGGATCACCTACTGGGCCGATCCGCACGGCAAGCGGCCCGGCGAGATCAACCATCACCACGGCGGGCGGGGCCTGTACTTCACCGACCCCGCCGGACACGGCATGGAGATCATCACTCGCCCGTACGACAGCCCCGCGTAACCGGCGCGGCCCCGCGGTGCGGGCGGGCCGGGGCGCCGGGCCCCGGCCCGCCTGCCGCACACTGGGACAGTGAACGACTTTCCCCTGGTGGACCAGGCCCCCGCCCCCGAGTGGTACGGACGGCTGCGGGCGCGGGCCGCCGATCTCTCCCCCGCCGACTGGCTCACCGAACAGGGTCCCGGGCAGGGGGACTTCGGCACGGTGGCGGGCGTCGCCGCGCCGGGATTCGCGGCTTACGCGCGGATCCTGCACCCGGCCCGGCTCGGCGAGCGGCCGGTGCGCTGGTCGACGGTGGCCGCCGCGCACGGGACGCGGGTGACGCCGGGCAGCCGCTGGCACGAGGTCATCGGAGCGGACCAGGACCACCTCGACCGGTCCGGCCCCGGCCTGCCCGGCGTGTGGGACGAGCACCCCGCCGAGGGGCCGACTCCGCCCGAGGTCGCCGAGGCGCTGTTGCCCGTGCTGGCCCGGCACACCGGCACGCCCGAGCGGTGCTGGTTCGGGCTCTGGCACGGGTACGGCCGCTGGGACTGGGACCGCTTCCCGACGTTCGGGACGCCGGGCCGGGAGGAGGTCCTGCTGGCGGGCCGGCTGGCCGACGCCGTCTCCCCGGTCACGCTGGACGAGTTCGCCGAGCTGCCCGACCTGTGGTGGCCGCAGGACCACGCCTGGGTGCTGGGCGGTGACGTGGATCTGGCCTGCACCTACGTCGGCGGCTCGGCGGACCTGATCGCCGACCTGCTGGCCGCGGCGGACCTGGAGGCGCATCCCGTCTCCCCGGACGATCCTGTCGGCTGACCCTTCTCGAAACGTTTCGTTGTCAACTTCGAATGATGCGAGGGGTGTTGACGGCACCGTAACCCCTCTTATCATCACGGACATCCGGAGTGCCGATCATCGTTCGCAATGCCGAACAGATGGGGCTCCTGGAGTGACAGGCGCATGACATGACAGCCCGCAACGATCGTCGTACGAGGAGAACCATGAAACGTCCCCCGTGGTCAGGCAGGCGCCTGGTCGCCCTGATGGGCGCGTTCGCCGCCGCCACCCTCGCGGTGGCCGGAACGGCCGACGCCCGGCCCGCTCCCGTGCAGGCAGACACGCTCGGCGCCCAAGCCGCCCAGTCCGGGCGGTACTTCGGCACCGCGGTGGCCGCCGGAAGGCTCGGCAACGGCACCTACAGCACGATCCTGGACCGGGAGTTCAACGCGGTCACCCCCGAGAACGAGATGAAGTGGGACGCCACCGAACGCACCCGGGGCTCCTTCACCTTCACCGCCGCCGACCAGATCGTCGGCCGTGCCGTCGCGCAGGGGCAGCGGGTGCGGGGTCACACCCTGGTCTGGCACTCCCAACTGCCGAGCTGGGTCGGCTCGATCACCGACGCCGGCACACTGCGCACCGTGATGCGCGATCACATCACCGCCGAGGCGACCCACTTCAAGGGCAAGATCTACGCCTGGGACGTGGTGAACGAGGCGTTCGCCGACGGCACCGGGGCGCGCCGGGCCTCGGTCTTCCAGAAGGTCCTCGGTGACGGCTACATCGAGGACGCCTTCCGCACCGCCCGCGCGGCCGACCCCGTGGCCAAGCTCTGCTACAACGACTACAACATCGAGAACTGGTCGGACGCCAAGACCCAGGCCGTCTACCGCATGGTGCGCGACTTCAAGTCCCGTGGCGTGCCCCTCGACTGCGTCGGCTTCCAGAGCCACTTCGGCACCTCCGGCCCGCCGGCGAGCTTCCGGAGCACGCTGGCGAACTTCGCCGCCCTCGGCGTGGACGTGCAGATCACCGAGCTGGACATCGCACAGGCACCGGCCACCGCGTACGCGGACACGGTGAAGGCGTGCAAGAGCGTCGCCCGCTGTACCGGCATCACCGTGTGGGGCATCCGCGACAGCGACTCCTGGCGCAGCGGTGAGAACCCGCTGCTGTTCGACGGCGCGGGCAACAAGAAGGCCGCGTACGGCGCGGTGCTGTCCGCGCTCGGCGGCTCGGCCGCGGCCCCGGCCCCGCACAAGGGGCTGCCGTCGAGTTTCAGCTGGTCCTCCAGCAAGCAGCTGATCGCGCCCAAGTCCGACGCGACGCACGAGATCGCCGGGATCAAGGACCCCTCCGTCGTCCGCTACAAGGGCAAGTACCACGTGTTCGCGAGCGTGGCCAGCGCCTCCGGCTACAACCTCGTCTACCTGAGCTTCAAGGACTGGTCGCAGGCGGGCTCGGCCACCCACCACTACCTGGACCGCACGGCCATCGGCAGCGGCTACCGGGCGGCGCCCCAGGTGTTCTACTACGCGCCGCAGAAGCTGTGGTACCTGGTCTACCAGACGGGCAACGCGTCGTACTCCACCAACAAGGACATCTCCGACCCCGACGGCTGGAGCGCGCCGCGCGACTTCTACCCCGACATGCCCGACATCATCAAGCAGAACATCGGCAACGGCTACTGGGTCGACATGTGGGTGATCTGCGACAGCGCCGACTGCTATCTGTTCTCCTCCGACGACAACGGGCACCTCTACCGCTCGCGGACCACCGTCGGCCAGTTCCCGAACGGATTCACCGACACCGTCATCGCCGCCCAGGACTCCGACAGGTACGCCCTGTTCGAGGCGAGCAACATCTACAAGGTGAAGGGCAGCGACCAGTACCTGATGCTGGTGGAGGCGATCGGCTCCGACGGCCGGCGCTACTTCCGCTCCTGGACCTCCTCCAGCCTGGCCGGGTCCTGGACCCCGCTGGCCGATTCCGAGAGCAATCCGTTCGCCCGGGCGAACAACGTGACCTTCCCGTCGGGTGCCTGGACGAAGGACATCAGTCACGGCGAGATGATCCGCGCCGGTTACGACCAGACGCTGACCATCCCCGCGTGCAAGCTCCAGTACCTGTACCAGGGCATGGACCCGGGCGCGAGCGGTGACTACAACAGCCTGCCGTGGCGGCTCGGCCTGCTCACCCAGACCAAGTCCCACTGCTGAGACAGCGGGAAGCGGGACGCCGTACCGGACGGCGTCCCGCTGTGCTCGAACCGACGTACCTCGCTTACGGGTTGACGACGCCGCCTCCGAAGGTCACCACGAGGCGGCCGTCGGAGGCGAAGGACCAGCCGAGGGCGCCCGCGTACGAGGAGCAGCGGGAGCCGTTGGAGCCGGCCCAGAACTGGTTGGAGCCGTCGGCGCTGCCGACCGTCTTGTCGTTGGAGCCGCTGCCGGCGAAGCGGCAGGAGGTGTTGTCGCGGAACACCGACGTGCCCTTGTCGAACGAGAAGTTGCGCTCGGTGTTGTCGACACCGACGTTGCCGGAGATCGTCATGCTGCCCGGGTTGCTGTTGTAGGTGAACCCGTGGTGGCCGTTCTTGTAGGCGATGCTGTGCCGGACGACGTGATCGACGGGGATGCCGTCGCCGCCGAGCTTGTAGCCGTTGCGGTCGCCGTTGGAGTTGACGGTGCCGTCGCTCAGCGTGCCGTTGCCGTAGGCGAGTGAGTGCTCGATGGTCACCGGGCCGATGGCGCCGGTGTCCGTCTTGGTGTACAGGTCCCAGCCGTCGTCGATGTTGTGGTGGGAGACGTCGTAGCGGAAGACGTTCCCGGTGCCGGTGGTCAGCTTGGCGGCGAAGCCGTCGGCGTCCTCGCCGTCGGAGTCGGCGTTGTCGTGCGACTCGGAGCCGACGATCAGGTTGTCCGACGGCCACTGGGAGCTGGGGGTGCTGGAGGCGGCCCGGCCGAGCTGGAGCCCGGTGTCCCGGTTGTAGGCGGTCACCACCCGCTCGACGACGTTGTGGCTGCCGCCGACGTAGATCCCGTTGTCGCCGGCGTGCTCGACGGTGAGGCCGTACAGCCGCCAGTAGTCGGCGAACAGCTGGATGCCCCGGTTGGACGGGCTCTCGGTCTGCGCCGAGAAGTCCAGGACCGGCTTCTCGCCCGGGTAGGCGGTCAGGGTGGTACGGGCGGCGGCGGTGCCGTCGCCGTCGGCCGGGATGGTGACCGTGGCGGACGGGCGGTAGGTCCCGCCGCGCAGGTAGATCGTGCCGCCGGGGGTGATCCGGCCGATGGCGGAGGTGAGCGTGGTCGGGGCCGACTCGGTGCCGGCCGCGCCGTCGGTGCCGGCCGGTGACACGTACAGCACGCTGCCGGTCGCCGCCGGGGCCACGTCGGCATCGAGGTAGTCGAGGTTGGGCAGGCCGTCGGCGGCGGTCGGGGTGAGGCGTACGGTATTGCCGCCCGCCTTGACCGGCACGGTGAGCGTCCTGGTCGCCCAGGTGCCCCAGGCGCCGGTGGCCTCGAAGGAGGCGGTGGTGGCCGTGGTGCCGTTGACGGCGACGGTCGCGGGCCGGGCGGCGGCCGAGCCGTTGGCGAAGCGGATGTTCAGGGTCGCGGTGCCGGCGCTCGCCGCGTTCACGGTGAACTGGGCGTAGGCGCCGGAGGCGTTGGTGGCGTTGCAGAATCCGCTGCCGGAGTAGCCGGTCCAGTCGGAGTCGATGGTCCCGGTGCAGACCGCGGGTGCGCTCTCTGCCTCGTACCGGGTGGTCACGGCCTGGGCCGTGGTGCCGGACAGTGCGACGAGCGCCCCGGTCAGCAGCCCGGCGCACGCGATGGCTGGTCTCAGTTGCATCGGCTTGTCTCCCTGCGGTCGGCTCGGCTGTGCGGATGCGAGCGGTCCAGAGGGGTGAACACGGCGGCCGGTCGTGGCATGGTGAAGAGTGACCGGAAAGCGCTTTCCCTCTGGACCTTCCCGACGGTAGGGAGTGCTCATGTACACGTCAATGGTCGTGTACATGATTAGTATTCAGGATGCTGAATCGAGGGCGCGGCTACTCGCCGGGGGCGAGGGTGCGGGCGACGACGGCCGCCGCCTCGGCGATCAGCGCCTGGTCCACCGGGGCGTCGGGGGCGCTCTTGTCCGACAGGACGGCCAGCACCACGGGGGTCCCCCGGGTCGTCCAGGCCACGCCGATGTCGTTGGCGGTCGCATAGTCCCCGGTCCCGGTCTTGTCCGCCACGACCCAGGCGGGTGGCAGCCCTTTGCGGAACCGCTCCGCGCTGGTGGTGTTGCCCTTGAGCCAGCCGGTGAACCGCTCCCGGTCGGCCCTGCGCAGCGCCCGGCCCAGGGTCAGGCGCTCCAGGCTCACGGCGATCGCCTCGGGTGTCGTGGTGTCCCGCACGTCCCCGGGGATCGCGGTGTTCAGCTCCGGCTCCCACCGGTCGAGCCGGCTCACCGTGTCGCCGAGCGACCGGAGGAAGCGGGTGAGCCCGGCCGGTCCGCCGAGCTCCCGGAGCAGCAGATTGCCGGCCGCGTTGTCGCTGTACTGGATCGCCGCCGCGCACAGGGCGGCCACGGTCATTCCGGTCGCCAGATTCTCCTCGGTGCGCGGGGAGTTGGGCAGGATGTCGCGGGGCGGGTAGTGCACCACCCGGTCCAGCGGGGCGCGGTCGCCGTGGTCGCGCAGCACCGCCGCCGCGGCGAACGCCTTGAACGTCGAGCACATCGCGAACCGCTCCCCCGCCCGGTGGGCCAGGCTCCGCCCGGTGCGGACGTTGCGCGCGTACACGCCGAGCCGGGCGCCGTACCGCCGCTCCAGCTCGGCCAGTTCGGCCCGGCCGGCGCGCGCGGCGGTGTCCGGGGCGGCGGACGCGGCCGGCGCGGACACCGCCGTCGCGGCCATGGCGGCGCCGGTGAGGGCGAGGCCGGTCCGCAGCAGGCGGCGACGCGCCGGCGACGCGGGACCGCCGGCGGGCGGCTCGGCCGTGGCGGGCGTGATCGTATCGGTCGAGGGCGTATGGGACATGGGTGTGCTGGAGATGGGCGTGCGGGACATGGGCGTACTCCTCCCGGAACGTACGTCGTCGGTGCCGGTCCGTGCCGGCGACGAGGACAGCGAAACAGCGAAGGGGTACCCATGTCCAAGAGGAAACTTTGCAGGTCCCATGCCTTATTGATATGAGTGCCGGGTGGATCTTCTGGCACACCTGGAGGCGTATGTGGCGACGGCCGAGGAGGCGGGCTTCTCCCGGGCCGCCGACCGGCTCGGCATCGCCCAGCCGTTGCTCAGCCGCCGCGTCAAGACGCTGGAGGAGTACTTCGGCGGCCCGCTGTTCGACCGGTCCCGGCGGCAGATCGCGACGACGGAGCTGGGGGTGCTGCTGCTCCCCTACGCCCGCGACGTGCTGGACCGGGCGCAACGGCTGCGGCAGGTCGCCCGCTCGGCCCGGCGCTCGCGGGTGCGGGCCGTCGGCGTCCCCGCGGACTGCGCCCCGGCCGCGCTGGCCCGGGCCCTGCGCGCCGGCACCGAACACGGGGTCACCCTCGGCTTCCGGGAACTGCCGCCCCTGGAACGGGCGTCGGGGCTTGCGGATGGTTCGCTCGGGTACGCGCTGGTGCGCACCGCGCCGGAACAGGCCGCGTTCCGCGTGCCGTTGGGGCTGGCGTCCGCACCGGTCGCAGACGGCACGGTCGCGCGGCGCACGCTCCACCTGGAGGAGTTGCGGCCTCGCCGCGGCCGGGGCGCCGGACATGCCGCCGCTCCGCCCCTGTTGCTGCTGACGGAGGACCAAGTGCCTTACTTCGAGGACCGGCTGGCGCGGGCCGCCGCGCGCGCCGGGCTGCCCGAGGAGCGGATCCGGCCGGCCGGGCCGGCGGCCACCGCGCTCGCCGAGACCCTCGCCGGGCACGCGCTGCTGCTGTGCGCCGAACCGTTCGCCCGGCAGCACGGCGCCCACTGGACCCCGCTGGCCGACCGCGCCCTGCACCGGGGCTACGACGTGAGCGCCGCCCCGGACCGGGACGGCGCGGCGGCCGTGCCGGGCTGGCTGGCCGCGCTGCTCGCCTCGGCCGTGGGCGCCGTGACCCACCGGGGCGGGCCGGAGCCGGAGGCCGGGCGCGCGGACGCCCCCGCACGGCTGGCGGCACGCGGATGAGCGCGACGGCGCACCACCCGGTGTACACCGGCGGCGACGGTGCCCTGCGGGACGTCGCCGAGGCCATCGCCGGGGACTGGGCGGCGCTGGGCGTCCGCGGCTCCTTCCTGGCCCGCAACCTGGACACCGGTGAGCAGCTCGGCTTCGACGCGGACGAGCCGGTGCCGCTGGCGTCGGTGGCCAAGGTCCCGCTCGCCCTGGTCGTGCTGGACCGGATCGCGGCCGGGGAGCTGGACCCGGCCCGCCCGGTGACGGTGGACCCCCGCGCCAGCAGCGTCGGTCCCACCGGGCTCGCCGCCTTCCGGCACCCGGCCACCGTGGCCGTCGGCGATCTGCTCCTGCTGATGCTGTCGGTGAGCGACAACGCCGCCGCGGACGCGCTGTTCGACCTGGTGCCGGCGGCGCGGACCGACGCGCGGCTGCGCGAGTGGGGGTGCGACGGGATCCGGGTGCGGCACCGGATGAACCACCTGTACGAGTGCGCGGCCGGCGCCGCCGGGAACGATTTCTCCCTCGCCCTGGAGCTGGCCGTCCGGGACGAGGGGACGGGCCGGCACACCATCGAGACCCTGGACCCGGCGCACGCCAACGCGGGTACGGCCGCGGCGCTGGTCGGCCTGCTCCAGCGGGTGTGGCGCGACGAGATCGCCACGCCCGCGGCGACGGCCGAGCTGCGCCGGCTGATGGGGCACCAGGTCTTCACCCAGCGGCTGGCGGGCGAACTGCGCGCGGACACGCTGCGGTGGAGCGGGAAGACCGGCACGTTCCTGCATCTGCGGCACGAGATCGGGGTCGTCGAGGCGGAGTCCGGGGAGCGGGTGGCGATGGCGGCGCTCACCCGCGCGACCCGCCGCGCGGGGCTGGCGCCGGACATCGACCTGGCGATCGGGGCGGCGGGGCGGGAGGCGTTCGAGGCACTGCGGGGGTAGCGGCTCAGGACAGCAGGTGCCGCTGGGGCAGCGGCTCCGGATCGCTCAGGACAGCAGGCGCTGTTCCTTCGCCACCGCCACCGCGCCCGCCCGGGTGTCCACGCCGAGCTTGTCGTAGATGCGCCGCAGGTGGGTCTTGACGGTGGCCTCGCTGATGTAGAGGGCGCGGGCGATGGCGTGGTTGGACAGCCCCCGGGAGAGGTGGGCGAGGATCTCCCGTTCCCGGGGGGTGAGCACGGGGCGCGGGTTGCGCAGGCGGGACATCACACGGTCGGCGACCGGGGGCGAGAGCGACGGGCGGCCCTGGGCCGCCGCGTGGATCGCCGTGAACAGGTCCTCGGCGCGCTCGGCCTTCAGCAGATAGCCGGTGGCGCCGGCGTCGACGGCACGGGTGACATCGGCGTCGGTGTCGTACGTGGTGAGGACCAGGACGTGCGGGGCGGGATGCTCGGCGCGCAGCCGGCGGGTGGTCTCGACGCCGTCGATGCCCTCGCCCAGCTGCAGGTCCATCAGCACGACGTCCGGGGCGGTCTTGCGGGCGAGGGCGAGCGCCTCCTCGCCGCTGCCCGCCTCGCCGACGACCTCGATGTCCGGCGCGCTGTGCAGCAGTGCCAGCAGTCCGGCGCGGACGACGGCGTGGTCGTCGCAGACCAGGATGCGCACCGGTGTCCGGGCGGCCGCGGCGGGGGCGGCTGGGGTGGCTGGGATGTGGGTCATCTCGGCTCCAGGGGGATCGCCGCCGACAGGGCCGTGCCCTCGCCCGGTGCCGACTCGATGGTGAGGGTGCCGCCCAGCTGGCGCAGGCGGGCACGGATGGCGGGCAGGCCGTGGCCGCGCTCCCCCGTGGCGGACGCGGATCCGAAAGCGGCGGGGGTGCGCGCGTCGAAGCCGCGCCCGTCGTCGGTGACGTCCAGCACGATCTGGTCGTCCAGGCAGGTCAGGGTGAGGGTGGCGGTGGTGGCCGCCGCGTGCTCGCGGACGTTGGCGAGGGCGCCCTGGGCGATGCGCAGAAGGGCGGACTCCACGGGCGCGGGCATCGGGTCGGGCGGGCTGCCCTCGGTGTACACGCGGACGGTGAGCTCCGGTGTCGTCTCCCGGTCGGCGACGGCGTGCAGGGCCCGCAGCAGGCCGCCGCCCTCGGCGAGGTCGGCCGGGGTCAGGTCGTGGACGAAGCGGCGGGCCTCGGCGAGGCTGCGCTCGGCGATGGCCGCCGCCGTGCGCACATGGTCGCGGGCCGTGCCGGGGGCGCTGTCCCACAGCCGGTCGGCCGCCTGGAGCAGCATGCGCTGGCTGGACAGGCCCTGGGCGAGGGTGTCGTGGATCTCCCGGGCGAGCCGTTCGCGTTCGGCGAGGGTGCCCTCGCGGCGCTCGGTGGCGGCCAGTTCGCGCCGGGTGCGGACCAGGTCGTCGATCAGGGCGTCCCGGCGGACCGCCTGGCGCTGCATGACGACGAACACGGTGGTGGCCACGGCGGCCACCGCGGGCGGGGCCAGCAGCACGTTCGGGTCGGGCCAGCCCGCCAGGCTGAGCTGGGCGGCCGCCGCGAGCGCGGTCAGCAGCGCGACCAGGGGGATCGCGGCGCGCGGCGGGAGCGTGCGCAGTCCGGTGTAGAAGAGCGGGACCGCGCACCAGGCGAAGCTCGGGGCGAGGACGACGAGCAGCGCCCAGGCGGCCACGACCAGGCCGAGCCAGGCCAGCCGACGCGGTGTGGGCCGGGTGCCGAGGGCGGGGCCGAGGACGTAGAGCACGGCCAGCAGCACGGACAGGGCGATCACCCACGGGGTGTGGGGTCCCTCCGCGTGCCGGGCCAGGTAGCGGGCGACGGACGCGGACAGCAGCACGAAGAACGCCGTATGCATGACGACGGTGAGGGCGCGCGTGTCGTCGCGCTCGGGTACGGCCACCCCTGACACCTCCCTCGATCCCCGCTGAACTGGGCAAACACCCTCCATTGTGCCCAGCCTCAAAGGCCGCGGGGTCATCCGATCGGATGACCCCCCAGGCGACCGGTCCACCGACGGGACGCGGCCGTGTCCGGCGGCAGGATCGGTTCCGGGAAGCGGTTCCGCCTCCCGCCCAGGCTCTACGAGAGGTTCCTCAGCATGCCCAGTCGCAAGAAGCCGGCCCGCCGTACCCGCGTCCTGGTGGGCGGTGCCGCCCTGGCCGTCGTCGGGGCCGGGGTCGTCGGCACG
The DNA here is from genome assembly GCF_039532885.1 of Streptomyces nogalater. Taxonomy (NCBI): domain Bacteria; kingdom Bacillati; phylum Actinomycetota; class Actinomycetes; order Kitasatosporales; family Streptomycetaceae; genus Streptomyces; species Streptomyces nogalater. Next base: position 64,124 of record NZ_BAAASM010000054.1, on the reverse strand, counting down.
GTCGCCGCCAACGCCGCCGACTCCGCCGGCGCCACGCCCGCCGCCGTGCCCGTGGCGGCCCGGGGCGGCGAACTGACCCAGAGCACGCACCTGTCCGTGGACGCGGCCACCAAGGCGGCGCGCGCCGCGCTGGAGGCGGCCGAGAAGGACGGCCGGCAGGTGTCCGTGGCCGTCGTCGACCGCAACGGCAACACCGTGGTCACCCTGCGCGGGGACGGCGCGGGCCCGCAGTCGTACGAGTCCGCGGAGCGCAAGGCGTACACCGCGGTCTCCTGGAACGCCCCGACCTCGGAGCTGGCCAAGCGGCTGGCGCAGGCGCCGAACCTGAAGGACATCCCGGGCACGCTGTTCCTCGCGGGCGGCACGCCGGTGACCGGCAAGGGCGCGCCGGTCGCGGGCATCGGCGTCGCGGGCGCCCCGTCGGGCGACCTGGACGAGCGCTACGCGCAGGCGGGCGCCGCGGCCCTCGGCCGCTGACACCCCCCGGCGCACGCCGGCACAGCGGAACGTCCGGGTCCACCCCTAGGGGCGGACCCGGACGCGCTGCCAGGCGGGCCGGACCGGTCCGACCGATCGGGCAGGTCAGCCGGAGCCGGACCCATCAGACCATGCCAAACCGGCCGTACCGGGTCGAGGCGATCAGGCCAGGTCGAACCGGTCCGCGTTCATGACCTTGTTCCAGGCGGCGACGAAGTCCTTCACGAACTTCTCCTTCGCGTCGTCGCTCGCGTACACCTCGGCGAGGGCGCGCAGCTCGGAATTGGAGCCGAAGACGAGGTCGGCCCGGCTGCCGGCCCACTTCACCTCGCCGGTGCTCGCGTCCCGGCCCTCGAAGGTGGTCTGGTCCTCGGACGTCGCCTTCCACTGCGTGCCCATGTCGAGCAGGTTGACGAAGAAGTCGTTGGTGAGGACACCGGGCGTCTTGGTGAGGACGCCGAGCTGCGACTGCTGGTAGGTGGCGCCGAGGACGCGCAGACCGCCGACGAGCGCGGTCGTCTCGGGGGCGCTCAGGCTCAGCAGGTTGGCCCGGTCGAGCAGCAGGTACTCGGCGGGCAGCCGGTTGCCCTTGCCGAGGTAGTTGCGGAAGCCGTCCGCGGTCGGCTCCAGCGCCTCGAAGGACTCGGCGTCGGTGTGCTCCTCGCCGGCGTCCACCCGGCCCGGGGTGAAGGGCACCTCGATCTCGAAGCCGCCCTCCTTGGCGGCCTTCTCCACGGCGGCGGCACCGCCGAGGACGATGAGGTCGGCCAGGGAGACCTTCTTGGCGCCGGAGGAGGCGTTGAACTCCTGCTGGATGCCTTCCAGCGTGCGCAGCACCTGGGCCAGCTGGTCGGGCTCGTTGACCTCCCAGCCGCGCTGCGGGGCGAGGCGGATGCGGGCGCCGTTGGCGCCGCCGCGCTTGTCGCTGGCGCGGAACGTGGACGCGGACGCCCACGCGGTGGTGACCAGCTGGGACACGGACAGCCCCGAGTCGAGCAGCTTGGTCTTCAGGGCGGCGATGTCGGCGGCGTCGATCAGCTCGCCCTCGCGCTCGGGCAGCGGGTCCTGCCAGAGCAGGGTCTCCTGGGGGACCTCGGGGCCGAGGTAGAGCGACTTCGGGCCCATGTCGCGGTGGGTGAGCTTGTACCAGGCGCGGGCGAAGGCGTCGGCGAATTCCTCCGGGTTCTCGTAGAACCGGCGGGAGATGGGCTCGTAGATCGGGTCGAAGCGCAGCGCCAGGTCGGTGGTGAGCATCCGCGGGCGGTGCTTCTTCTTCGGGTCGTGCGCGTCGGGGACGATCTCCGGGGCGTTCTTGGCCACCCACTGGTGGGCTCCGGCCGGGCTCTGCTCCAGCTCGTACTCGTACTCGAACAGGTTCTTGAAGAACCCGTTGCTCCACTGGGTCGGCGTGCTGGTCCAGGTGACCTCCAGACCGGAGGTGATGGCGTCCGCGCCCTTGCCGGTGCCGTAGGTGTTCCGCCAGCCCAGGCCCTGCTCCTCCAGGCCGGCGGCCTCCGGGTCGGCGCCGACGTGGTCGGCGGGACCGGCGCCGTGGGTCTTGCCGAAGGTGTGGCCGCCGGCGATCAGCGCGACGGTCTCCTCGTCGTTCATCGCCATGCGGCGGAACGTCTCACGGATGTCACGGGCCGCGGCGACCGGGTCCGGGTTGCCGTTCGGGCCCTCGGGGTTGACGTAGATCAGGCCCATCTGGACGGCGCCGAGCGGGTTCTCCAGCTCGCGGTCGCCGGTGTAGCGCTTGTCGTCCAGCCAGGTCGTCTCGGGACCCCAGTAGACGTCCTCCTCCGGCTCCCAGACGTCCTCCCGGCCGCCGCCGAAGCCGAAGGTCTTGAAGCCCATCGTCTCCAGGGCCACGTTGCCGGTGAGGATCAGCAGGTCGGCCCAGGAGATGCTCTGGCCGTACTTCTTCTTCACCGGCCACAGCAGACGGCGGGCCTTGTCCAGGTTGCCGTTGTCCGGCCAGCTGTTGAGCGGGGCGAAGCGCTGCTGGCCGGCGCCGGCGCCACCGCGGCCGTCGCTGATGCGGTAGGTGCCCGCGCTGTGCCAGGCCATCCGGATCATCAGCGGGCCGTAGTGGCCGAAGTCGGCGGGCCACCAGTCCTGCGACGTGGTGAGCACCTCGGCGATGTCCCGCTTCACGGCGGCGAGGTCCAGGGCCTGGAAGGCCTCCGCGTAGTCGAAGTCCTCGTCGAGCGGGTTGGCCACGGCGGGGTTCTTGGCGAGGATCTTCACATTGAGCCGCTCCGGCCACCACTGGCGGTTGCCGCCGCCCTGGGTCGGGTGCAGGGCCCGGTCGTGCGCGACGGGGCAACCGCCGCCGCCTTCCTCCGCCTTCGCGTCTGTGACGATCGCGTCGTGGTTCTCGGTCATGGCAATCCTTCCGAACTGTGCGGAACTCGGTGCTCAGGAACTGCGGCCGGTGGAACAGGCGGGGCACAGGCCCCAGTACACGACCTCGGCCTCGTCGATGGCGAAGCCGTGGTCGTCGGAGGCGGTCAGGCAGGGCGCGTCGCCGACGGCGCAGTCGACGTCCGCGACGGCCCCGCAGGACCGGCACACGATGTGGTGGTGGTTGTCGCCCACGCGTCCCTCGTAGCGGGCCGGGTGGCCGGCCGGCTCGATACGGCGCACCAGATTCGCCGCGGTCAGCGCGTGCAGCGCCGCGTACACGGCTTGCAGGGAGATGTGGCCCACGCGATCGCGGACTTGAGAGGCGATCGCCTCGACGCCGAGGTGGTCGCCGTCCCGGACGGTCTCCAGCAGCGCGACGCGGGCCGCCGTCACGCGCAGGCCGGCACCGCGCAGCTCCTCGGCGGTGGTCGGTCTCGGAGAGGCGGACATGGGCCGAACCTACCGTCATAAACACGAGGGGTTCAATAAAACGAATGATGCAATTCCGGCCGCGTCCGGGCGACGTCCGGACGGCTTCGGGGCCCTTGTCGCACCGGCCGGGTACGAGCCGCGGGGCGGGGTCGCGTACATGCCCGCATCATGGGGTTCCGCACCGGCGGCGGCGGTACGGCGAGCCGGACGGTCCACCGTACGGGGCAGCCGGGCCAAGGGGCCGGCCGTAGGCGTGAAGCACCTCGGCCGACAGACGAAGCCGCTCCGGCGAGAAGCCCGGGGCTCTGCCCCGGCCCGGAGGCGGCCCGCGCCGGCCGCGGGCGGAGCACGGCCTCTGTCCTCACCCGTGCGGGTGCACACCGTCCCGCCGTCCGTGGTGTCCGCCACGACGCGTCGTTCGGCAGCAGTGTGAAGTTTCCCGGGCCGCGTGATGGACCGGGCCCCGAAGGGCAACGAACCCCTTCATGCCCCACGCGATTCTCCTGCGGCAGGTGATGCGATGACCACGGCGACGACCCGGGCGCTCCGGACGCCGCCCGCCCGGACCGGCCAGGGGGCCACCGGGTCCCCCGCACCGCCCGCCCCGCCCTCCCTGCCGTCGCTCACCGGGCTGCGCTGGATGGCGGCGCTGCTGGTGTTCGGACTGCACGTGCACAACTTCGGCTGGTTCGGCGGCACGGCCGGCCGCCTGGTGTCCTGGGGCTTCGGCGCCGGCGCCACCGGAGTGTCGTTCTTCTTCGTCCTGTCGGGATTCGTGCTGACCTGGTCGGCGCGGCCCCGCGACCGCGCGCTCGCCTTCTGGCGGCGGCGGATCGCCCGGGTCTACCCCGTACACCTGGTCACCCTCGTCATGGCGCTGGTCATGGCGGGCACGCTGACGCACCGGGCGCTGCCGGCGCCGGACCAGGCCCTGGCGAACGCGCTGCTGCTGCACTCCTGGTGGCACCCGTGGTGGCAGACGCTGAACCCGGTGAGCTGGTCCCTGGCCTGCGAGGCGTTCTTCTACGCCGCCTTCCCGCTGCTGATCCTGCTGCTGCGCCGGCTCGGGGCGTGCGGCACGACCGCGCTGGGCGGGCTGTCGGCGGCCGCGGTCGTCGTGCTGGCCTGGACCGACGCCCACCACTGGTGGACGCACTCGGTCTACTCGTTTCCCGCCGCCCGGCTGCCCGAGTTCGTGCTCGGCGCGGTCGCCGCGCGCCTGGTGCTGCTCGGCCGGTGGCGCGGGCCGGGGCTGGAGGCGTCGCTCGCGCTGGCCGTCATCGGCTACTTCCTGGTCCCACAGGTCACGCCCGGTTACTCGGCCACCGTGTGCACCCTCGCCGGGTTCGCGCTGCTCATCCCCGCGGCGGCGGTCGCCGACCTGCGCGGGCTGCCGTCCCTGTGGCGGAGCCGGCGGATGGTACGGCTCGGGGAGCTGTCGTTCGCCTTCTACATGGTCCATCTGCTGGTGCTGCGCGCCGCGACGACCCTGCTGGGCACGAAGCCGCGCTTCGGCCCCGTCGCCGGGCTGGCGGTCAGCGCGACCGCGTTCGCCGTCTCGCTCGGCCTGTCCTGGGTGCTGTACGAGGCGGTGGAGCGTCCGGCCCGGCGCCTGCTGCTGCGCCGCCGCCGGCCGGGCGGGCGGCCGGACCCGGTACCGGCCCGCCGGGTGGCCCCGGCCCCGGTACGCGACCCGGCGCCGGTACGCGACTGACGGTCCCCTCTTTCCGGCCGTTTCCTCCGGCTTTTCCAGCCGTTTCCTCCGGCCTCTTCCGGCCGTCCCCGCCCCCTCCCCCGGCCGCCCGCCGCACCGCCCGCCCCGCTCGTCCCGGCGGGGGTCGCACGCGCGGGTGACGTCGGCGGGACCGAGGAGAGTTGGCGGGTTTCGGGGGTAGGCGGCTGACCGACTCCGGCCCGGCGGACGCGCACCGGCGGGCCGGCCGCAGCCGCACGCACCGAAGGAGCCGAGCCGTCGTACGCGGACAACCGACCGGGGCCCCGCCCGCTCGCCCGCCCCGCCCGCCGGGCCGGCCGTCCCCCCGACCTGGGTCTTCGTTGTCCTGGTCACGAAGCCGGGAGCAGGTTTGGCCCGGCCGGACACCGGTCGCTACGGTGGACGGTCGGCAATGATCGGCTTCGGCGAGCCGGCCCACCGGCGCACCTGGCTGTGCGAGAGGAGAAGATGACAGTGCCCGAGCAGGACCCGGCCGTATCGGCACCTCAGGTGGTGAGTTCCTTCCTGGAACAGCGCAAAGAGCAGATCGCCCAGCGCTGGGCCGACACGCCCTTGTTCCGCTCGGTCTTCACCGTCTCCCGCGACGAGGCGGTGGAGGCGTGCAAGGCCGTGGTGGAAGCGCTGTCCGAGGTGGCCGTCAGCGGACGGCTGGAGGACGTGGCCTCGCCCGGCTTCATACCGGTGCGCGACCAGCTGGGGCGGATGACGCAGACCCGGGCCCGCGCCGGGTCCACCGCGTCGCAGATCGCCGACGAGGTGGCCGGGCTGCGCGTGCCCGTGATGGAGCTGCTGCGCGAGGAGTTCGCCGATCCCACGGCCCCGCAGGCCCAGGAGGCCGCGCTGGCGCTGACCCTGCTGCTGGGCACGCTGCGGCTGGTGGTGATGGAGACGGCGCTGGACGCCAACGCGGAGCTGATCGAGCGGCAGCGGCAGCAGCTGCTCGAAGTGGCCACCCCCGTCATCAAGCTGTGGGAGGGCACGGTCGCCGTACCGCTGATCGGCACCCTGGACAGCGCCCGCAGCCAGGTGGTGATGGAGTCGCTGCTGGAGGCGATCGTGGAGCAGCGGGCCCGGTACGCCATCCTCGACATCACCGGCGTGCCGACCGTCGACTCGCTGGTGGCCCAGCACCTGATGAAGACGGTCGCCGCCGCCCGGCTGATGGGCGCGGAGTGCATCGTCTCCGGCATCCGCCCCGCCATCGCGCAGACCATCGTGCAGCTCGGCATCGACCTGGGTTCGGTGCTCACCCGCTCCTCGCTGGCCGACGCCCTGGCCTACGCCCTGGGCAAGCAGGGCATCGAGGTGTCCCGGGCGCACGCGAATGCGAGCGCCCGGTGAACCAGCCCCTTCCCGGCCAGTCGGCCCAGGTCCCGGTGCTCGCCCTCGGCGACGTGCTGCTGGTCTCCCTCCAGGGCGAGCTGCACGACGGCATGGCCGAGCAGCTGCAGCAGGACATCACCCACCGCATCGCCACCAACCGGGTGGCCGGGGTGGTGATCGACATCTCCGGGGTGGACATGGTCGACTCCTTCCTCGGCCGGGTGCTCGCGGAGATCGCCTCCACGGCCGGGCTGCTGGCGGCGCGTACGGTCGTGGCCGGGATGCGGCCCGCCGTGGCGATCACCCTGGTCGAGCTGGGGCTCACGCTGCCGGGCCTGGTCACCGCGCTGGACGTCGACCGTGCCATGGAACTGCTGAACCAGAGGGGGAGCTGATGCAGCCGTCCGGCCAGGTGTCCACGACGAGCCTGCCCATCGGCTCGGACGCGGATCTGGCCTGGGTGCGGCAGCAGGTGCGGCAGTGCGCGGCGGGGCTCGGCTTCGGCCTGGTGCAGCAGACCAAGCTGGTCACGGCGGCGAGCGAGTTGGCCCGCAACACGCTGGTGCACGGCGGTGGCGGGCGGGTGGAGATCACCCCGCTGGACAACGGGCGCAGTCGCGGCCTGCGCATGTGTTTCATCGACGGCGGTCCGGGCATCCGCGATCTGGAACTGGCCATGACCGACGGGTACACCACCGGCGGCGGCCTCGGGCTGGGACTGAGCGGAGCGAAGCGGCTGGTGCACGAGTTCAGTGTCGACACCGAGCCCGGCCGGGGCACGACCGTCACGGCCGTGGCCTGGGTGGCCCAGGTGCCCGCCTCCCGCCCGGGGTTGTGATGGGCCGGGTGTGGGAGATCCCGGTGCACGACTCCACCCGGGTGCGGGACGCCCGGATGGCGGCCCGGGAGGCATGCGACGACTCCGGCCTGGCCCCCACGCGTACGGCGGCGGCGGAGCTGGTCGCCACCGAGCTGGCCACCAATCTGCTCAAGCACGCCGGCGGCGGCCGCATGGTGGTCAACCTGCTGGAGCCGGCGGCCGACGGTACGGGTGGGTCGGTCCAGCTGTACTCGCTGGACCACGGTCCGGGCATCGCCGACGTGGACGCCGCGCTGCGCGACGGCTACTCCACCGCCGACGGCTCGCTCGGCGCGGGGCTGGGCAGCTGCCGGCGCAGCGCCAACGCGTTCCATCTGTACAGCCTGCCCGGCCGGGGGACGGTCGCGGCGGCCCGGATCGACCCCGAGCCCGGCGAGCGCGGGGCGCCCCCGGCGCGGCTGCCCGCGGGCGGGATCACGGTCTCCCTCGGTCAGGACGCGCAGTGCGGTGACGCCTGGAGCTGGGTGCGCTCCGGGCCGCTGCTGACGCTGCTGCTCGCGGACGGTCTCGGGCACGGGCCGAAGGCCGCCCACGCCTCCACCGCGGCGGTGGCGGAGCTGCACCGCACCGGGCATCTGCCGCCCGCGGACATCCTGCGCCGACTGCACACGGCGCTGCGGCCCACCCGGGGCGCGGCGGTCACGGTGGCCCAGGTGGACACCGACCGGGCGGAGCTCAGCTTCGCCGGCGTCGGCAACGTAGGCGCCCGGGTGCGCACCGGGGGGTCCTGGTCGTCCCTGGTGCCCCATCCGGGAATCGTCGGGGCGTACTTCCCGGCGCAGGTCCCGGTGCGCCGGCTGCCGTGGCACCGGGACAGTCTGCTCGTGGTGCACAGCGACGGGCTGCCCAGCCGGTGGGCTCCGCCGGAGGACCCCGGGCTGCTCGCCCACGACCCCTCGGTGGTGGCCGCGGCGATCCTGCGCGACGCAGGCAGCCCCGCCCGCCCCGTTCGCGACGACACCAGCGTGGCCGTACTGGCCCCCGACCGCCGGACCAGCTCCCCATGACAGCCGCCCGCGACACCTGGATCATCGCCTCCGCCGCCGACGCGGCCCGCGCCCGTGCCCGGCTGGCGCGGCTCACCGCGGACGCCGGGGTGCCCGCCCTCGACCGGGCCCGTTTCCTCAGCGCGCTCGGGGTGCGGCTCGGGCGCGCCCTGGACGCGGGCGGCGCGGAGCTGACCGTGACCGCCGGGTCGGACGGCCGGCTCGGGGCCGCCCTGGACGGGCCGGAACCCTGGCGGCACACGCTCGTCTGCCCCGCCGCGGTGACGCTGCCCGACCCCGAGAACGCCCCGCTCGCCGAGGCGCTGCTGAGCGCCGACGAGGACGCCGCGGCCGTGCTCACGAGCCTCACCGAGACGGAGGAGCTGCTGCGCCTCCACCGGGAGGAGCTGCACCAGACCAACCAGGGCGTGCTGGCGCTGCACGCCGAGCTGGAGGCGGCGGCGCTGGCCCAGCGCGACCTGCTGGACGCCGAACGGGCGGCCCGCGCCGAGGCGGAGAACGCCCGCCGGCTGCTGACCTTCCTGGCCAACGCGAGCGCGGTGCTGCACGCCTCCCTGGACCACGAGGACATCCTGGGCCGGCTGCCCGAGCTGCTGGTGCCGGAGTACGCCCGGCATGTCGACGTCTGGCTGGTGGACGACGAGCGGACCCCGCCTGGCGACCGGGCGGCGGCCGCGGTGACGGCGGCGCGCACCGGCCGCCCCCAGCACGCGGGCCCCCACCCCGGGGAGCTGCCCGGGGTGGACGACCTGCCGGCCTCGGCGCTCTCCCCCGACCGGCCGCTGCTGTGCCTGCCGCTGGGCGCGCGCACCGTGCAGGGGGTGCTGACGCTGTCCGCGCCGGGCGACCGCTTCGACCCGGACACCACCGTGATGCTGCTGGAGCTGGCCCGGCGGGCGGGTATCGCGCTGGAGAACGCCCGTCAGTACGAACAGCACCGGGATGTCGCCGAGGCGCTGCAACGCGCGCAGCTGACCGAGCTGCCCGCCGTGCCGGGCCTGGACCTGGCCGCGCGTTATCTGCCGGCGACGCACGGCCTGAACATCGGCGGTGACTGGTACGACGCCTTCTCCCAGCCGGACGGCAGTGTGCTGGCGGTGATAGGGGACGTCACCGGGCACGGGCTGCGCGCGGCGGTCATCATGGGCCAGTTGCGCACCGCGCTGCGCGCCTACGCCGTCGAGGGCAACGGCCCGGCGCGGATCCTCACCCTGCTGCACCGGATGCTGCGCCACCAGCAGCCGGAGCTGTACGCGACCTGTGCCATCGCCCGGTTCACGCCCGGGGAGCCGGAGGTGGTGTGGGCCGCCGCGGGGCATCCGCCGGCCGTCGCCCGCGGCCCCCGGGGGGAGGTGCGGGTGCTGGAGGCGAAGCCGGGCATCATGCTGGGGGTGCCGCTGCCGTACGAGTACGAGGAGCACACCGTCGAGTTGCCGGCCGGGTCCGTCCTCGCGCTGTACACGGACGGTCTGGTGGAGCGGCGGGCCGCCGGGATCGACGCGGGCATCGACCGGCTCGCCCGGGCCATGCAGGTGCTCGGCGCGGCGGAGCTGGCGGAGCTGGACACGGCGGCGGACACGCTGCTCAAACCGATGCTGCACGACTCCGAACACGACGACGACATCTGCCTGTTGCTGTGCCGCACCACGTGCGGCTGAACGTCCGTGCGCCGGCCCCCCGACCGGGGGCCGGCGCACGACCAGGGGCTCTTGTCGGCGCGGGCGTTGCCGAAGGCCGGGTTCGGCAGGCCGCGCCGCGCCGTCGGAGGCGACGGCGGCGGCCGTGCCGGCCAGGGCAAGGGCTGCGGTGACGACGGCGCTGGTCGCCAACCCGCGAAGGCGCGTGTCCTGCCTCACTGGTTGACGTAGGGGCGCCTCCATCACACCGGGGGTGGGCGCCGTCCGCCGCTGCTACGCCGTCCGCGCGCCCCCGCCCCGGCATTCCCTCCTCCGGCCGGTCAGGCGGCGGACGGGAAGCGTTCCCAGACCCGGTGCGCGCCGAGCAGCCGGGTGATCTCCTGGAGCACGCCGGTGGCGGTGTCCCCGGCGATCACACCGGGTGCGTCGAGCGGGATGCCGGCCGCTTCCAGGGCCGCCTCGCCACCCTTGGCCGCGCCGATGGCCTTGCCGTGCCGGAACGCCTCGCCCAGCAGCAGCCCCACCCGGGGGTCGGGGGTGGCGAGTCCGGCGGTGGGCTGGCCGGCCTTGGCGTCCCGGGCGCCGTAGGCGTCGGCGCCCACGCCGGGGGTGCCCGCCACGAGCACCGCGTCGAACTCCACGGAGCGCGCGGTGGCGTAGGTCCGCTGGACGGTCAGGGCGTCGGCGCCGTCGCCGAGGGTGCCGCCGACCGGTGCCACGATCAGCGGGACCATGCCGCCGTCGAGGACCGCCTGGCGTACGGCGCGTACGCCGTCGAGGTCGCCGTCGGGGCCGGTGAGGATGCCGATGATCCGGCCGTCGGTGGGCCAGGTGTGCCCGACCTGGGAGAGGGCGGGGCTGGGCTCGACGTCGGCGAGGGGCACGGTGGGCTCGGGGGCGGGCAGTCCGAGGCCGGCGGCGACGCCCGCGCACAGCTCCGGGTCGATGTTCGCCAGGACCTGCAACGCCCTTTCCCGGATGGCCACTTCGTAGCACTTGCCGAGTTCGAAGGTGTAGGCGCCGATGATGTGCTCGCGCTCGGGCGGGCTCATGCTCAGCCAGAACCGGCGCGGCTGGCTGAAGTGGTCGTTGAACGATTCCGGCGCCTCGCGGACCTTGGTCGCCTCGGGGACGCGTACGGGCGTCTCGACATACGCGCCCAGATCGGCGCCCGCGGTGAACGGGCAGCCGCCGTCGAGGGAGTTGGGCCGGTAGGGGGCCACGCCCCGGTGGACGGCCGTCTGGTGGAAGCCGTCGCGGAGCATGTCGTTGACCGGGGCGTGCGGCCGGTTGATCGGGATCTGCGGGAAGTTGGGCCCGGCCAGGCGGGTGATCTGGGTGTCCAGGTAGGAGAAGAGCCGGCCGGCGAGCAGCGGGTCGTCGGTGATGTCGATGCCGGGGACGAGGTGGCCCACGTGAAAGGCGACCTGCTCGGTCTCGGCGAAGAAGTTGGACGGGTTGCGGTCGAGGGTGAGCAGCCCGATCGGCTGGATGGGGGCCAGTTCCTCGGGGACGATGTTGGTCGGGTCCAGCAGGTCGATGCCCTCGAAGGTCTGGTCGGGGGTGTCGGGGAAGGTCTGGATGCCGAACTCCCACTGGGGGTAGGCGCCCGCCTCGATGGCGTCGGCGAGGTCCCGGCGGTGGAAGTCGGGGTCGACGCCGTTGATGATCTGCGCCTCCTCCCACACCAGGGAGTGCACGCCCAGCTTCGGCTTCCAGTGGAACTTCACCAGCGTGGTCTCGCCGGCGGCGTTGACCAGGCGGAAGGTGTGGACGCCGAAGCCCTCCATGGTGCGGTACGAGCGCGGGATGCCCCGGTCGGACATGTTCCACAGGGTGTGGTGGGCGGCCTCGGTGTGCAGGGTGACGAAGTCCCAGAAGGTGTCGTGGGCGCTCTGCGCCTGCGGGATCTCCCGGTCGGGGTGCGGTTTGCCGGCGTGGATGATGTCGGGGAACTTGATGGCGTCCTGGATGAAGAAGACCGGGATGTTGTTGCCGACCAGGTCGAAGACGCCCTCGCTGGTGTAGAACTTGGTCGCGAAGCCCCGGGTGTCGCGGACGGTGTCGGAGGAGCCCCGGGAGCCGAGCACGGTGGAGAAGCGGACGAACACCGGTGTCTCGACGTCCTCGGCGAGGAAGGCCGCCTTCGTCACGTTGGCCGCGGTGCCGTAGCTGCGGAACACCCCGTGCGCCCCGGCGCCGCGGGCGTGCACCACACGCTCGGGGATGCGCTCGTGGTCGAAGTGCATGACCTTCTCCCGCAGGTGGTGGTCCTGCAGGAGCACCGGGCCGCGGGGCCCGGCCTTGAGGGAGTGGTCGGTGTCGTACAGCCGGGTGCCCTGGGCGTTGGTCAGGTAGCTGCCGCTCTGCGCCATCCGGGCCTGGTCGGCGCCGGTGGGCTGCCCGGTCGGGGAGACGGTGTCGGGGCCGGTCTGGTCGGGCTTGGGCGGGAAGGGCTCATGGGGGTCGGTCGGCTCGGCGACCGGCGGCGTCCTCGGGCCCGGCTTGCCCGGGACGCCGTCCTCGGGGCCCTTGGGTCCTCCCTGGAGGGCGTCGGCCACCTTGTCCGCGGCTCGCTTCAGAGGGTTGGTCTCGCTCATCAGTGGCAATTCCTTCGCTGGTCACGGGGGCGGGTCCGGCGCGGACGAGCGGGTGTCCGCCGCGCGGTGGCCACGCCGGGGGGCGTACGGCCGGCACCATGGCTTGCGTCGGGTGGGTCCCGGGCGGAGGGGGCCGGTGGCGGCCTCGTACCGAGGTCCCCGGGCCGGGGCGTCCGAAACCGGGAACCTCGGGGAGTTCCCGGTCGGGGTGAAGTCGGGCCGTCTCGTATCGAGTTGCCGGGACGGCAGGCCCGCCGGACGCGCTGATCCGGCCCGGAGACCGTCGGCAGGGCCACAGCCCCCTGCCGCGGACGTGTCCGTGGGCAGGGCCGGCTGCTCGACCCGGTGCAGGCCGCCGGTACCCGGCCGCCCGCACCGCCACCCTAGGCGCTGACACCGCGCGGCGCAGTCCGAACGGTGTTCCGAACGGTGTGCGGTGTCCGGCCGGTCAGGGACGGGCGACGACGCGCAGGGTGTCCAGGGAGGAGTCCGTCGCGTCCGGGACGAGGAAGCCGTGGGCGATGCCGCTGCGCAGATAGTCCACGATCTCGGCGGTGATCACCTCGCCGGGTGCCACGACCGGCACGCCCGGCGGGTAGGGGCTGAGCATCTCGGCAGCGATACGGCCCACGGCGCGTTCGGCGGGCACCTGTTCGGCGGGGCCGAAGAAGGCGTCCCGGGGCAGGATGGCCTGTTCCAGTTCCAGGGCGCCCGGCTCGGGCAGGTGCACGGCCGGCTGCCGCTCGATGGAGTCGGCCCGCTCCACCAGCGAGCGCACGGACTCCACCAGGAGCTTCTCGGTCTGCTCGTCGTCGGAATGGGTGATGGAGGCGCTGATCCGGCAGCTGTCGGAGCCGCCCATGTCGATGTGGCAGTTGGTGCGCAGCCACTCGGTCGCCTGCATGCCGCTGATGCCGAGGTCCCGTACGTCCACGACGATCTTCAGCGGGTCGAACTCGGCGGCCAGCCCCTCGTCGATGATCTCGCCGCCCATCACCCGCAGCCCGGGCAGTTCCCGCAGCCGGGCCCGGACGCGTTCGGCGCGGTGCAGGGCCTCGTCCAGCAGGTCGTGTCCCTGTTCGACCATCTGCCGCCGCCAGCCGTCGAGGGCGGCGTAGACCAGGCAGGAGGCGCTGGTGGTGCCGAGCAGGTCCTCGCGCTGGTTGAGCACGTCGGGGGAGACCCGGTCGCCCTGGAGGTGGAAGACCGAGCTCTGTTCGATGGCGCCGCCCATCTTGTGGACGCTGGTGACGACGAGGTCGGCGCCCGCGTCCATGCCCCAGGCGGGCAGGCCCGGGTGGAAGGGCAGATGGGCGCCCCACGCCTCGTCCACGATGAGGGGGACGTCGTCGGCGTGACAGACGTCGGCGACCGCGCGCACATCGGCGCAGGTGCCCCAGTCGGTGGGCGTGATCAGCAGCATGCCCTTGGCGTCGGGGTGCTCGCGCAGCCGGTCGCGGACGTCGTCGGCCTCCGGCGGATGGGCCATGTGCCGTTCGCCGTCGAACTTCGGGTGCACCCAGATGGGCTCCACACCGTTGATGATCACCGCCGCGATGACCGACTTGTGCGCGTTGCGGGACAGCAGCAGCTTCTCCCCCGGCCCGGCGACCGCGAGCATCGCGGTCTTGACCGACAGGGAGCTGCCGCAGGTGGAGAAGAACGCCTGGTCGGCGCCGACCGCGTCGGCCATCAGCTCCTGCGCCTGCTCCAGCACGCCCTGGGACTGGCGGCGGTCGTCCAGCCCGTTGAGGGTGAGCACGTCGGAGCGGAAGACGTCCAGCCCGAGGATCTCGGCCACCCGCGGATCGGTTCCCCGGCCCTGCTTGTGCCCGGGCGGCCCGAACACCACGTCCCCTCGTCGCCGGAACTCCTGCAGAGCCTCCAGCACGGGTACGCGGGAGTGATCCATGGCTGCCTCCTGAACTGTTCGGTCGCGCACCCACCGTGTTGCACAGGAGGGGCGCCCCAAACCCGGCGGCCCGGTGTCAGGGGCCGTCCGGGTGGAACCCGGCCGGGCACGGAGCACACCCGCCGCACCGAGGAGGTCTCGTGTCGCTGTACCGCAGGATCGGGGAGGAGGTCGCGCGGCGCGCCGACGCGCTGTGGTCGGTGGCCTCGGCGCTGCACGCGGACCCGGAGACCGCGTTCGCCGAGCACCGGGCGGCGGCGCTGCTCTCGGGCGAGCTGGAGGGCGCGGGGTTCGAGATGCGGCGCGGGACGGCGGGACTGCCGACGGCGTTCACGGCCCGTTCGGGGCGGGGGCGGCCGGTGGTGGCGTTCCCGCTGGAGTACGACGCGCTGCCCGGGCTCGGCCACGCCTGCGGGCACAATCTGATCGCGGCGGCCGGCCTCGGGGCGGCCCTGGTCCTGGACGCGGTGCGGGACGGCACCGAGGGCACGGTCCTCGCGGTGGGCACGCCGGCCGAGGAGGGCGGCGGCGGCAAGGCGCTGGAGGTGGAGGCGGGCGTCTTCGACGAGGTGGACGCGGCCTTGATGTTCCACCCGGGGGTGTACGACTGGGTGCGGGCCCCACTGACCGCGCAGGAGCAGTACCGGGTCGCGTTCCGGGGCCGGGCCGCGCATCCGACGGGCAACCCGACCGAGGGCATCGACGCGCTGGCGGCGCTGATCGAGCTGTTCAACGTGGTGTCGGCGCTCGGCCGACGGCTGCCGGAGGGCTCCCATGCGCAGGGCATCATCACCGAGGGCGGCACGGCCACGAACATCGTCCCGGAGTACGCGGAGGGGCGGTTCGGGCTGCGGGCGCTGACGACGGCCGCCCTGGACGAGCTGGCCGGGCAGCTGGGCACGGCCGCCGAGGGGGTGGCCCTGGCGACCGGCACGACCGTGACGGTGGAGCGGGTGAGCGTACGCTACGAGCACTTCCGGGACAGTCCGGCGCTGTCCGAGCGGTTCGCCGGGCATCTGGACCGGGCCGGGATCGCCCTCACCGCGCCCGTGCCCGGCGTCTATCTGGGCTCCTCCGACATCGGCAACGTCAGCAACCGGGTGCCCGCCATCCATCCCTTCGTCGCGATCATGGACGCCGGGGGTTCGGACCACACACCGGAGTTCGCCGAGGCCGCGGCCTCGCAGCGGGCGCGCCGGGTGCTGCTCGCCGTCGTGGAGGCACTGGCCTGCACGGCGGCGGACGTCCTGGGCGACGCGGGTCTGCGCGGCCGGGCCTGGGAGGAACTGCGCCAGGCCGAGGGGTGAGGGCCTGGCGCCTCCGGCGGATGGTGCCTTACGCCTCTTACGGGTCCGGGTCTTACGGGAAGGACGTCACCTTGGACGGGACGGTGTCGGTGCCCGAGGTGGGGGCGCCGGTGTTGTTGACGACGTGGGCGTACTGGCCCTTGCCCCCGAGGGAGATCACCATCAGGTGGTGCATCCTGACACCCGGGGTGACGGGCACCTGGAAGCCGTGGGTCTGGACGATCGACGGATCGGCCGTGAAGTTGCAGTAGCTGCCCAGGGCCCAGGCCTCGTGGGTGGTGACGGAGTCGGCGACCTTGTAGGCCGCGTAGCCGACGATGCCGTCATGGGTGACGGCGGCGGCGTTCGGGACGTCGTACGCCTTCTCGTTCTGGAAGAAGATCGTCCGGCCGCGTTCTCCGCTCCAGTAGACGTCGTACTTGTTGAAGTGCTCCACGAACAGGCCGGTGGCCAGGACGTCGTCGCCGTTGACGCGCAGGCCGTAGTCGGCGCGGTTGGTGTCCCAGCCGACGCCGCTGCCGTGGTCGGCGCGCCAGATCCAGGTGTGGTCGATGACGACGTCGTCGCTGTCGACCACCACGGAATCGGTGGCGAGTCCGGGTCCGGCGCCGCCGACGCGGATGAACACGTCCTGCATGGTGGTGGGGTTGGCGGAGTGGTCGGCGCCGGCGCCGGGGGTGCCGATGCGCAGCAGCGTGCCGGAGTTGACCGGTCCCGCGTCGATGAGGAAGCCGGCGAGCCGTACGCCGTCGACGTCGGCGACGTGCATCGCGTCGACGCCGTTGTCCGGGACCAGGGTGGCCAGGCCCAGGCCGAGGACGACGGTGTCGGGCCGGGTGACGTCGAGGGTCTGGTCGAGGTGGTAGACGCCCGGGGTGAACAGGAGGTTGAGGCCCTGGGCGAGGGCCGCGTTGATGGTGGCGGCGGTGGCGCCGGGCTTGACGACGTAGAACCTGTCGAGCGGGAGGGAGGTGCCGGCGTTCGCGGGCCAGGAGACGCCCCGGGCGTTGGTGCGCTTGGCCGGCACGAACACCTTGTAGGCGGAGCCGTCCAGGTAGAGGAAGGGCTTCTCGCGGGAGACCGGGGTGGTGTCCAGGGTGGTGTACGGGCCGGTGTCGAAGTTGGTGGCGGGGGCGCCCTGGACGCCGGAGAAGGTCATGTTCCATACGCCGTTGGTCCAGCCGCCGACCGAGCTGTCCCGGGTGTACCACTGCTGCTGGGAGTACGGGCCCACGGTGCCGTCGATCTTCGAGTCGGCGATGTAGCCCCCGGAGGCCCAGCCGTAGCCGTTGGGGGCGAGGTTGAGGCCGCCCTTGACGTGGATGCGGCGGAAGGGTGCCGCCTGGGCGACGGCCCAGCGGTCGGTGCCGCCCGACGGGGTGATCGCGAGATTCTCGGCCGAACGCCAGAAGTTCTGCGTGGCGTTGCCGTTGAACCAGCCGGCGTCGACCGTGACGTCGCCGTTGATCTGGGTGTCGTCGGGGTTCAGGCCGAGGCCGGAGATCGAGGTGTAGAAGCCGAGTTGGGCGTTGAGGCCGTTGTAGGTGCCGGGCTTGAGCAGGAACTGGTAGCGGCCGGTGCCGAACTGGGCGGACTCCTGCCGGGCGAAGACGTCGTCGAACTTCTGCTGGAGGTTCGGGGTGGAGGGGTCGACGACGATCACGTTCGGGCCGAGGTCGCCGCCGCCCTGGACCGGCGGCAGGCCGCTGGTGCCGGTGTGCACGGCCACCTCCCACAGGGAGTAGCCGTAGCCGGTGCCGCGCGCGGTGCCGTAGATCCGCAGGTACCGGCCGGAGCCGCTGACGTCGTAGGAGGCCGTGCCGCCGGTCGCGCCGGTGACGCTCTTGAGGGTGCTCCAGTTCTGCCCGTCGGCGGAGGCCTGGATCCGGAAGTCCTTGGCGTAGGCGGCCTCCCAGTTCAGGTCCACCTTGCACAGGTCCCGCACGGCGCCGAGGTCGACCTGGAGCCACTGCGGGTCGGCGGCCCGGCTGGACCAGCGGGTGCCGGTGTCGCCGTCGAAGGCGGCGGAGGCGGGGGTGCCGGCGTTCTCGGTGGACGAGGCGGTGGCGGGCCGGCCCTTGGCCGCGTTGCCGCTGTCGCAGCCCGCCTGGCCGCCGTCCACGCCGCCGAACACCCGGAACTCCCACAGGGAGTAGCCGTAGGGGGTGGCCCGGTGCACGCCGAGCATCCGGACGTAGCGGCCCCGGCCGGAGACGTCGAGGGTGTCGGCGCCTCCGTCGGAGCCGGTGACGGACCTCAGGTCGGTCCAGGTGCTGCCGTCCCCGGAGATCTGGACCTTGTAGTCCTTGCCGTAGGCGGCCTCCCAGTCGAGTTCCACCCGGGTGACCGAGGCGGTGGCGCCCAGGTCGACCCGGAGCCACTGGTCGTCGCCGGCGGCCGAGGACCAGCGGGTGCCGGTGTCCCCGTCGACGGCCTTGCCGGGCGCGGTGCCGGCGTTCTCCACGGACGACGCGGTGGCCGTCTTCCCCTGGGACAGGGGGATGTCGGCCGCGCCGGCCGAGGGGTGGGTGGCGGGCAGGGCGATCAGCGCGGCCGTTGCGGCCAGCGCGAGGCCCAGGGGTCTCCATCTCATACGGCGGCTCCAGACGTGGCGGGGCCGGCTCACCGGCCCCGCGGCTTAGTTCAGGTTTTGATTTAAGGGATGAACCAAGCCGGCCACAAGCCTTCGGACACCACCTCCTGCGGAACCGGGGCCCGGGGTCGCCGTGCGTCAGGCCCGGGACGGGGTGAACGACAGGGTCTGTTCGGCCGCGGTACGGCCGTCGCCGAGGGAGCCGTCGGCGGCCGTCCAGGTGCGCGGCGGGGTGGTCTCGGCGAGCCGGCCCGCGGTCGCGGACAGGCCGAGGACGAGCCCGCTGTAGCGGTTGACCAGACGGTGGGTGCCCGGTGCGGAGGAATTCGCGACCACGAACCACTGCTGTCCGACGGCCGGTCCACCGGCCGGGGCGGCGGTCACCGTGGGCCGCGCTCCCCAGGCCCGGCCCGCCGTCCGCGCGGAGTCCACCCCCAGCAGGCGGCCGGTCGCCGCATTCGCGATGGTGAAGGAACCGTCTCCGGTCGGGGTGAAGGACCACGACTCGCGGGCGGAACCGGTGGGCCGGCCGAGGGAGGTGACGGCGGAACCGCCGGACTCCTGGGCGAGGATCCGGCCGGTGCCGGCCGCGACGCGGTAGCGGCGGCCGGGGTCCACCGGCGGGGCGGCCGGGGTGGCGGAGTCCACGGTGATGTCGGTGTACTCGCCCGAGGAGCCGTGGGAGCAGCCGAAGGAGCAGTAGGCGCGGAAGGTCCGGCCGAGGACGGCGGAGCCGGTGCGGCTCGCCGGATCCAGGAACCAGCGGTACCAGGAGGCGGTGGTGTAGTCACCGGTGTCGCCGATGAGCTGCCACTTCTGGGTGGCCAGGTCGTCGGTGGCGTACAGGTACTGCGGTGCGCCGCCGCTCTGGTCCACGGCCTGCGGGGTGCCGATGTACCGGCCGAGGTAGGCGTCGTAGGCGATGTTCATCACGAACAGCGGTGAGGTCGGGGGCATCTTCCCGGCCGCGATCTGCTCGGCGGCGGTGCCGGTGTTCGCCGGGTCGTACTCGGCGCCGACGGGGGTGTAGCCGGTGGGGTGTCCGGCGTCGACGGGGACGATGTTGCTCTCCCGGCCGCCGGTGCCGGGCTGGGACCAGGTGCCGCCGTACCACTTGCGCCAGGAGCCGGGGGCCATCTTCGCGGCGATCGGGGCGCGGGCCACGTGTTCGTAGAAGGCCTTCCAGCCGCCGCTCTTGTCGACGATCCGCGAGCCGTAGAAGACGTAGAAGTAGCCGGACGCGGTGTCGGCGAACAGGCGCTGGTCGCCGTCGCCGTAGGAGTACGTCTCGTGCGGGAAGGCCGTGGTGTCGCCGCGCCTGGTGCTGTACGGCGAGGTGATCACATGGTCCTTGATGGTCCAGGTGCGGCCCCGGTCGGTGGAGACGGCGTAGTCGATGGCGTCGTAGTGCAGTCCGTCGCCGAAGGGGCGCGGGGTGAACTCGTTGTGCACCAGGCCGTACCAGTGGCCGGTGTCGGGGTCGATCCACACCCCGGACAGGTCGCAGTAGTTCTTCTGCGCGTAGCCGGAGCCGCCCGGCGCGTACGTCGCCTCTCGCCCGGTGGGGCTGTTGTTGCAGCGCCAGGTGGTGTCGTCGTTGCGGTCGGCGGGGTTGGCCGGGTCGGCCGCCTCGCTGAGGGTCCGGTCGAAGACGGCGGTGTCGAAGTCCTTGCCGGTGTAGAAGTCCCAGACCCGGGGGTCGTCGGCGCCGTACAGCGCGGCGGACTGCTGGTAGTGGAAGGTGCCGTCGCGGTCGGTGAACGGGGTGGCGGGGGTGTCGGTGGGATGCGGGAACGGCATGGGGGTGCCCACGGTCACGGTGTAGCGGGCGTCGGCGGGGGACGCGGTGCCGCTGCCCAGGACCAGGGCGACGGCGGCGGCCACGGCGCCGCCCGCTCGGATCGACAGTCGCACGGTAGCTCCTAGTTGCCGGAAGGCCGGTCGCACGGAACGATCCGGCCCCGGCCCCCGCGCGGCAATGGACTCCCGTCCCCCGCCTCTTGCACTTTCGCGCGGCCCACGGCCGGGTTCACGCACCCGGCGCGGGGCGGTCCGGCTCGGGCGGCACGGCGGACAGCGATATCTCCCGGGCGAGTTCGCACGCAAGGCGCTCGCCGGCCGCGGCCGGGCGCACCGTCCCGGTGCCCGCGGTGTCGCGGGACGGGGCGCGGCTGACGGTGATGCGGTCGTCGAGGAGGTTCCGGCCGAGACGGCCGCGACGGCCGTGCGGGCCGCCGTGTCCCCGCGGGCGGTGGGGGCCGTGGCGGACGTGGTGTGCGGCTGGTGGGCGCCGACGGACGGGCGCCCGCTCGCCCCCGGTCCGTGCGCCGCGCGCTACCGGCCCGCGTCGGACTGCCGCGCGAGCCGGTGCCGGGGCGCGGTCCGAAAGGTCCGTGCACCGGAACGCCCCTCGTGCGAGGGGTGATCGCGCCGGTGGAGTGGGTACGTCCCGGCCATGCGGGTGAGTGTGGTGGACGCGGGGTCGAACACGGTGCGGTTGGTGATCGCGGACGTGGAGGGGGGCGTGCCGCTGCCGGTGCACACGGTCAAGTGGAAGTTACGGCTGTCCGAACACCTGGGCCCGGACGGCACGATCGGCGACGAGGCGGTGCGGCGGCTGGTCGAGGCGGTGGACGCGGCGAGCGCCACGGCCCGCCGATGGCAGGCGGCGGGCCCGCTGGCCTTCGCGACCACGGTGGTCCGCACCGCGCCGAACCGGCGTGAGGTGCTGCACCGGGTGGCGTCCGGGACCGGGGTGCGCATGTGCACCCTGCCCGGGGAGACGGAGGCCGAGCTGACCTTCCTGGCGGCCCGGCGCTGGCTGGGCTGGAAGGCGGGCCCGCTGGCGCTGCTGGACATCGGCGGCGGCTCGCTGGAGGTGGCCTTCGGGCGGGGCCGGATGCCCGGCTTCGTGGCGTCCCTGCCGCTCGGCGCGGGCCGGCTGACCAGGGAGTACCTGTCCCTCCAGGACCCGCCCGGGCCAGAGGAGCTGAAGGAGCTGCGCCGCCGGGTCCGCCATGAACTGCGGGACGTGGCCGCGCGGATCCGCTGGGAGCGTCCACGCACCGCCGCCGTCACCTCCCGTACGTTCCAGCAGCTGGCCCGGCTGTGCGGGGCGCCGCCGGGCCGCTACGGCCCGTTCGTGGAGCGGGAGTTGGCGTGTCGGGACCTGCGCGAGGCGGTGCGCGCGCTGGCCGCGCTGCCCGCCGCCGAGCGGGCCCGGCTGCCGGGGATCTCCGCGCCGCGCGCCGCGCAGTCCCTGGCGGGGGCGGTGGTGGGGCACACGGCGCTGAAGCTGATGGGCCTGTCCCGGGCCGTGGTCTGCCCGTGGGCGATCCGCGAGGGCGTGCTGCTGCGCTGTGCAGAGGAGGGCGCCGACTGGTGGACGGACGTCACCACCGGCACCGGCACCACCGGTACCGGCGCCACGACCACCGGTACCGCCGCCGGCGTCGACGCCACCGTCGACGCCGGCGCGCCGCCCACGACGGCGGTGCTGCGCGTCGCGGGTCCCCCGGCCTGACCGGCCCGGGCCCGGGAGGCCGTGGTCAGGAGACGTGCCTGAGGCGGGGCAGGCAGCCGAACCAGTTCACCGTGTCCTCGTCGGTGGTGTAACCCAGGCACCTGATGCTTCTGTCGTGCAGGGTGCCGGTCCGCTCGACGCCCCCGTCCAGGTAGTCGTTCTTCTGGTGGGGCTGGACGAGGGTGTCGAACTCGACGGTGTACCAGCGGTGGTCCTGGTCCGGCACGCTGCAGTGGCGGGCGGTCACGTTACGGCTGGGCCCTTCACTCCATATGGGCCGTTCGGCGCGGTCGCAGTGGGCGCGGCCGGCGGCCTCGGCGGTGCCGGCGCCGGTGCCGAGCAGGGCGGCGGCGCCCGTGGCCACCGCCGCGCCGACGCCGAGCAGACGCTTGAGAGCAGGTTTCATCGTGTGGACCTCCTACCGGCTGTGCGGCCGGAATCGCTGTGTCACCTTGCTGTGATCGTCACACCGGTCCGCGGGTCCGGCCCGTCGGCCGCCGGCACAGTCCCCCGACCCGGTGACCCGGGTCCCGCCAATGCAGCAGACGGCGGCCCGGTACGGCGCTCCGGCGCCCGGCGACCCTCCCGGTATTGACATGTACCTGCGTCTGCCCCGAGGCTTCGTGCGTGAAGTTGCTCGATTGACGCTTGTTTCAAGCGCTTGCGAGCAACATCAGCCAGGACAGTCAATCCGCGAAGGTGCGAGGGGAGCTGTTCCGCCGTGCGAAGACTCCGACATCGTGTGCCATGGCCGGCCTGGGTTCCGCTGGGGCTGGCGACCGCCCTGGCCGCGACCGTGCTGTCCGGTCCGGCACCCGCCGAGGCCGCCCCCGCCGTCTCCGGCGCCGTACTGGACCCCGCCCACGCCGACGTCAACTGGCGGAGTCCGGTCTACGCCAAGGGCACCGGCGCCGGCCCCGAGAAGTGCCCCACCGATGCCGCCGACCCCGGCGGCACGGTCTGCCACCGCTTCGACCTCACCGTGTCGGTGCCGGACGGCTACTGGAACGACAACCCCGAGGGCGGCGTCCCGCTGTCCATCACCTGGGAGCGCCCCTCGGACGACTTCGACCTGTACGTCTACGACGACCACGGCGAACAGGTGGCCTCCAGCGCGGGCACCGCCGACCCCGAGGCCACGGTGATCCCGCGCGCGTCGGGGACGTACCACGTACTCGTGGTGCCGTACGACGTGCACGACAACTCCTTCACCGGCACCGCCTACCTGCCCGCGACCACGGACGCCGGCGACCTCACCTCCTTCTCCGGCGAAGACGGCCGGTACACCATCAAGGCCGGCCGGCTGACCGCACAGGCCGACTTCCTGAAGGGCGGTCAGCTGCGACTGCAGGCCGACCCGTCCGGCGCGACGAGCGATCCGGCCGGAACCGCCATCGTGCGCCGGCGGCCCGCGCTCCAGCGGAACACCTCGTCCTTCGACGCCGGCGACTACTACGGCATCCGCGCCCCGGGGGCCGTGCTGCGCGTGTACAAGAAACCCCTGCGGTTCGGGCTGTACCGGTCCGACAACCGCACCCGGATCTGGCAGGAGGACAAGCCGCTGCGCTGGTCGACCGGCGGGATGCGGCAGAGCCTCGCGCGCGGCGCGGACGAGCAGTTCTTCGGCGGCGGCGAGCAGAACGGCAGTCTCACGCACCGCGGCCGGACGATGTACGTGGCCAACAGCTTCGACTGGAACGAGGGCGGTTACAACAACTCCCAGCCGTTCTACCTCTCCAGCGCCGGCTACGGCGTCTTCCGCAACACCTTCGCACCCGGCGTGTACACCTTCGGCTCGCCGGTGACGACCGGTCAGCAGGAACGCCGGTTCGACGCCTACTACTTCCTCGGCGACGCCAAGCAAGTGATCGGCAAGTACACGGCGTTGGTGGGCCGGCCCTTCATGCCCCCGGTGTACGGCCTGGAACCGGGCGACTCCGACTGCTACCTGCACAACGCCAACCGGGGCGAGCGGCACACCCTGGACGCGCTGAAGATCGCCGACGGCTACACCGAGCACCGGATGCCGCTCGGCTGGATGCTGGTCAACGACGGGTACGGCTGCGGATACGAGGACTTGGAGCAGACCGCCCAGGGCCTGAAGGACCACCACGCCCAGCTCGGCCTGTGGACCGAGGACGGCATCGACAAGCTCGCCGAGCAGGTGAAGGCGGGTCAGCGGGTGGCCAAGCTGGACGTGGCCTGGGTCGGCAACGGCTACAAGTTCGCGCTGGACGCCTGTGACGCCGCCAAGAAGGGGATCGAGGACAACAGCGACGCCCGGGGCTTCGTGTGGCTGCCGGTGTCCTGGGCCGGCGCCCAGCGCTGCGGGGTGCTGTGGAGCGGCGACCAGAAGCTGTCCTGGGACTACATCCGCTGGCAGATCCCGACGTACGCCGGCGCGACGATGTCCGGCATCGCCTACAACACCGGGGACGTGGGCAGCATCTACCGCCACGACGCCGAGATGTACACCCGCGACCTCCAGTGGAAGGCGTTCCTGCCGGCCATCATGACGATGGACGGCTGGGCGAGCGACCTCACCACCGGCAAGCCCGCCGACCAGCAGCCGTGGCGGGACGGCGAGCCGTACACCTCGGTCAACCGCAAGTACCTCCAGCTGAAGGAGCGGCTGCTGCCGTACATGTACACGCTGTCCGCCGAGGCGGCGAAGACCGGTGTGGGGGCGGTGCGGCCGCTGTGGCTGGAGTACCCGGACGACCCGGCCACCCTCGGCGAGCGGGCGAAGTACGAGTTCCTGTCCGGGCCGGACTTCCTGGTCGCGCCCGTCTACGAGGACTCCGACACCCGTGACGGCATCTATCTGCCGAAGGGCACCTGGACCGACTACTGGACCGGGCGCACCTACCAGGGGCCGACCACGCTCGACGGCTACCACGCCCCGCTGGACACCCTGCCGCTGTTCGTGCGCCAGGGCGCGATCGTCCCCATGTGGCCGCAGGGAACCACCAGTTGGCAGACCCGCGACCGGCACGAGCTGGACTGGGACCTGTACCCGGCCGCGCACGGCACCAGCCACTACACCCTGTACGAGGACGACGGCGTGACCCGCGACTTCGCCCGGGGCGCGGCGGCCACGCAGAAGGTGTCGGTGCGCTCCGACGCCCGGGGCACGACCGTGACGGTCGGCGCGAGCCGGGGCGCGTACGCGGGCAAGGTGGACGCCCGGGCGTACCGTTTCACGGTGCACGGCGAGTCGGCACCCGCGCGGGTCCTGCTGGACGGCCGCCCGCTCCCGCGCTCCGCCTGGTCCCACGACCCCGCCACCCGTGTCACGACCGTCACCACGGCCCGGCTGCCGCTCGACCGCGGCTTCTCCCTGCGCCTGCCGGCCACGCGGTGACACCCCTGCCGCACGCTCGGTGACGTGACCGCGACGGCCCGCCGGAGGGCGGGGCCCAGCCTTGCGGGCCCCGCCCTCCGGAACACCCCCGGCAGTACGGTCCGACCTGCGCGACTGGTGCGAACGGCGGGACGGTCGTAGCGTCGGGGACACGCGTTCGGACCAAGCACGACGGGCGGGAGCGGCGATGCGCGCATCAGTGGTGGGAACGACGGTCACCCTGGCGGCGGGAGCCCTGCTGACAGCGGCCATGACGACGGCCTCGGCCAGTCCCCCGGACACCGCGACGCCACCGCGCCACACCCGCGCGGCCCAGCCCGTCCTGGTCGACTGCCTGTGGCAGCGCACCGTCCGCCCCATCGACTTCATCCTGGCCTGCGGCGACGGAAACAGCCGCCTCACCGGGCTGCGCTGGTCCGAGTGGGGCCCGGGCGAGGCGACCGCCGTGGGCGTGAACGTGGTCAACGACTGCGAGCCGTACTGCGCGGCCGGCACCTTCCACTCCTACCCGGTGACCGTCCGCCTCGACGGTGCGAAGCCCTGGAAGGACCGCCCGGGCGTCGACCACTACACCCGGATCAGCCTCACCTACCCGGGCGACCGCCCGGAGGGCTACCAGCAGGTCATGAGCTACCCGCTCTGGGACTGACGGCCCGCCGCCGGGCGGCGGACCGGGCGTTCCCCGGGCCGCCACGGCCGGTTGCCGTCCGGGTGTGCGTCGTACGGTGCGCCCCGGTGGTCCGCGCGGGCGAACCCGCGGCCCCGGCTCCCGCCACCGGCGGTCCGTCCACGGTCATGTTGGTGTGGCCCCGCACGCCGGCGCCCCGCGCGCCGACCGAAAAGAGGTCACATGCCCCGACGCCCCCGCCTGACCGGTGCCGCCACGGCCGCGCTCGCCCTCGGCCTGGTCGCCGCCGCGCCCGCCACCGGGACCGAGCCGCCCGTCGGCGACGCACGTGTCGTCACCCGCTTCGACCCGGCCGCCGGGCAGAGACCCGAGAACATCGCGCTGGAACCCGACGGCTCCGCCGATCTCACCTTCGCCTTCGCCCGTACGGTCGCCCGCGTGGCCCCCGACGGGACCCGCACCACCCGCGCCGAGCTGCCCGCGGTCGCCCGCCCGGACACCCCGCTCGTGCGCGGTGCCGTCGTCACCGGGATCGCCCGCGCCCACGACGGCACCCTGTACGTCAACTACGCCACCGGCACCCGGGCGACCGGCGTCTGGCGGATCTCCCCCGGCGGCGCCCCGGTGCAGATCGCCGCGCTGCCGTCCGACGGATTCCCCAACGGCCTGGCCCTCGACGGGCACCGGGGCGTGCTCTACGCCGCCGACTCGGCGCGCGGCACCGTCTGGCGCGTCCCCGCCTCGGGCGGCCGGGTCACCGCCTGGTCCCGCCGGACGGAGCTGCGGCCGTCGCGCACCGGGGCCTTCGGCGCCAACGGCATCAAGCTCCACCGCGGCGCCGTGTGGGTGTCGAACACCTCCCGGGGGACGCTGCTGCGCTTCCCCGTCGGCGAGGACGGCTCCGCCGGGGCACCGGAAATCCGGGCGCGGGGGCTCGACGGCATCGACGACTTCGCCTTCCCCGGCTCCGGCCGAACCGTCCTGGCCGCGCTGAACGGCAGCGACCGGGTCGTGCTGGTCCGGCGCGACGGCAGCCACACCGCCGTCCTCACCGAGGCGGACGGGCTGGCCGGCCCGACCTCCGTCGCCGTACGCGGGCGTACGGTCTACGTGCCCAGCGCCGCCTACCGGACCCAGCGCGACCCGAACCTGCTGCTGGCCCGGCTGCGGTACCACTTCGGCCGCCTGTAACCGGGCCGCGCGCCCGCCGCGGCCGGGACGGACGCGGCCGCGAGCAACCGCCGTGGACCACCGGGGCGAACCGGCGGCCGGCGCGGGATGCCCCGCCCTGCGGGGTGCCGTGCCGTGCGGCCGGTACGGCGCCGGTGGCCCGCATCCGGGAGGCGCGCGGCGACGTCTCCCACCGCCCGGGGGCCACGGCCGTCGGGCGCGGGTGGGTCAGGCGATTTCCACCAGCAGGTCGCCGCCCTCCACCTGCTGGACCCGGTTGATGGCCAGGCGGGAGACCCGGCCCGCCTTCTGGGCGGTGATCGTGGCCTCCATCTTCATCGCCTCGATGGTGGCGACCGTGGCACCGGCCTCGACCTCGTCGCCCTCGGTGACGGCCAGGGTCACCACACCGGCGAAGGGTGCCGCGACATGCCCCGGATCGCTCCGGTCGGCCTTCTGCGTCGCCGGGACGTCCGAGGCGGCGGCCCGGTCCCGGACCTGGATGGGCCGCAGCTGGCCGTTGAGCGTGGACATCACGGTGCGCATACCGCGCTCGTCGGCCTCGCCGATCGCCTGGAGCTCGATCAGCAGCCGGACACCGGGCTCCAGGTCGACGGCGTACTCCTTGCCGGGGCGCAGGCCGTAGAAGAACGCCTTGCTGTCCAGCACGCCGGTGTCGCCGAAGGACTGGCGGTGCGTCTCGAACTCGCGGGTGGGGCCGGGGAACAGCAGCCGGTTGAGGGTGGCCCGCCGGTCCTTGGCCAGCCCCTCGCGGTCCTCGGCGGACAGCTCGGGTTCGGGCCTGGGCGCGGCCCGCCCCCGGAGCGCCTTGGTGCGGAACGGCTCCGGCCAGCCGCCGGGCGGGGTGCCCAGCTCGCCGCGCAGGAAGCCGATCACCGAGTCCGGGATGTCGAACGTGCCCGGGTCCGCCTCGAAGGCCTCCGGGGCGACCCCGGCGCCCACCAGGTGCAGGGCGAGGTCGCCGACCACCTTGGAGGACGGGGTGACCTTGACCAGGCGGCCGAGGATGCGGTCGGCGGCGGCGTACATCGCCTCGATGTCCTCGAAGCGGTCGCCGAGGCCGAGGGCGACGGCCTGGGTGCGCAGGTTGGACAGCTGGCCGCCGGGGATCTCGTGGTGGTAGACGCGGCCGGTCGGCGAGGCGAGGCCCGCCTCGAAGGGGGCGTAGATCCTGCGGACACCCTCCCAGTAGGGCTCCAGGTCGCCGACCGCCTGGAGGTCGAGGCCGGTGGGCCGTTCGGAGTGGTCGGTGGCGGCGACGATCGCGGACAGCGACGGCTGGGAGGTGGTCCCGGCCATGGAGGCCACCGCGCCGTCGACCGCGTCCACGCCCGCCTGGACCGCGGCGAGGTAGGTGGCGAGCTGGCCGCCCGCGGTGTCGTGCGTGTGCAGGTGCACGGGCAGGCCGAACTCGCGGCGCAGCGCCGAGACCAGCTTGGCGGCGGCCGGCGCGCGCAGCAGGCCCGCCATGTCCTTGATCGCGAGGACATGGGCGCCGGCCTCGACGATCTGCTCGGCCAGGCGCAGGTAGTAGTCCAGGGTGTAGAGCCGCTCCGCCGGGTCGCCGAGGTCGCCGGTGTAGCAGAGGGCCACCTCGGCGACCGCCGTGCCCGTCTCCCGTACGGCGTCGATGGCGGGGCGCATCTGGCCGACGTCGTTGAGGGCGTCGAAAATGCGGAAGATGTCGATGCCGGTGGCGGCGGCCTCCTGCACGAAGGCGTCGGTGACCTCGGTCGGGTACGGCGTGTAGCCGACGGTGTTGCGGCCGCGCAGCAGCATCTGGAGGCAGATGTTGGGGACGGCCTCGCGCAGGGCGGCCAGCCGCTCCCAGGGGTCCTCGGCGAGGAAGCGCAGCGCCACGTCGTAGGTGGCGCCGCCCCAGCACTCCAGGGAGAGCAGCCGCGGCAGGGTGCGGGCGACGGCCGGGGCGACCGCGAGGAGGTCCTTGGTGCGCACCCGGGTGGCGAGCAGGGACTGGTGGGCGTCGCGGAAGGTGGTGTCGGTGACGCCGAGGACCGGCGACTCGCGCAGGTGCCGGGCGAAGCCCTCGGGGCCGAGGTCCACGAGGAGCTGCCGGGACCCGGCGGGCGGTTCCCCGGCGGGCAGCGGCGGCAGCTTGGTCAGCGGGTCGGGCAGCTCGGGCCGCTCGCCGTGCGGCTTGTTGACGGTGACGTCGGCGAGGTAGGTGAGCAGCTTGGTGCCGCGGTCGGCGGAGTGCCGGGCGGTCAGCAGGTGCGGGCGCTGCTCGATGAAGGAGGTGGTGACCCGGCCCGCCTGGAAGTCGGGATCGTCCAGGACCGCCTGGAGGAAGGGGATGTTGGAGGCCACACCGCGGATGCGGAACTCGGCGACCGCGCGCCGGGCCCGGCCGATGGCGGCCTGGAAGTCGCGGCCCCGGCAGGTGAGCTTGACCAGCATCGAGTCGAAGTGCGCGCTGATCTCCGTACCGGCGTGGGTGGTGCCGCCGTCGAGCCGGATGCCGGAGCCGCCCGGGGAGCGGTAGGCGCTGATCCGGCCGGTGTCCGGACGGAAGCCGTTGGCGGGGTCCTCGGTGGTGATCCGGCACTGGAGGGCCGCGCCGCGCAGGGTGACCGTGTCCTGGGAGAGGCCGAGGTCGGCGAGGGTCTCGCCGGCGGCGATGCGCAGCTGGGCCTGGACCAGGTCGACGTCGGTGACCTCCTCGGTCACGGTGTGCTCGACCTGGATGCGCGGGTTCATCTCGATGAACACGTGGTGGCCGGCGCGGTCGAGGAGGAACTCCACCGTGCCGGCGTTGCGGTAGCCGATCTCGCGGGCGAAGCGGACGGCGTCGGCGCAGATCCGGTCGCGCAGCTCCGGGTCCAGGTTCGGCGCGGGGGCCAGCTCGATGACCTTCTGGTGGCGGCGCTGCACCGAGCAGTCGCGTTCGAAGAGGTGGATGACGTTGCCCTCGCCGTCGGCGAGGATCTGCACCTCGATGTGGCGGGGTTCGACGACGGCCTTCTCCAGGAAGACGGTCGGGTCGCCGAAGGCCGAGGCGGCCTCGCGGGAGGCGGCCTCGATGGACTCGCGCAGCCGGGCCGGGTCCTCGACGCGGCGCATGCCGCGGCCGCCGCCGCCCGCGACCGCCTTGACGAAGACGGGGAAGCCGATGTCCTCGGCGGCGCGCACCAGTTCGTCCACGTCGGTGGAGGGCGGGCAGGAGCCGAGGACCGGCACGCCCGCCGCGCGGGCGGCGGCGACCGCGCGGGCCTTGTTGCCGGTCAGCTCCAGCGTGTCCGCGTCGGGGCCGACGAAGGTGATGCCCGCCTCCGCACAGGCGCGGGCCAGTTCCGGGTTCTCGGACAGGAAGCCGTAGCCCGGGTAGACGGCGTCGGCGCCCGCCCGGCGGGCGGCGGCCACGATCTCCTCGACGGAGAGGTAGGCCCGCACCGGGTGCCCCGGCTCCCCGATCTCGTAGGCCTCGTCGGCCTTCAGCCGGTGCAGCGAGTTGCGGTCCTCGTGCGGGAAGACGGCGACGGTACGCGCGCCGAGTTCGTAGCCCGCCCGGAACGCGCGGATCGCGATCTCTCCACGGTTGGCGACCAGCACCTTGCGGAACATCCTGGATTCCCTTCAGCTGCCTGTCGGCGACGAACACCCTGGTCTCGGCCCGCCCTGCCGTCACTCGCGGCAAACCCTAGGGGCTGCCCTCACGGGCCGAGGTGCGAAAACCATCACACCGGTGGGGTGGCCGGCGCCACAAGGGCGCGCCGCCCCGGCCGGACACCGGCAGAGGCGGTCCCGCCGGAGCGGACCGGTGTTCGAGCGCGAACGGGCGGCCGGTACGTTGGGCGGAAAGAAGCCGAGGTGCGCCGTTGTCCCTGGCACGACCAGGATCCTCAGCACTCGTCCGCGTTTCCGAGAGAGGGACAGCCGTGATCTGGTGCCCGCGATGCGACCAGGGCTGGGTCGTCCGTGCCCGCGTCCCGCGCCGAAGCGAGATCTTCCTGGTGTGCGAGGAGTGCGACACCGTGTGGGTGGACCGACAGCCGCACGCCGGTCCGCCGTTCCTCATCCTGGAGGAGTACCTGGCCCGGTTCGGGCTGGACGGCCTCTGGTCGAACATCGAGCTGCTGACCGAAAGGTGATCTTCGCCCCCATTGATCCACCTCCGAGTGGGGGCAGCTCGGCGCGAATGACGGTCCTGATACGGGAAGGCAATGACACCGGTTCTTTTTTGATCACGAACTCTCGTATAGTGACCGCGAATTCACGACCTGTGCCATGTCTCCCAGCCGCACGAGGACCAGACCGGACTGATGACCGCGCCCACGCATCCCGGCGACCGACCCTCCCTCCGTACGTTCGTCTCCGCTCTCGCCGTCACCGGTGTGCTGTCGGCGCTCGCGGTCTGCGCGGCCGTGGCGGTGGCACCGGGCGCGGCACGCACCCCGCTCGCCGGCGGCGGAGCCGTGGCGGCGGTCGTCCTCAGCGCGGCGGTGGCCACGGCCGCGCACGCGCGGCGCACCACGCGGGCCACCCGGCAGCGGCTGGAGGAGGTCACCCAGGACGTCGGACGGCTGCTCCAGCAGCAGGCCCGCACGACCGAGGAGGCGGGCCGGGAGCAGCAGCGGCTCGTCGGTGAACTGACCCGGCAGCGCACCGAGCTGACGGAGTCGTTCGCCGCCGAACGGGACCGCCTGATCGCCGAGGGCACCCGGGAGCTGGACCGGCTCCGGCAGGAGAACGCCCGGCTGGCGGGCGAGTTGGAGCAGGCCCGGCGGGAGCGGTCGGCCGCGATCTCCGCGACCTCCAACGCCGCCGCCCGGATGCAGGCCCTGGCCACGGCCACGCTCGCCGACCTGCGGGCGATGGAGGAACGGCACACCGACGAGGACGTGCTGACCGATCTGCTCCACCTCGACCACCGCACCGCCCAGGCCGGCCGGCTCGCGGACTCCATCGCCGTGCTCACCGGGGCGCGTTCGGGGCGCCGGTGGGCGCGGCCGATCGGGATGGAGTCGATCCTGCGCGGCGCGATGGGCCGGATCGCCGGCTACCGGCGGGTGCGGGTGCACTCGACGAGCGAGGCCGCCGTCGCCGGGCACGCCGCCGAGGGCGTGATGCACGCGCTCGCCGAACTCCTCGACAACGCCGCGAACTTCTCGCCGCCCACGGCCGAGGTCCACGTGTACGTGGAGGAGGTGCCGTCCGGGGTCATCGTGTCGGTGGAGGACAGCGGGCTGGTGATGGGCGATGTGCAGCTGCGCCGCGCCGAGCGGGCGGTCGCCGGGGACGTCGCCGAGCTGGGCGGTCTGACCGGCACCCGGCTCGGGCTCGCCGTGGTCGGCCGGCTCGCCCGCAAGCACGGGCTCAAGGTGTCGTTCCGGCCCTCCGCGCGCGGCGGCACGGGCGTGCTGCTGCTCATCCCGCAGTCCATCCTGACCAGCCCCGCCCCCGCCGAGCCGGCCGCCGCGGCCCCGCCCGCCCAGAGCGCGGTCCCCGCGCATGGCGGGACGCCCGCGCCGGCTCCGGCCGCGCTGGAGGCCGCCCCGGTCCACGAGTCCGCCGCGCCGCCGGAACCGGGCCCGGCCGGGCTGCCCAAGCGGCGCCGGGGCCGTACGCTCGCCGAGGCCGAGCGTGCCCGGTCCGCGTCCGGCACCGAACCGCGCAGCGCGCCGACCGCCGACGAGGGCAAGGCCCGCGCCGCCCGCTTCAGCAGCTTCCGCCAGGCCGTCCGCCCGTCGGCACCGCCGAGCCCGCGACCGGCGGCCCCGGCCGGCCCGTCGGAGGACGAGCCCCCGGCCCGCCCGGCCGATCCGGCCCACCCCTCCGACCCAGCCGACTCGGCCGGCCCGGCCCACCCCTCCGACCCGTCCGTTCCGTCCGATCGCTCCGATTACTCCGGCCCGCCCGGCACATCCGACGCGCCGCACGCGCCGGCGCCGGACGCCCCCGCCTCCGTGGCCCCGGCCACCCCGGACGGCCCCATCGCCATGCCCACGGCGGCGGCCCCGGACGACCGGACCACCGCGGCCGGGACGACCGCCGACAACGGGACCGCCGCAGCCGGGACGACCGACGGCGACCGGACCCCCGTGCCCCCGGCGACCGCCGCCCCGGCCGGGCGTCCCCCGTACGAGGCCGACGGATACGGCCCGTACGGGACCGACGAGCACGGCTCCCCCGCCCCCTCCCACCCGCGGACGCCCACTCCCACGCCCACTCACTCGCAGCACCCGCACTCGCACTCGCACTCGCACCCGGAAGGCGACACCACTTCATGACCGGCCCGACCACCGCCGACGACAAGCTCACCTGGCTCCTGGAGGGCCTGCTGGAGAGGACCCCGGGTGCCCGGCACGCGCTCGTGCTGTCCCGGGACGGGCTGAAGCTGTGCCGGACACCGGAGCTGAGCGTCGACCAGGCCGACCAGCTGGCCGCGATCGCCGCCGGCATCCAGTCCCTGTCGCACGGCGCGTCCGTGGAGTTCGGCGACGGCAGCGGCGGGGTGCGCTCGGCGATGACCGAGTTCTACGGCGGTGTGCTGTTCATCGTGGAGGCGGGCGCCGGCGCCCATCTGGCCGTGATCACCACCGAGGACGCGGACGCCGGTGTCGTCGGGCACAACATGAGCGAGCTGGTCGAGCAGCTCGGCACATACCTGACCGCTCTGCCCCGTACGTCATGAGCGGACCCGGCAGGAACCGTCCGGGCCGCGACGACGCTCCCGACCGGCTGTACACCATCACCCAGGGACGCAGCCGGTCCGACCCCGACAACCCCTTCGACCTGGTCACCCTCGTGGTCGCCGAGTCGGAGCCGACGGCCGGCATGCAGTCGGAGCACGTGGCGATCCTGAAGCTGGCCCAGTCCCCCGTCTCGGTGGTGGAGATCGCCGCCGAGCTGCGGCTGCCCGTGGGCATCACCAAGGTCCTGCTGTCCGATCTGCTGGCGGCGGGCCGGGTCAGCGCCCGGCACCCGCGCCGGCCGGCCATCACCGATCCCGACATCCTGGAGCAGGTGCTCGTTGGACTTCGCAACCTCTGACATGGGGGTCCCCCCGCTTGAGCGGAGCCGAGAGCGGGGAAGCACCCCGTTGGGTGCCTCCGCCGACCAAGGCTTCAAGATCGTGGTCGTGGGCGGCTTCGGCGTCGGCAAGACCACGCTGGTCCGCTCGGTCAGCGAGATCCGTCCCCTCAACACCGAGGAGACGATGACCCAGGCCGGCGAGGCGATCGACGACATCGCCCAGGTACGCGGCAAGTCCGCGACCACGGTGGCCTTCGACTTCGGCCGGATCACCCTGGACGCGCGCAATGTGCTGTACCTGTTCGGCGCGCCGGGCCAGGAGCGGTTCTGGTTCCTGTGGGACCGGCTGTTCACCGGCACGCTGGGCGCGGTCGTGCTGGTGGACACCCGGCGGATCGACGACTCCTGGTACGCCATCGACCGGCTGGAGCACCACCGCACGCCGTTCATCGTGGCCTGCAACGACTTCGGCGGCCCGGTGCGGGCCGGCGCGGACGTCCGCGAGGCCCTCGACCTGGATCCGCATGTGCCGCTGGTCGACTGCGACGCCCGCTCCCGCGAGTCGGGCAAACAGGTGCTGATCACGCTGGTGCAGCACGTGAAGAACCGGTACGCCGACCCGTCCGCGCGGGCGGGCCTGCCCCGACAGGAGTACGTGTGACCACCCCCGACGCCGTCCCGCTCAGCGGACCGCGGTTCCAGACCGAACCCGCGCGCCTGTACCGGGAGATGCGGCGCGATCACGGCGCCGTGGTGCCGGTGCTGCTCGACGGTGACATCCCGGCCTGGCTGGTGCTCGGCTACCGGGAACTGCACCAGGTCACCGGCGATCCCGTGCTGTTCAGCCGGGACTCGGACCTGTGGAACCAGTGGGAGAACATCCCCGAGGACTGGCCGCTGCTGCCGATGATCGGACGCAAGCAGCCGTCGATCCTCTACACCGTCGGCGAACGGCACCGGCAGCGCGCGGCGATGGTGAGCAACGCGCTGGAGGCGGTGGACCCGTTCGAGATGCGCGGGCACGCCGAGCGGTTCGCGGACGAGCTGATCGACGCGCTGTGCGCCGCGGGCGAGGCCGATCTGATCGCGCAGTACGCCATGCTGCTGCCGGTGCGGGTCCTCGCCCGGCTGTACGGGTTCTCCGACGAGGACGGCCCCGGACTGGTCACCGCCCTGAACGACATGATCGACGGCCGGGAGCGGGCACTGGCCGGGCAGGCGCATCTGGCCGGTTCCATGGCCCGGTTGGTCGCGGACCGCAGGAAGGAGCCCGCGGACGACGTGGTCTCCCGGATGCTCGCCGACGACAGCGGGTTCAGCGACGAGGAGATCGTCCAGGACCTGATGGTGATGATGGCGGCCGGGCACCAGCCGACCGCGGACTGGATCGGCAACTCGCTGCGGCTGATGCTCACCGACGACCGGTTCGCCGCCTCCCTGTTCGGCGGGCGCAACAGCGTCGCCGAGGCGATGAACGAGGTGCTGTGGGAGGACACGCCCACGCAGAACGTGGCGGGCCGCTGGGCCGCCCGCGACACCCGCATCGGCGGCCGGGCCGTCCGGGCGGGCGACCTGCTGCTGCTCGGTCTGCAGGGCGCCAACTCCGATCCGCAGGTGCGCACCGACGCCTCGGAGCTGACCGGCGGCAACAACGCGCACTTCTCCTTCGGCCACGGCGAGCACCGCTGCCCGTTCCCCGCGCAGGAGGTCGCCGAGGTGATCGCGCGGACCGGCATCGAGGTGGTGCTGGACCGGTTGCCGGACATCGACCTGGCCGTGCCCGCCGACTCCCTCACCCGGCGGCCCTCACCCTGGCTGAGAGGACTGACCAGACTCCCCGTCCGGTTCAGCCCGGTCCCAGCCCGCTGATCCCGCGTCGCCCCGGCCGGTGCGTCGTGCGGCCGGGGGTCCGGGGGGGTCTCTCCCCGGACCGGCGCCGTACCCGCGCACATACGACCACTGCCCTGGGAGGCACGTCACGATGACGACCGGTACCGCAGCACCCCGTATCGCCCTGGACCCCTTCGTGACCGACCTGGACGCCGAGAGCGCCGCCTTGCGCGCGGCCGGTCCGCTCGCCGCGGTCGAACTGCCGGGCGGCGTCCCGGTGTGGGCCGTCACCCACCACGCCGAGGCCAAGGCGCTGCTCACCGATCCGCGCCTGGTGAAGGACATCCAGGTGTGGGGGGCCTGGCAGCGCGGCGAGATCCCCGCGGACTGGCCGCTGATCGGCCTGGCCAACCCGGGCCGCTCCATGCTCACGGTCGACGGCGCCGACCACCGCCGGCTGCGCACGCTGGTCGCGCAGGCGCTCACCCCGCGCCGGGTGGAGCGGATGCGGGAGCGGATAGGGAAGCTCGCCCAGGGCCTGCTGGACGCGCTGCCCGCGGACGGCGGGACCGTCGACCTGAAGTCGGCCTTCGCCTATCCGCTGCCCATGTACGTCATCGCCGATCTGATGGGGATGGACGAGGCGCGGCTGCCCCGGCTGAAGGTGCTGTTCGAGAAGTTCTTCTCCACCCAGACCCCGCCGGAGGAGGTCGGGGCGACCCTGGCCGAGCTGGCGGGGATCATGGCGGAGACGGTGGCGGCGAAGCGGGCCGAGCCGGGCGACGATCTGACCAGCGCGCTGGTCCTCGCGGCGGAGGACGGCGACCGGCTCACGGACGCGGAGATCGTCTCCACGCTCCAGCTGATGGTGGCGGCGGGCCACGAGACGACGATCTCGCTGATCGTCAACGCCGTCGTGAACCTCTCCACCCACCCCGAGCAGCGCGCCCTGGTGCTGTCCGGGCGGGCCGACTGGTCCGCCGTGATCGAGGAGACGCTGCGCTACTCCACGCCGACATCCCACGTTCTGATCCGGTTCGCGACCGAGGACGTGCCGGTCGGTGACAAGGTGATCCCGGCCGGGGACGCGCTCATCGTGTCGTACGGCGCGATCGGCCGCGACGAGAACGCGCACGGCCCGACCGCGGGCAGCTTCGACATCACCCGTGAGACGCGCAACCGGCACATCTCCTTCGGCCACGGCCCACACGTCTGCCCCGGCGCCGCGCTGTCCCGGCTGGAGGCGGGGGTCGCCCTGCCGGCGCTGTACGCCCGTTTCCCGGGCCTGGACCTGGCGGTGCCGGCGAGCGAGCTGCGCAACAAGCCGGTGGTCACCCAGAACGACCTCTTCGAACTGCCTGTACGGCTGAACCCGTAGGCCACCGGCGCAGCGCCCTCGGCGCACGGCGTCGGTGCCATGCGCCGAGGGCGTCAACTTCACGCCCGTCGATTCACCTCGGGCAAGGGTGAGCGACACCGAGACGAGGAGGCGATTTCGGCCACGGCTGAGCTGGCAATTGGTGTCAGGCATACATGGGTGACTGGCGGGGCCACGGCCCCGGGGGCGACGAGCCGTCGAGGGGAAGGGGCGCGGGAGACCAGCGGCTGAAACCCGCTGAACCAGGTTGGCGAGAGCCGTTCGGCCGTCTCTTCCCGGGGGGCGCACGCATGCGCTGCGCTGACTGGCGTTCAGGCGTCGCCACCGGCGCATTCACGACCGGCCGGGGGCGCACTCCAGCAACGCCGAGGCAAGGGGAAGTCCCATGACCACACCTCCCACCGCTCCGCTCCGGGTCGCGCTCGTCAACGGCGGCTTCGAAGAGCCCACCGTCAGCAACTACGAGATCCTGCCGGACGCCTCGCAGGCACAAGCGCCGAAGCACGTCCCGGGCTGGCTCACCACCGCGACCGACCACATGATCGAGCTGTGGCGGTCCGGGTTCAACGGCGTACCGTCGGCCGAGGGCGCGCAGTTCGCCGAGCTGAACGCCAACGAGGTCGCCACGCTGTATCAGGACCTGCCGACCACGCCCGGGTCCACGCTGTACTGGCGGCTCTACCACCGTGGCCGGCTGGGGCAGGACACCATGGCCCTGGACATCGGCGCGCCAGGCTCACCGGTGGAGCAGCGCCGCTTCACCGACGGCACCACCGCCTGGGGCTACTACACCGGCACCTACACCGTCCCGGTGGGGCAGACGGTGACCCGTTTCTCCTTCCGGTCCGTCTCCGCGGCCGGCGGCAACCGGGGCATCGGCAACTTCCTCGACGGCGTGTTCTTCGGCACCGCTCCCTTCGTGGAGCTGACCAAGTCCGCCGTCCCGGTGGGGCCGTTGCAGGTGGGTGACGTCATCACCTACCGCGTCACCGCGAAGAACGAGGGCGGCGGTCCGGCGGAGAACCTGGTGCTGACCGACGACATCCCGGAGGGCACGACGTATGTGCCCGGGTCCCTGCGCGTCGTGGACGGCCCGAACGCGGGCCCGAAGACCGACGAACAGGGCGACGACCAGGCGTACTTCGACGAGGACACCAACAGGGTCGTCTTCCACCTGGGCAACGGCGCGTCCGCCGGGCAGGGCGGCAGCCTGCCCAGCACCGAAACCGTCCCGGCGGGCACCACGGTGGAGTACCGGGTGGTCATCGACCGGTCCGCCGGCGGCACACGGATCAGCAACACCGCCACCGCCACCTACGAGAACCGGCTCGGCGACACCCCCGAACCGCTGACCTCCACGTCCGACGAGTCGGTCACCGAAGTACTCCCGGCCGCCGACCTGAACGTGACGAAGTCGGCCGACGCGACCACGGTGACCGTCGGCCAGACCGTGACCTACCGCATCACCGTCCGCAACACCGGCCCCAACCAGGCCACCGGCGTCGTCGTCACCGACGAGCTGCCGTACGGCCTCACCTTCCTGTCCGCCGACAGCGCGTCCGGCACGTACGACCCGGCCACCGGCGAGTGGACGGTCGGCGACGTGGCCGACGGCGCCACCGCGACCCTCGTCCTGCGCGCCAAGGCCACGGAGGCGGGCCCGCTCACCAACGCCGCCACGGTGGCCGGCAACGAGACGGAACCGGACACCGCCGACAACACCGACTCCGTCACCGTCTGCGTCGAACCGGCCCCCTCCTGCTGCGCCCCGTGCGCACCGCGCGACTAGCGGCCGGCACCGCCTGACGCACCTCGCCAGGGCCCCGGCACCGTCTGGGACGGTGCCGGGGTCCTCGCGCGCGGCACCCGCTCACCCCCGTATGCCGGAGCGGCGTCTTGACTTCGAGTGCGCTCCAGCTCGTAGCGTCACCGGTGAGACGACGACCCAGTGCGAAAGGGAAACGCCATGCACAAGCGCGGCCTGCGGGATCTTCAGGTGTCGGCCATCGGGCTCGGCTGCATGGGGATGTCCGTCTTCTACGGCTCCGCCGACCGGGCGGAGGGCATCGCGACCATCCGGCGCGCCCTGGATCTCGGCATCGACTTCCTGGACACCGCGCAGCTGTACGGCCCGCTCACCAACGAGTCGCTGGTCGGCGAGGCGGTCAAGGGGCGCCGGGACGAGTACGTGATCGCCACGAAGTTCCATTACCGGATGGACGACGCCGTGCCCGGCGACATGAGCACCATCGGTCCGCAGGACGGCTCGGCCGAGCACGTCCGCAGCTCGGTGGAGGGCTCGCTGCGACGCCTGGGCACCGACCACATCGACCTGTACTACCAGCACCGTGTCGACCCGAACGTGCCCATCGAGGAGACCGTCGGCGCGCTCGGCGAGCTGGTCGCCGAGGGCAAGGTGCGGTACATCGGGCTGAGCGAGGCGAGCGCGGAGACGATCCGGCGCGCCCACGCCGTGCACCCGGTCACCGCCGTGCAGAGCGAGTACTCGCTCTGGTCGCGGGACGTGGAGGCCGAGGTGCTGCCCGCCTGCCGGGAACTGGGCATCGGTTTCGTGTCGTACTCGCCGCTCGGCCGCGGCTTCCTCGCCGGCCGCTTCTCCTCGCCCGAGGAACTGGACCAGGGCGACTACCGCCGTACGAGCCCGCGCTTCACCGACGCCAACCTGGCGGCGAACCTGCGGCTGGCGGAGAAGGTCAAGGAGATCGCCGCCGAGAAGGACGTCACCCCGGCCCAGCTGGCCCTCGCCTGGGTGCTGGCCCAGGGCGAGGACGTGGTGCCGATCCCGGGCACCAAGCGCCGTACCTACCTGGAGCAGAACGCCGCCGCGGCCGGCATCGAACTGACCGGGGAGGACCTGGCCCGTATCGACGCCGAGCTGCCCGAGGCGGCGGGCGAGCGGTACGACGAGGCGGGGATGCGCGCCATCAACCTGTAGGCGGGCAGACCGTGGGGCCGGGGTGCTGTGAGGAACCCCACGCGGGTGCCAACCGGCCTGTTCGGAGGGTGTTTCCCCCGGTCACCGGCCGCGGCGCGGGGCCGGTGCGGTGACGACTCGGCCGTCCCGTCTGCCACCATGGTCGGCGCCCTGACCAGGCGGCCCGGCCATGCGACGCAGCCGGCCCACGGACCCCGCCGGTCGTTCTCCCGCCCCCTGGTTGTCGAGTACCCCGCCGTGCCCTCTGCCTCTGCCGTGCCCACCCCCGCCCACGCCCCGGCCTCGCGTTCGCCGTGGCGGTCCCTGCGCCACCGGAGCATGCGCTGGTGGTCGGCGGCCAACTTCGTCTCCAACGCCGGTACGTGGATGCAGCTCACCGTGCAGAACCTGCTGGTGCTGCACATCACGGGCTCGGCCGCGGCCACGGGTCTGTCGATGTCCGTCCAGGCGGCGCCCGCCCTGCTGGTGAGCCTGCTCGGCGGCGCGGCCGTGGACCGCTGGCCCCGGAAGCCGACGGTCGCCGTCAGCCAGGCGCTGCTCGGCGCGGTCGCCTTCACCACGGCGCTGCTCGTGGCGCTGGACCGGATCGACATGACGGCGCTGCTGGTGCTGGCCGCCGTGACCGGCGTCATCGCCACCGTCGACGGGCCGGCCTGTGCCCTGCTCGGCAACGATCTGGTGCCCGTGGCGGACGTGCCGTCGGCGATCGGGGTGGGCGCGCTGGTGCACAGCGCGGGCCGGCTGGCCGGCACCGCCCTGGCCGGGGTGGCCGTCGGCTTCCTGGGCACGGCCTCCGCGTACGCCGCCAACGGGCTGTCGTTCCTGTTCGTGGCCTCGGTGGTGCCGTTCCTGCGGCCGGCGCCCGGGGCCGCCGGGGATCCGGCGGCCGGGCCGCGGACGGCGCCGGCACCCGCGGAGCTGACCGTACGGGAGGGCCTGGCCTTCTTCGTGCGCAGGCCCCGGCTGGTCGCCCTCGCGGGCATCACGGGTCTCAGCTCGGTCTTCGGCCGCAACTACGGCCTGACCCTCGCCGTCCTGGTCACCGGGCCGCTCGCGGGCGGCGCCGGGTCGTTCGGCACCGTGTCCACCGTGCTGGCCGTCGGCGGCATCATCGGCGCGGTCCTCGGCGCCCGGATGCGCAGGCCGTCCGTGCGGACCGTGGGCCTGCTCGCGGCGGCGGGCGCCCTGCTCCAGGTGGTGGCCGGTCTGTCGCCGTCGCTGGCGGTGCTGCTGGTGCTGGTGCTGCCGATGGCGGTCGTGGAGTCCGTCTCCGACACCGCCGGTACGGCCGTGCTCCAGACCGACCCGCCGCCCCATCTGCGCGGCCGGGTGCTCGGGGTGTGGAGCAGCGTCGGCACGGTGTGGAGCCTCGGCGGGCCGCCGCTGCTGGGCCTGCTGATGGAGTGGGCCGGGGCGCGCGGCGCCCTGGTGGCGGGCGGACTGCTGATCGCCGGCTCGATCGGCGCGGGCCTGCTGGTGCGCCGCCGGAGCGGGCCGATGCCGGTGCCGGTGGCCGCGAGGGGCGGCGATGTGACCGGCCGCGAGGCCCTGGGTACGGCGGCCTGACGGCCGGACCCCGGGCAGGCGGCCCGGATCAGGCCGCCGTCCCGGGCAGGTGGTACACGTGGAAGGCCTGGCCGATCACCGGCTGGGCCACATTGCGTACGCGCACCCCGCCGGTGGTCATGCCGTGCTCGGTGCCGGCGTGGGCGTGGCCGTGCACCGCCAGGTCGGCACCCGCGGTGTCGATCGCCTCGGCGAGCAGATAGCTGCCCAGGAACGGATAGATCTCCAGCGGCTCCCCGGCCAGGGTGTCCGGCACCGGGGAGAAGTGGGTCAGCGCTATCCGTACGTCGCAGTCCTGCTCCTCCAGGTCCTTCAGGGCGCTGTGCAGGCCGTCGGCGAACCGGCGGGTGTAGCGGACGAACTCCTTCATGAGGGGTTCGCCGAACTCCCCGGCGCAGCGGCCGACGAAGCCGCCGCCGAAACCCTTGGTCCCGGCGACCCCGATCCGGCCGCCGTCGGCGGTGACGACGGCGGCCTCTCCTTCGAGGACGTGGGCGCCGGCGTCCCGGAGGATCGCGCTGACCTCCTCGGGCCGTTCGTCGTGGTGGTCGTGGTTGCCGAGTACGGCGACGACGGGCACCCCGAGGTCCTTGATCTCACGGGCGACGACCGCGGCCTCCTCCGGTGTGCCGTGCCGGGTGAGGTCGCCGGCGAGCAGCAGCACG
This sequence comes from Streptomyces nogalater, assembly GCF_039532885.1. Taxonomy (NCBI): domain Bacteria; kingdom Bacillati; phylum Actinomycetota; class Actinomycetes; order Kitasatosporales; family Streptomycetaceae; genus Streptomyces; species Streptomyces nogalater. The sequence continues at coordinate 21,718 of NZ_BAAASM010000054.1, read as the reverse complement.
TCGGCGCACCCGGGCAGGGTCTCGAAGGAGGAGCGCAGCGTGCCCTGGCTCTCGGGGCCCATGTGAATGTCCCCGACGGCCGCGACGCGGATCATGTCAGGTCCTCTCCGTGGTCGGGCGAGGAGGTCCCGGCGATCAGCAGGTCGCTGTGGACGGGATGCCCCGCCAGTTCCTCGCGGGCCATGCGCAGGATGTCGTCCCGGCACTGGGTGGACGGCACGGTTCCGGTGAGCAGGACGACGTCACCGCGCAGTTCGAGTCGTACGCCGAGTTCCCCCAGTTCCCCGGCGGCGAGGTGTTCGGCCAGGTGGGCGACGCGGTAGTCCAGGTTTCCGGCCGCCGGCGGGGGCGGCGGGCTCGTGTCGGTCATGGCCGGCCCTCCTGGGCGTCGATCACGTTCAGCCGTTCGAGGAGGAAGAGGAAGGCGGCGGGCATGGGCTCGGCTCCGCAGGCCCTGCGGACCGCCTCCCAGTCGACCTTCTCGCGCACGGCGCGGGCCACCGGCAGGACGGATCCGAAGTCGCAGTAGTGCTCGGAGAAGGCACTGATCAGGCTCTGGATCAGATCGGTCGGGCTGAGGACGGGCATGAGCACCGAGTCGACCGGCAGGACGTGGGCCCGGTCGAGCATCTCGCGGGTGACGGGCTGGTGGGCCAGCGAGAAGATGATGTCGACGTTCTGCCCGTGACAGGTGGTCTTGATCAGCCAGTCCTCCGGCGGGACCCGTACGCCGAGTCCGGCCTCCCGCAGGGTGGCGGCCACCGCCTCGGCGTCCTCGGGGAGGATGGCGAAGTCGGCGTCGTGCTGGAGGTAGCGGCTGCCGCCGTGGGCGTAGACCGCCACGCTGCCGGCGAGCGCGAAGGGATGGCCCGCGCGTTTGAGGAGGGCGCCGATCTGCTTGGCGGCCTCCAGGATCGCCTGGCTGCGGTCCTGCGGCAGCTCCGCCGGGTCCGGGCCGGACCCGGGCGGCTGCTCGTTCGGCTCCGGAACGGGCGCGGGCCGCGGCTCCCCGGGATCCGGGGCCGACGCGGGCTCCGTCTTCGCCGGATCGGGGGCCGACGCGGGCCACGCCCCCGTACGGCCCGAAGGCGGCGCGGACGGCAGTTCCGTCGGATCGGTGGCCGAGTCGGCCCTCGGTTCGGTCGGATCGAAAGCGGAAGCGAGCCCCGGTCCCGTCGAGCCCCTCGGCCCGGACATCGGGCCCCTCGGTCCGGAAGCGGAAGCGAGCCCCGGCCCCGTCGGACCCGCGGGCCCGGAAGCGGACGCGGCTCGCGGTGTCGCGGGCTCGGGCGCTGGCGCGCGGTGCGGCCCGTGCGGGGCGAGGCGGAGTTCGGTGACCTCCGCCCGCCGCAGGGGCGCGGTGTCCTCCCCGTCGTGCGTCATGACCTCTCCATTCGGCACCCTTGCACCCCGGGCGGCCGGATCGGCCCGGGGGCCGTACGGGTACCCGGGGTAGCGTCCGCGACACGGCGCCGGGGGAAGGTTCACTCCTCCACGACGAGTGCCGGGGTACCGGCGGTGAGGACCCGGCCGCGGAAGAAGGCCGGGTCCCGGCGCCGCATCACCAGCATGATCACCGCGCCGAGGAGCAGCAGCCCGACCCCGATGACGAAGACGGAGCCGACGCCGAGGACGGCGGAGCCGCTGCCGTAGGCCGGGTCCCACATGTCGTACAGCGTCTTGCCGAAGACGGCGGTGAGCAGGATGCCGCCGAGGACCGGGAAGAAGCCCTTGAAGAGGGCGTCGCGGGCGGAGCGGGTGAGGTCGCGGCGGAAGTACCAGGCGCAGGCGAACGCGGTGAGCGCGTAGTAGAAGCAGATCATCAGGCCGAGGGCGTAGATGGTGTCGACCAGGACGTGCTCGCTGAGCAGCGACATCACCGCGTAGAAGACGCCGGTGGCGACGCCGGCGGTGACGGTGGCCCGGCCGGGGGTGCGGTACCGCTCGTGGACGCGGGCGTAGGAGGCGGGCAGGGCCTGGTACGTCGACATGGCGAGCACCGTGCGGGCGACCGGGATGAAGGTGGTCTGGAGGCTCGCCGCGGCCGAGGCGAGGACGGCGGCGAAGAGCAGGATGCCGCACAGCCGTCCCATGACCGGGCCGGCCAGGGCGGCGAAGACGTTGTCGGAGGTGGCCGGGTTGGCCAGCCCCAGGCCGTGGGTGCCGGAGCCGACGGCCATCTGGGCGGCGACGCCGGTGACGAGGTAGGAGCCGACCAGGACGACCATGGCGATCAGGGCGGCCCGGCCCGGTGTCTTGTCGCTGCCGACGGTCTCCTCGTTGGCGGTCAGACAGGTGTCCCAGCCCCAGTACATGAAGATCGACAGGGACAGTCCGGCGCTGAAGGAGGCGAAGGAGTCCACCGCGAAGGGGTTGAGCCAGGACCAGGAGAAGTCGGTGTGTCCGGGGAAGGCGCCGGTGCGGGCCTTGTCCAGGGCCAGGACGACGAAGAGGGCGAGCACCACGAGCTGGAGTCCGACCAGCGCGTACTGCACGCCCTTCGTGGTGGTCATGCCCCGGTAGCTGACCGCGGTGGCGGCGGCGATCAGGGCCAGACAGGTGACGATGTGCACGGCTTTGTCGCCGTCGAGGTCCGCGATGGCGTCGCTGCCCGCGATCTCCCCGGCCAGCAGCCAGAAGTAGGTGGTGGCGACGCCGGCGAGGTTGGACAGCACGATCACGGTCGCGATGACCAGGCCCCAGCCGCACATCCAGCCGACGTGCGGGCCGAACGCCTTGACGGTCCAGGTGAAGGAGGTCCCGCAGTCGGGCACGGCCTTGTTCAGCTCGCGGTAGGCGAAGGCGACCAGCAGCATCGGCAGGAAGCCGGCGAGGAAGACGGCCGGCATGTGCAGTCCCACCTCGCCGGCGGTGGAGCCGAGCGTGGAGGTGAGGCAGTAGACCGGAGCCACGGTGGACAGGCCGATGACCGCGCTGCCCAGCAGGCCGATGGAATTGCCGCCGAGGCCCTTGCCCCGTACTCCGTCGCCGGGTGCCGTGTCGCGGGCGTCCGGCCTCATCGCCGTCTGTGTCATGACACAGGACGCTAAATGCTGCGATTTCGGTTGAGGGTGGTTCAGATCACCCGTCAAGCGCCTTTATTTCGCAGGCCGAATCGGGAAACCAGCCGGTATTTGAACGGAGAATGACGCTAGTCGATCCGCCTGATGAAGGCAATGTGACACGCGTCCGCCATTCGGGAACCGAAGAGCCACCCGGAATGTCCGATTCCAAATCTGTCGGTGTGACGTGCGTCTCACGCACCCCGGGCGCACGCTGGGAGGCATGGCACCCCGGCCCAGGCGCGCGCGAGCGCGGCAGCCGTGGCAGTCCGCCCGTGCGCTGCTGGTACTCCCCGTCGCGCTCATCGTGGTGATCACCGTGGTGGACATGCGGGCCCCCTACGACGTGCACCTCGGACCGGCCCTGGTGATCGCCCCCGCCCTCACCCCCTCCTTCGCCGGTCCCCGCACCACCGCGGGAGTCGGCGCCCTCGCGGTGGCCGCGCAGATCCTCCTCGGCGCCACCCACGGCGGGCTCGGCACCACCAATCACATCGTCCAGATCATCACCCTCACCGTGCTGGTCGTGCTCACCGTGCTCTACAGCGCCCTGCGGATGCGCCGGCAGGCCCAGCTGGCCCGGGTCCGCACGGTCGCCGAGGCCGCGCAGCACGTACTGATGTGGCCGCTGCCCGAGCGGATCGGCGCGGTGCGCGTCGCCTCGCTGTACCTGGCCGCCGAGGACGAGGCGCAGATCGGCGGCGACCTGTACGCGGCGGCCCGGTGCGACGACGCCGTACGCGTGCTGATCGGGGACGTCCGCGGCAAGGGGCTGCCCGCCATCGGGGAGGCGGCGCTGCTGCTCGGCGCCTTCCGGGAGAGCGCGCACCGGCGCGTCCCGCTGACGGAACTCGCCGCCACGCTGGACCAGAGCATCACCCGCTACGCCGCCGAGCTGGACCGCCCGGAGGAGGCGGGCGAGCGGTTCGCCACCGCGCTGCTCGTGGAGATCCCGGACCGCGACCCGGTCACCCGGATGACCAGTTGCGGTCATCCGCCGCCGCTGCTGCTGAGCCCCGGCCACGTCGTCACGGCCCCGGGCCTGCACCCGTCGCCGCCGCTCGGGGTGCCGTACGGCGCCGGGCACACGCTGGACGAGTTCTCCTTCGAGCCGGGCGACACGCTGCTGCTGTACACCGACGGGGTCGTGGAGGCCCGGGACGAGCGGGGCCGGTTCTATCCGCTCGCCGACCGGGTGGCGCGCTGGACCGGGGACGGCCCGGAGGCCCTGATGCACCATCTGCGGCGCGACCTGCTCGCCCACGCCGGCGGCCGGCTCGGCGACGACGCCGCGCTCATCGCCGTCCACCGCACCACCACCGCGCACCGCACCACCGCCGAACGCCGCCGCCACGGGTGAGCGTCCGGCGCCGGAGCCGACGACGGGACGGCGGAGGCGTTCACCCGCCCGTGCCGCGATGTTCAGCCCGGAGGGTGGCCGGCCCCGCGGGGCCTTGCGAGAATCCGCCACGCGCCCGGCGGCGGACTCCCCCGCCCGCTCAGACCCGAGTGAGGTTCCCGATGTCCGTACGACACCTGCCCCCACGACGCCTGCCCCTACGGCCCCTCCCCCGACGCCTGCCCCCGCGACGCCTCGCCCGGCCCCTGCTCGCCGGCCTCGCCGCGCTGTCCGCGCTGCTCATCCCGGTGGCCGCGCACGCGGCGCCGCGCGGACCCGCGCCGGCCCGCTTCGACCTCCAGGCACACCGCGGCGGCCTCGGCCTGACCACCGAGGAGTCGCTGGAGGCCTTCGGCAAGGCACTGCGGCTCGGGGTGTCCACGCTGGAACTGGACACCCAGGTCACCCGCGACCTGAAGGTGGTCGTCACCCACGACCGGCAGATCAGCGGCGTCAAGTGCCGGGACACCGGCCCGGCCTCCCCCGGCGACCCGATGTACCCCTACACCGGCAAGTACATCAAGGATCTGACGCTGGCTCAGGTCAAGACGCTGGACTGCGGTTACCGGCAACTGCCCGGCTTCCCCGAGCAGGAGGTCGTCCACGGGTTCCGGATGGTGGAGCTGAAGGACGTCCTGGGACTGGTCAGGAGCTACCGCGCCCGGGGCGTGAAGCTGAACATCGAGACCAAGGTGGAGGCCGGCGCGCCCGAACAGACCGCGCCGCGCGAGGTGTTCGTCCGCCGGGTGTACGAGGAGATCCGCCGCTCGGGCATCGAGCGGCAGGTCACCATCCAGTCGTTCGACTGGGGTGCGCTGAAGGTGATGCACCGGCTCGCCCCCAGGTGGCCGCTGGTGGCGCTGACCAACTACGACTTCCTCCAGGTCGGCCGGCCCGGCGCGTCCCCGTGGCTGGGCGGGATCGACGCCGACGACTACGGCGGGGACTTCGTCCGGGCGGCGGCGACCCTGCCCGGCGTCACCACCCTCTCCCCCACCTACGGCTTCCCGCAGAACGGGAAGGTCGGCGACCCGGGTTTCCGGTTCTACTCCGACGCGGCCATGATCGCCGAGGCACACGCCCGGGGGCTGAAGGTGGTGCCGTGGACCTGTGACGACCCGGCGACCGTCGAGGCGCTGATGGACCTGGGCGTCGACGGGATCATCACCGACTATCCCGACCGGGTACGGCGGATCATGGCCGGCCGGGGCATGCGGCTGCCGCGCTCGTATCCTCCGCACGGGCAGGCCTGACCGGCGCCCCGGGCAGGCGGAGCGTGGGCCCCGCCCCGAATGGGGCGGGGCGGGGCCCACGTCCGGTTCGGGCGACCGGCGGGTGAGCGTGGTACGCCCGCGGGCCGCCCTGGACGGGCGGGGGCGGGGGCCTTCGACGGACCCTAAGACCCCTTTCCGGGCATTCCGGTTCCGTGTCCGGGGACGGTTTCCTCCCATCCCGCCGGGGGCGGTCTTCTCCGGTCCCGCCGGGGACGGCCGCCTCCGGTCGTTCCCTGGGGCCGGCTTCCGGTCGTCGCGGGTGCGGCGACCGCCCGGCCCGCCGCACGGCCCGTCGTACGCGTCGTACGACGAGGGGGCGGGGCCGGGGTCCGGGAGGTGGGTCGGACCCCGGCCCCGGGTCTGGTCACGGCTTGCGGGCTACCGCGCCGTACATGGCGATGTCCTCGTCCCGGATGCCCTGTTCGCCGCCGCCGTCGGGGTGCCACTTGTGCACCTGGACGATGCCGGGCCCGACCAGGTCCAGGCCGTCGAAGAACGCGCGGGCCTCGGCCAGGGTGCGCAGCCGCATCGGCATGTCGCGGGCCGCGTACTCGCGGGCGACCCGCCCCACCTCGTCCGGGGCGAACTCGGCGGTGCCGATGGACATCGCGAGGTAGCTGCCGGAGGGCAGCGGCTCCAGCAGCCGGCGCACCACACCGACCGCGTCGTCCGCGTCCAGCATGAAGTGCACGATCGCGATGACGGTGAGGGCGACGGGCCGGCCCAGGTCCAGCGTCTCGCGCAGTTCGGGGGCGCCCAGGATGGCCGCCGGGTCGCGGAAGTCGGCCTCCAGGTACGCGGTCCGGCCTTCGGGCGCGCTGGCCAGCAGGCCCTGGGAGAGGGTGAGCACGATCGGGTCGTTGTCGACGTAGACGACCCGTGCCTCGGGCGCGACGGCCTGGGCGATCTCGTGCAGGTTGGGCGAGGTCGGGATGCCGGTGCCGATGTCCAGGAACTGCCGCACTCCCGCCTCCTCGGCGAGCCAGCGCACCGCACGGTTCATGAAGTCGCGGTTGGCGCGCATGTGCACCGGCAGCGCGGGCCACTCCCGCACCATCGCCTCGCCCGCCTCCTTGTCGGCGGGGTAGTAGTCCTTCCCGCCGAGTATGTAGTCGTAGATGCGGGCGGAGTGGGCGTTCTCGGTGTCGATCCGGTCGGCCGGCCATCCGTTGTCGGGCAACGCCGTATCTCCCATTCGGGTTCGGGGTCGGGCCCTCGCGTCGGCACGTGCGGGGGCGGATACGCGGGGTGGTGCGACGGGCGGATACGGTCGGCGGCTCACCACTCCTCACGCAGCGCGGCGAGCAGGGTCTCGGTCTTCCGGGCGGGCGGCGCCTGGGCGCTCAGCCGGTCCAGGGCCTCCCGGTAGACCACCACCTCGTCGGGCTTGTCCAGGTACTCGGCCCTGGCCAGGCCGCTGAGGTAGGTGATGTCGGGCAGTTCGCGGGCCCGGAACCGGAAGAGGTGGAAGGCGCCGGCCCACAGCGCGGGATGCGGTCCGCTCGCGAACGGCATGACCTGCACGGTGACATGGGGCAGCCGGCCCACCTCGATGAGGTGGTCGATCTGCGCGCGCATCACCTTCGGGCCGCCGATCGGCCGGCGCAGCACGGTCTCGTCCATCACCACCCACAGCCGCGGCGGTTCGGCCCCGGTCAGCAGCTTCTGGCGGCGTGTGCGCAGCGCGATCCGGCGTTCGGTGACCTCGGTGGGGGCGTGCGGGTAGGAGGCGGTGAGCAGGGCGCGGGCGTAGTCCTCGGTCTGCAGCAGGCCGTGCACGAACTGGTTCTCGTAGCCGCGCAGTTGCAGGGCGGCCTGCTCCAGGCTCAGATAGGCGGGCAGCCAGTGGGGCACGACGTCGCGGTAGGTGTGCCACCAGCCGCGCTTGTTGGCCTCGCGCACGGACTGCAGGAAGGTCTCGACCTCCTCCTGGTCCGCGACGCCGTAGACCTGGAGCAGTTTCTCGGCGTCCGCGAGCCGCAGCCGGGCCACCTTGGCGGCCTCCATGCGGCGGATCGTGGAGTGGCTGACCCCGATGGCCGCGCCCGCCTCGGCATAACTGAGGCCGGCCCGGGTGCGCAGCTCCTCCAGCCGTCTGCCGAGGATCATGCGCAACACGGAGGGCGCGCCGCCCCACTCGGTCTCCATGGTCGAGCCCACCCCCCTCGTCGTTTTCCGGCCGCGCAGGGCGGACCGGTTGCCCGCCGCCCATTCGATCACGTTCCGTCGGATGCAGCATGCACTTCGCCACTTGCAAATTTCAACTTGCCGGTTGCGATGCCCGGTTGGCAGGTGCCAGAGTGGACCCGCTGCTCCGGCCCGACCCACGGAGCAGGCGGCACGTCCGGTTCGGGGAAGACAGGCCGTCGGCAAGGCCTTTCGGCAGGCGGCGGAGGTGTCCGGCGCCCGAACGGCCGGTCCGCCGACCGCGACCCCACCCACGAGGCCGGACGAAAGGCCACGGCGATGACTCCGTCCTCTCCCCCGACGGCTCCCCCGCCCGGCCGCCGGCCACCCGCCGCAGCGGACCGCTCCCGCGCGGCGGGGGTCGCACCCGGTATCCCGGTGGTACCGGGCGGGGTGAGCGTGCCGCCCCGACGCGCGGGCACGACGCCGGCGCCGGGCGGGCCGGATGCCGTACGCCGTCCCGCGAGGACTCCCGCGGCACCGGACGACGGGCGGCGGCCGGCTCTTCCTGACGGGAGCCGCCGCGCCGCCCGGCGGGGCACCACGGGGCGGGCTGCGGGTGCCCCGGTCCCGGCGCCGCCGGCCTTCCTGCCGGCCGTCGGCGCCGGCCCCTGAACCACCCGGAGGCGAGTGTCCTGGTCGACTCCCTGGGCTCTGCGGCCCCGACCGGCTCGCCTCCGGGGCTGCCGTCGCCCCCCGGCCCGCCCCTTTCCCATGGCGTCCCGCCCGGCCGGAGGCCGTCAGACGGGCGGCCCGGCCGTGCCCGACCGGCACAGCGGACATATGCTGCGAAATGCCGCCCCGAAGGGAGTGCTCATGGCCGACACGCCCACCGATCCCGCCGCCGCGCCGGACCCGACCGGTCCCCCCGCCGCGCCGGGCCCACAGGATCCGTCGGCGCCGGCGCCCGGCTCCCCCGCCGGTGAGCTGACGCTGCGCCCGCTCGGCTTCGAGCACCTGGCCGCCGTACTCGACCTAGGTCACCGGGTGTACGACACCGACGCGATGCCCTACACCGGCTGGTCGCTGTCGGCCGTCGCCGGGCATCTGGACGCGCCGGACCCGGCCTGCCTGGTGCTGCTCGACGGGGACCGGGTCGCCGGGTTCGTGCTCGGTTCGCTGTCCTTCGAGCAGCGCGCCGACTGGGGCTATCTGGAGTGGATCGCCGTCGACCCCGACTACCAGGGGCGCGGGGTGGCCTCCCGGCTGGTGCGGGAGTGCTGTGCGCGGCTGGCGGAGGCCGGCGCGGTGTGCGTGGTCACGGACGTGGAGCGGCGCAACACGGCCTCCGCCGAGCTGATGCGCCGCAACGGCTTCGCGGAGGAGGCCAGCGTCAGTCTCTTCGTCCGGCCGCTCGCCGACGCGCCCGGTACCGGTACCGGCCGGGCCCGGGGCAGCGCCGGGCCGCGCCGCCATCTCACCCGCGCGGCGGCCGAACGAGTCCGCTGACGCCGGCCCTGTCCTCTGTGACGCCCTCCGCCCCGGCCGTGTCCGCCCCGGCCCGGCCGGCGCCGTCCGGCTCCTCGCGGCGGGCCGGGCGGCGGCGACGGTCCGGCCAGCGCACGTCATAGGCCCAGCCGAGGCGTTCGAACCAGCGGATCAGCCGGGCGCTCGCGTCGAGCTGGCCGGTGAGTACGCCGTGCCGGGCGCTGGTGGGGTCGGCGTGGTGCAGGTTGTGCCAGGACTCGCCGAAGGACAGCGGGGCCAGCCACCACACGTTGCCCGAGCGGTCCCGGCTGCGGAAGGGACGGGAACCGGTGGCGTGGCAGATGGAGTTGATGGACCAGGTGACGTGGTGGACCAGGCAGATCCGGACCAGCCCGGCCCAGAACAGCGCGGTGAGGGCGCCCTGCCAGGACCGGGTCAGCGCCCCGCCGAGCAGGGCGGGCAGCGCGAGGGAGGCGAGCGCCAGCAGGCCGAAGCGCCGGGAGACCAGCATCAGGGCGCGGTCGCGGAGCAGGTCGGGCGCGTAGGCGCGGGGTGAGGCGTGCTCGGTCTCGAACAGCCAGCCCAGGTGGGCGTAGAGCAAGCCCTTGGCGAGGGCGCGGGGCGAGCGGCCGTACCGCCACGGGGAGTGCGGGTCGCCGTCCCGGTCGGAGTACCTGTGGTGCTTGCGGTGGTCGGCCACCCAGGTGATGAGCGGGCCCTGCACGGCGAGGCTGCCGGCCAGCGCGAGGGCGATCCGCAGCGGGCGGCGGGCCTTGAACGAGCCGTGGGTGAAGTGCCGGTGGAAGCCGACCGTGATGCCGAGCCCGCTGACCAGGTAGAAGGCGACGGCGAGCCCGAGGTCGACGGGGCTCAGCCCGTGCCGCCAGGCCAGCGGCACGGCGGCGAGCAGGGCGAGGAACGGTACGGCCACGAAGACGCCGATCATCAGTTGCTCGCCGGTGGGCCGGGACCGGCCGCGAGCCGGCGCCGGCGGGGCGGCGTCGGAGATCTCAAAGGACATGACGGCCCTTTCTTCCGCCCGGGCGGACCACCTGGGCGGACTAGTCGGCGGCGGTGAAGGCGAGTACGGCGTTCTGGCCGCCGAAGCCGAAGGAGTTGCTGACGGCGGCCGCCATCCGGTGCGGGCGGGGCACCTTGGTGACGATGTCCAGGTCCATCGCCGGATCGAGCGTGTCCAGGTTGGCGGTGGGCGGGATCAGCTGGTGGCGCAGGGTGAGTACGGTGCAGGCCGCCTCGATGGCCCCGGCGCCGCCGATGGCGTGCCCGATGGTGCCCTTGACGGCGGTGACGGGCGGGGGGCGGCGGAAGACGCGGTGCAGCGCGTTGTGTTCGGCGGCGTCCCCCTGGGGGGTGGCGGTGCCGTGCGCGTTGACGTGGTCGATGTCCTCGGGGGTCAGACCGGCGTCGGCGAGGGCGGCGCGGAGGGCGCGGGCGGCGCCGTCGCCGTCGGGGTGCGGGGCGGTGAAGTGGTGGGCGTCGCAGGAGGCGCCGAACCCGGCGAGCAGCGCCTCGGGCCGTACCCCTCGGGCTCGGGCGTCCGCGGTGCGTTCCAGGACGAGGACGGCGGCGCCCTCGCCGAGGACGAAGCCGTCCCGGTCCCGGTCGAAGGGGCGGGAGGCGGCGTCGGGGCTGTCCGCGCGGCGGGACAGGGCGCGCATCTGGGCGAAGCAGGCGGCGGTCATCCGCAGCCGGGCCGACTCGCTGCCGCCGGCCAGGACCAGGTCGCAGCGGCCGGACAGCAGCAAGTCCCGGGCCAGTCCGAGCGCGCTGGTGCCGGAGGCGCAGGCGGTGCTGACCACCATGTTGGGGCCGAGCGCGCCGAGGTCCAGGGCGATCTCCGCGGCTGCCATGTTGGGCACGCTGCGCGGCAGCGCCAGCGGGGAGACGCGCTCGGGGACGGCGTCGGCGAGCCGGTCGAACTCGGCCTGCCAGCCCTGCATGGAGCCGGTGCCGACACCCATCACCACGCCGACCCGGGCGCCGTCCCAGTCGGCCGGGGCGAGCCCGGCGTCGGCGACGGCCTCGCGGGCGGCGAGCAGCGCGAAGGTGGTGAACCGGTCGAGCCGGCGGGCCAGCCGGTGTCCGAGCAGGGCGGGCGCGTCCAGGCCGGGGACCTGGCAGGAGAAGGCCACGGGCAGCCCGGCCAGGGCGGGGTCGGTCGCGGCGGTGGACTGCCCGGCGCACAGCCCCGCCCAGGCCGCGTCCCGGCCGATGCCCGCCGGGGTGATCAGACCGAGTCCGGTGACGGCGACCGGGGCCCGGGGCGCGCCTGTCTGCACCTGCTGCATGAGTCGTGATTATCCGGACCGGACGGCCCGGCCCCGCGCCACACCGGTCCGTTCGGCCGGGGAGGCGGCCCGCTACCACCCGAATGCGGGAACGAACCAAGCCACCCGGCCCCCGACCGGTCGGCTCGACCGGCGCGGCACGGCCCCCGGCCGGGCAGACACGGCCGGTCCCGTACGACGCCCCGCCGGGGCGGGCGGGGGCCGGGCGGGCGTCGTCGTTGCCGGGCGCGGTGGATCAAGTGTCTTCCGTCGGTTCCGCCGCGCCGCGCGGTCGCTCCTCCAGGGCGTGGGCCGCGGTCGACCAGGTTTCGGCGAGGGCGGTTTCCAGGGTGTCCAGGGGGTGGTCGGAGGTTTCCAGGCGGACGGCGGGGCCGATGTGGACGTGGACATGGGGGCGGCGCAGCGGCGCGGTGGCCCAGCCGGCGAGTTGTTTGGCGCGGCTGCCGGACGTGACCCGGCGGGCCCCGGCGTGTCCGACGGGGATCACCGGCGCGCCGGTGGACAGCGCGAGCCGGACCACCCCGGACTTCAGGCGGCCGGGCGGACGGTCGTGGGAGGCGCGGTAGCGGGGCAGGCCGCCCTCGGGGTAGACGAGCACGTCCCGGCCGGCGGCCAGGGCGTCGGCGGCGTGCCGCAGGGCGTCCGCGGCGCGGCGGCTGCCCCGGTGCACGGGTACGTACCCCTCGTGGGTGAGGGCCCGGCCCAGCAGCGGCACCCGCCACAGCCCGGCCGTGGCCAGCACCACGGGGCGCAGGCCGAGCCGGTGCAGGGTGCCGAGGAGAAGGACCGGGTCGAAGAACGAGGTGTGGTTGGCGGCGAGGAGGCGACCGGTGCCGGGCGGCCGCGCCAGATTGCCGGTACCGGTCACGCTCGTGTCGCTGACTACGGGCATCAGCGCCCCGGCCCACGCCGACAGCATCGGGCGCTCCTCTCCGCCGTGTCCCCCGGACGCCCATCGTCACCCGTGCCCCGCCCGCCCGCACCCCTGCCCCGAATGCCCGTCCGGCGTGCGGTGACCGCGGGCCGGTGGCTGAATGACCGGCATGGACTTCCTCGCCGCGTACGACGCGATCCCCCAGGACGACGTACCGCAGCGGGTGGCTCTGCTGCGGCGGGCCATGACGACCGGCAGGGCGGACCTGTTCGCCGAGCTGCGCGCCCACCGGCCGGTGTTCGGCACGCCCATCGGGGTGTTCGTCACCCGGCACCCCGATGTGCTGGAGGTGCTGTCGGCGCCCGAGACGTTCACCGTGGGCGTGTTCGGCCCGATCCTGGAGGACGTGCTGGGCGGGCCGTTCGTCCTCGCCCGGGACGGCGCGGACGTGCACTGGCGGGAGCGCGGGTACGGGCAGCTGATGCTCGCCGCCGAGGACGCGCCCCGGGTGCGGGAGCTCACCGCGCGGATCGCCGACGAGGTGCTGGACGAGGCGATCGGCCGGGGCGCGGACACCTTCGACCTCGTCCAGGACTACGCCCGCCTGGCCGCCGCCCGCGTCGCGGTCGCCTATCTGGGCTTCACCGGTATCGAGGAGGAGACGCTGCACTCCTGCACGCGCCGGATGCAGTGGGCGTTCGCCATCAACCCCGGCCGTGACCCGGAGATCCACGCGGCGGGTGTGGCCGCCGGCCGGGAACTGCACGACCGGGTCGCCGAGGTGATCGCCCGCCGCCGGGCCGCACCCTCGGACGACGGTCCGGACGACGTGCTGGGCCGGATGCTGAGCACCCGGCTGCCCGCCGCGTACGGCTTCGACGACGAGCGGGTCAACGCCAACCTGGTCGGCTATCTGACGGGCTATCAGCAGAACGCCACCCAGTGCACGGCCACCGCGCTGAAGGAACTCGCCCTGCGCCCCGAGGTGTTGGCGGAGGCGGAGCGCGCGGCAGGCGAGAGCGATCCGTCCCGCTTCGACGCCTATGTGTGGGAGGCGCTGCGCTTCCACCCGTTCGTGCCGGTCACGCCCCGGCTGTGTGTGCGCGACCACCTGCTGGCCGCGGGCACCGGGCGGCAGACGCTCATCCCGGCCGGGAGCGTGGTGCTGGCCTGCTTCGCGTCGGCGATGTTCGACGAGGACGTGCTCGACGCGCCAAAGGAGTTCCGGCCCGGACGCCCGCCCGCGCACAACCTCGTCCTCGGCTACGGCGCCCACGACTGCGTCGGCCGGTACGCGGCCCGGGTCATCGTGCCCGAGCTGGTGCGACGGGTGCTGCTGCGCCCCGGTGTGCGTCCGCTGACCGGAGCCGAACGCGCCCTGGACTACGCGGGCACCCCCTTCCCGCAGCACTACACCGTGCGGTCCGGCCGGGACGCCGTGCCCGCGCCCTGACCCCGGGCCCCGGCCGGTTCCGTCCACCGGCCGCCCGTGAATCGACCACTGCGTGAATCGACCACCGCGTGAATCGACCGATCCGCGAACCGAGACCGGAGGACCGATGACCGTCACCTCCCGACCGCCCCAGGAGGGGACGCCGCCCTGGACCGGGGCCAGGGACAGGTCCCGGGACGGGCTGCGCAACCGCTTCGAGACCCATCTGCTGACCCACTACGGCCCGGCCTGGCAGACCGCCCAGCGCAGCCGGTGGCTGCACCGCAGGCTCAACTCCACGCTGACCGACCTGGCCGTGCTCAAGGCGCCGCCGCGCCCCAACCCGCTGAGCACCAAGGCCCCCTACACCTCCTGGGACTCGCTGACCGACCGCTCCTGGGTGGGCCGGCAACTGCCGCCGGTGACCGGGGGGCGGAGGGACCTGCCGGCGCCGGAGCGGGTGGCCGAGCTGTTCCGGCGCGAGGGCGAGGGCCGCTGCTGCGCTCGGTCCACCGCGCTGCTGCCGGCGTTCGCGCAGTGGTTCACCGACGGCTTCCTGCGCGGCCACGCGGCCACCGGCGACCCGCGGCGCACCGACTCGCCGCACACCCTGGACATGTGCCAGCTCTACGGCGACCGGGAGGAGGTCACCGCCTGTCTGCGCGCCTTCCGGGGCGGCCGGCTGAAGAGCCGGATCGTCGACGGCGGCGAGTTCCCGCCCGCGCTGTGCGAGGGCGGGCGGATCAGGGAGGAGTTCCGGGCGATCCGGCCGGTGCGGTTCGACGAGGTCCCCGAGGAGTTCGTGGACACGCTGTTCGCGTGGGGCGGGGAGCGCGCGCACGCGCACATCGGGCCGATGGCGCTGAACGTCCTGTTCCTGCGCGAGCACAACCGGGTCGCCGGGGTGCTGGCCGCCGCGCATCCGGACTGGGACGACGAACGGCTCTTCCAGACCACCCGCAACACGCTGATCGTGCTGATGATCCGGGTGATGCTGGAGGAGTACATCAACCACATCACGCCGTACCACTTCGGTTTCGTGCTCGATCCGGTGCGCACCGACCGGGGGGTGTGGCACCGGGAGAACCGGGCGACGATCGAGTTCAGCCTCGTCTACCGCTGGCACAGCCTGATCCCGTCGACGTACACGATCGCGGGCCGGCCGGTGCCGCTCGCGCACACCATCGCCAACGGGCAGCTGGTCCTGGACCGGGGCCTGGGCCCGCTGTTCCAGGACCTGTCCCGGCAGCCGGCCGGTCTGTCCGGTCTGTTCAACACCGACCCGCTGCTGCTGCCCATCGAGGAGCGCAGCGTCGCCGTCGGCCGGGAGCTGCGGCTGGCCTCGTACAACGACTACCGGGCCTACTACGGCTTCCCCCGGGTCACCGACCCGCGGCAGATCTCCGGCGATCCGCGGGTCCGGCAGGCGCTGCTGGAGGTGTACGGCGACGTCGACGCGATCGACCTGCACGTCGGGCTGTTCGCGGAGGAACCGGAGCCCGGGGCGATCTTCGGCCGGCTGCTCGAACGGATCATCTCCGTCGACGCGTTCTCCGAGGCGCTGAACAACCCGCTGCTGGCGCCCCGCCTGTTCGGGCCCGCCACCTTCTCCCCCGAGGGCTGGGAGATCATCCGGCACACCCGCGGCTTCTCCGATCTGGTGCACCGCAACCTGCCGGAGGACAAGGGGCGTTACGTCGTCTCGCTGGGCCGGAGCGCGGCGGAGGCCCGGGCCGCGGCGGGCTGAGCGGATTCAGTCCCCGGCCGCCGCGTGGGCGCGCAACGCCTCGGCGGCGGTGCGCAGCTGCTCCGCCGCCGTGGCGCAGGCGGCGGCCTGCCGTTCCAGCGTGGGGCGGCTCCACTCCGGGGCCGCCGGGCAGCCGGCGAGGGTGTCCACGGTGGCACGCAGCCGCCGGGCGTACTCCTCCAACAGCTCGGCGTCGGACCGCAACGCCTCGGCGCGGTCGAGGAGTTCGGCTTCGGACGACGTGACGTGGGCGGGCTCGGTCACCATGGCGGGCTCCCGTGGGGGTGGGGGCGTCAGCGTGGCAGAACGGCGCCGGCGCTGCGGTGGAGCATGAACTGGGGGCAGGTGAGGACCAGTCGGGGGCGGGCCGTGGCGATGCCGAGCCGGCGCAGGTGTCCGGCGAGGGGTTCGGCCGCCCCGGTGTCCAGCCGCAGCCGGATACCGCGGCCGCTGTGCAGTCGCAGTCGGCCGTGGGCCCGGACCTGGGTGCGGATGGTGCTCTCGCCCCGGCGGCCGTAGAGGATCCAGTCGGCCTCGGGGCAGCGCGCGCCGGGTGTGAGGCGGCCGTCGACGGCGAGGCCGAGTTCCGGGGAGCGGACGGCGAGGTCGCGGCCCGTCAGCCTGGCCTCGGCGCTCACCCGGACAGCGGGCTGGCCCCAGATCTCCCGGGCGACGGCCCGCGCCTCCTCGCTGGTGACGGCGAGGGAGACGACGTAACGGCCGGTGCGGCGCAGGTCGACCCGGCGCAGCAGGTCCACGGCGACGTCGTAGGGGCGGGGCCGCCACAGGTCGTCCACCAGTACGGACAGGGAGATCTCGGTGTACGGGCCGATGGTGGTGCAGCGGTGCTCGTACAGCGACAGCACCGCCAGCGCCCGTCGGCCGAGCCGGCTCGGCGTCATCCAGGTGACGTCGGGCAGCAGTCCGCGGGCGGTGTCCGCGTCGACGGGGAAGCACAGGTGGGCGGCGGAGGAGTCGTAGTAGCGCACGGGCACGTCGACCGGGCCGGCCGTGGTGGGCAGCGAGGCGGTGGGCAGGGTGAGGAAGGGGTAGCCCTCGGGCGGGTTGGCGCGGTCCTTGAGCTGGTAGGCCTGGGTGCGCACGACGGGGCCGCGGTAGGGGGTGAGGGCCTCGTCGACGCGTTCGCGGGCCTCGGGGACGACGGTGCGCAGGTGCTCGATGTACTCGTGGAGCATGTGGCAGAGCGGGAACTCGTGGGTGGGACCGGTGTAGTCGACCTCGTACCAGTGCGGGTGCGGGTCGAACGCGGAACCCGCGCCGCGGCCGTCGAGGACGGGCACGATGTCGTGCTGGTTGGTGATGCTGGCGACCCAGGTGCGCGGGTCGGCGGGCTTTTTGTTGTCGACCGGGGAGCCGACGGCGACGACGTGGGTGACCCGGTAGGCGCGGCAGAACTCCTCGTTCTGCGCGAGGTTCATCACGGCGATCCCGCCCTCGCTGTGCCCGATCAGCGCGAGGTCCGCGCCGCGTGGGATGCCGTAGTCCCGCAGGGCGAGCAGGATCGCGCGGGTGTACGGCGAGTCGGGCATGAACAGGTTGCGCCAGGCGCCGATGAAGTCCTGCGGGGAGTCGGTGCGGGGGCGGCCGGGCGCCATGCCGGGCGCCTGGAGGACGTAGCGGACGACGCCGTCCGGGCCGCGCACGTTCTGCAGCAGGATCCGCCCGTTCGTGGAGAGCGTCTCGATGTTGCGCAGGAAGCCGAGGAGGGATCCTTTCGTGGCGATGACCTGCCGCTCCTGGTCGGTGAGGCCGACGGCCTCGGCGGCGCCCTCGCCCCGGTCCAGGCCCGCGAGGTGGGCGGCGCTGACGCCGTGCAGCGGGTCGGCGGACAGTTCGCGGCCGGTGGCCAGCGCCCAGCCGGTCTCGTCGTTCTGCGGATCCTCGTCCAGCAGGGCGCGGATCGCGAGGAGTTCGGCCATCAGCGGGGCCAGCCCGGACAGCGCGCGCTGGGCCCCCTGGTCGCGGAACAGGGCGCGCAGGGACCGCACGGCCGCCAGGTCCTTGTCGGTGGTGACGGCCTCGGTCAGCCGGCGCATGCCGGGATCGCGCACGAACTCGGGGTGGTCGACCAGCACGGCGGCGATCCGCAGCCGCAGCGAGGTGACCGCCACCAGCGCGGCCAGGCTCTCCCGGCCCAGCGCCTCGCCGGCGGCGCCGAGGACGTGGCCCATGCCCTTCGGCGCGGTGATCGCCGAGCCGCCGAGGCCCTGTTTGTTGGTGAGGGCGCGCAGCAGGGCCCACTGGGCGGCCAGGCCGGTGCGCGGGCGGCGGCGCGCGGAGGCGGTCAGGGCGGGGGTGAGCAGCGCGGTGCTGGTGCGCGCGGAGACCGCGCGGATGCCCTCGGCGACGTCCACCACCTCCCGCGCGCACCGGCGCAGCAGTTCCCTGGCGTCCTCGCCGTCCGGCGCGGGCCGTCCGGGTGCGGTGCCGTCCGCTCGCATCCGACGCTCCCTCGGCTCGACGACATGGGGCGGGGCCGGGGGCCGCGCCGACGGGCGTGGCCCCGCTCCCATGGTCGGCCGGCGGGGCCGCGCCCGCACCTTCATCCATCCAGGTAGAGGATGCCCGCGGGGGCCGCGCCGCGCGCCGAGCCTGGGCTCCGGGGCCGCCGGGTCGGCGCATAATCGCCGCCCATGACCCCCTGCACCACCCCGCCCCGCCCCGCGGGAGGCGCGCCGTGACCGTGACCCCCGAACATCCGAAGGGCCCGCGTGCCCCGCTCCCCGACACCGTCCCGGTCGGTCTGCCGCTGCGCACCGGCTATCTGCTCACCCTCGTGGTGGGCCCGCTGGCCGTGCTGGCGCTGGCGCTGCCCGTCGCCCTGGCCGGTGGCTGGGGGCCGCGCTGGTACGACGCGGTCCTCGGCGCCGGGATGTACGCGCTGTCCATCATGGGCATCACCGCCGGCTACCACCGGCACTTCACCCATCTGTCGTTCAAGGCGAAACGGCCGCTGCGGATCGCCCTCGGGGTCGCGGGCGGCCTCGCCATGGAGGGCCCGGTGACGATGTGGGTCGCCGAGCACCGGCGCCACCACCAGTACGCGGACCGGGCGGGCGACCCGCACTCGCCGTGGAAGTACGGCACCACCCGGCGGGCACTGCTGAAGGGCCTGTGGCACGCCCAGGTCGGCTGGTTCGCCTCCTCACCGGTCCGCTCCCACTACCCCCGCTACGCCCCCGACCTGCTCGCCGACCCGGACGTGCGCCGCCTGGACCGCTGCTATCCGCTGGCCATCGCCGTCTCGCTCGCGCTGCCGCCGGTCCTGGTCCTGGCGGCCACCCGGGACGCGCGGTCCGCGCTGGTCACCTTCTTCTGGGCGAGCCTGGTGCGGTACGCCGTCGTGCACCATGTCACCTGGTCGGTCAACTCCGTGGCGCACGCCTTCGGTCCGCGCCACTACCGCACCCGCGACCAGTCCCGGGACGTGCCCTGGGTGGCCCTGCTGACCTTCGGCGAGGGCTGGCACAACCTCCACCACGCCGACCCCAACAGCGCCCGGCACGGCGGGCTGCGCGGCCAGCCGGACCTGACGGCGTGGCTGATCGCCCGGTTCGAGCGGTGGGGCTGGGCGTACGACGTGCGCTGGCCGGACGGACGGCGGATCGCCGCCCGGCTGCACGCGGAAGCGGCCGGCCGTCGGGCGCCGCACCGTCAACTGCCGGGGAAGTAGCGGGAGAAGGAGGACGAGTCGACGGCGAACATGCCGTTGAAGGGCTGGTTCAGCCCGTAGACCAGCAGCACGGTGAAGGTGATGAGCGCGGTCAGGCCCATCACCATCACCACGTGGGTGATGCTGCGCCGTACGCCGAACATGAACATGAAGGCCACGGTCAGCAGGCCGCCGACGATCAGCCCGAACCACAGCACGGGTGACAGGGTGTTGCCGACATCCGCCTCCCGGCCGCGCCGGGCGTCGTCCAGCACGCTGAGCTGGGCCAGGGACTCCTGGAGCGTGGCCTGCTGGGCGGGGCTCGACCCGGCGGGGAGCTGGCCCGCCGCCCTCAGGTCGTTCAGCAGGTCCCAGCCGCGCCGGTCCGGCGGCTGCCCGGCGGCCATGCCGGGCCACTCCTCGGAGACGACGTGGTGCACATACGCGTCAACGGCCTCCCTGGTCCGTTCGCCGGACGGGACGGGCAGCCCGGCGGAGAGCAGCCGGATCTGGTGGGCGGCGCTCGCCTCCACCTGCACATGTTCCTCCGCGGCGGACCGGGCCTCCCACACGGCCACCATCGACAGACCGAGCACGAGGGCGTAGAGCACGCTGACCATCATGGAGATGTACTCGGCGACGTCCTCGCGCGGCTCCTCGTCCGGGGCGGGCGGCCAGAAGTGGTGCCGGACCGCCACGGCGCCCGCGGCGATCACGGCGATCCCCAGAACGACGGCCAAGGTCTCGATCATCGGCGCGGTCTCCTGTCGTCTCGATATGCCCGGCCCGGGAACGGGGGTGGGGGCGGCGGGGGCTGAGGGCTGGGCTGGGGACGGGGGGTCGGGGTTACTTGCCGATGCGCCGCGAGCCGAACAGCGCGGCGGCGAGGGCGGCGGGGATCAGCAGCAGGAACAGCACGGCGAGCAGACCCAGCCCGGTCGGCCTGCCGCCGGGCCGGATGAACCGGGACATGATGGAGGGCGTGGACGACGAGGAGGAGGGGGTGCGGGGGGTCGCGGTGGACGAGGTGGTGGGGGAACGGGACTGACCGCCGGTGGCCTGTCCCCCGGTGGCCTGACCACCCGTGGACTGCCCCCCGACCGCCTCGCCTCCGGTGGCCTGACCACCGGTGCCTTGTCCCCCGGTGATTTGTCCCCCCGTCGCCTGACCGCCGGATGCCCGGCCGCCCACTGCTTCGCCTCCGGTGGCCTGACCTCCGCTGCCTTGGCCGCCCGTCGTCCGACCGCCGGCCGCTTCTCCACCGGTGGCCTGACCACCCGTTGCCTGACCTCCGGTGGTCTGCCCTCCGGTGGCCTGGCCCTGGCCGGTGGTGGCTCCGCCTTGGCCGGCCGTGGTTCCGGCCGCGGCGCCCGCGGTTCCCGCGCCGGCGGCTGCTCCGGCGCCACCGGCAGTGGTCCCGCCACCACCGCCTGCCGCCGCCGCTGCTCCGGCCGCGGCTCCCCCGGCGCCCGCCGCCGCTCCCCCGGCGGCCGCCGCACCGGCACCACCGGCAGCCGCAGCCCCTCCTCCTGCCGCCGCGCCCGCACCGGCGGCCGCACCGGCACCCGCAGCGGCCCCGGCGGCGGTACCCGCACCGGCCCCAGCACCCGCCG
Organism: Streptomyces nogalater; assembly: GCF_039532885.1. Lineage (NCBI taxonomy): Bacteria > Bacillati > Actinomycetota > Actinomycetes > Kitasatosporales > Streptomycetaceae > Streptomyces > Streptomyces nogalater. Next base: position 720 of record NZ_BAAASM010000054.1, on the reverse strand, counting down.
CCGCACCCACACCCGCCCCCGCAGCCGCTCCGACCCCTGCTCCGGCACCGGCAGCCGCACCCACACCCGCGGCAGCGCCGGCACCGGCACCCACAGCGGCCCCGGCACCGGCAACTGCCCCAGCACCGGCGCCTGCGGCCGCCGCTCCGGCGGCGGCACCCGCACCGGCCCCAGCACCCGCCGCCGCACCCACACCCGCCCCCGCAGCCGCTCCGACCCCTGCTCCGGCACCGGCAGCCGCACCCACACCCGCGGCAGCGCCGGCACCGGCACCGGCACCGGCAGCCACCCCGGCGCCCGCCACCGCGCCCGCACCCGCCACCGCGCCGACAGCCGCCCCGACTCCCGCACCAGCGCCCGCTGCCCCTGCCCCTGCCCCTGCTCCGGCAGCACCGGCACCGGCGACGGCACCGGCTCCGGCAGCCGCACCAGCAGCGGCACCAACTCCCGCACCAGCACCCCCGGCACCGGCAGCCGCACCCGCACCCGCACCCCCTGCGACCGCGCCGGGCGCGCCGGGCGCGCCCACGCCAGGGGCAGGCACGGCCACCCCCGGAGCGGGCGCACCAGGCAGCGGCAGCGGCGGAGGCGGCGGGAAGACGGCACCCGGCGGCACCGGCAGCACCGGGGGCGCACCGGGCGGAACCGGCGCGGGAGGCGGCACCGGCGCAGGGGGTGGCACCGGCGGAGCGGGAGGCGGCGGGGGTGGGGCGGGTCCAG